>JAGCDP010000031.1 GCA_017651065.1 Treponema sp.
CAATTGAAAGAATGAATCCTATAAGAAGTCTGGAAACAAATGTCCGAATGCCTTCTGTAAAGGATCCAGAAAAGATGGTTTTAGTTCAAAAAACATTAAATTTTGAATTTAAGCGTCTTTACAACAGACAGCATACCAAGGCCATTAATATCCTTGTGTCGGTGCATTTTGCAACTACAAAATAGTTTGCTTTCGCTTCAGCCTCCTCGTTCGTTTCACTCTCTGCGGTGGCCACTTCGTGCCCTGCACAGCGCTACCGCAGACTAATCCTTCTAATGTAACATCACCACCAAGTTCTTGTGGATTATAATATACATAGATAATACTATTCTACACTATAAAATAGTTTCATCTTCAAAAGCCTTCTTCATTCTTTCAATTTCAGCATTTGAACAGCCGTTTGATTTTGCAAGTGTTTTCCAGTTATTTTTAACAATAGTTGAAATTTTTATTGCATTTTCTTTTGCCTTGGCTAAAGATAAATTATAATACTTTGCTGTGTCTAATGCCAAAGAAAGTTTTTTCCGGTTATTATTTTCAGTTATATTCAATGAAAGTTCTTTTCCAAGCGGATTAGGATTTACATCAAATAAGGGAGCAAGTTTCCAGCCTCTTTCCGTTAAAATAAAATTATGATTTCGTAAATGGTCATCTGTATTTGAAACTAAAATAGAAAAAACAATACGATTCCACAATTCTTCAAGATCCTTGTTTGGCTGGATACTGTTAGATTTAATAAAATCTACAAGCTCAAGATAACTCGAACCATCTTTATTATTTGCTCCGTCAGTTTTACCAAGCATAGTTAAAGCAGAAGCGCAATGAACACGTTTTGCTTTACCCTTTTCATATACACGGTCAAAACGTTTTGTCATAAAAGTGCTTCCGTTATCATTAAAATCTTTTTTTAATGTTTCAGGAATATTTAATCCAGCCATTCGTGCAAGATCACTTGTGACTTTTTCCCAGGCACCCATATTATATTCGTCTCTATGAGAGGGAAATTTTGCTATCCAGAGAAGGCCGTTTGCATCTTTTACAGTTGCCTTAGGTCTTGCTCCACCCAGAGAAGAGCCAGGGTCTAACAAAAGATTCAATGCTTTATCATCTGTAAATTCAGTCTTTTCAAAAGCAAGAGATGCCTGTTCAAGTTTTCTGAGGTTTTCAAAAGGAGGAACATTGTAATTATCATTTGAAGAAATAAAAGAACCGTCTTTAGATTTTTTAAATCTCAATGCTCCCATTCTGGTTTCATCATTAATTCCTGTTAGAAAATCATAATCATTTAGTTGTCTTTCAATTCGATTTTCTTTTTCAGCCAGGACAGCCTCTTTTCGTTTTAAAAGTATTCTTCCCCATCTGTCCGGCAAACAGTCAGAAAGAAAACCAAAAAAGGTTTTATCATTTGGTACATATTGGCGGCCGGGAGTATTGTATAAATCCGGATCCAAAGTTATATGAGAAAACCTGAAAAGCCATTCCTTTGAATATTCAAAAGAATAAACTGATTTTCCGTTTCCAAAAACACAATAAAGAGTTCCCAGAAAAATCGGCTCTTGGAACCAATCTGCATATATCAGAACTTCTTCTTCATTCTTCATTTAAAACCTCTTTTCCATTATTTGTTTTAGGGGCTCTTTTTTTAGGTAAAAGATTCATGTCCTGAAGAGTCCTGCCCAATACATCATCTTTTGCAAGAAGAAGAATATCACTTTCCAAGCCTAGTGCACATAAAACAGAAACATAGGACCCAAAAGATACAGTAGAACTGCCGTTTTCAATAGCCCATAAAGTTGCCCTGCTTATTCCAGCCCTTTCAGAAACAAGTTCTGCAGAAAGCTTTCTTCGCAGTCTTGCAAGTTTTATTTGTTCCCCAACAGCTAAAAGTATTTTTTGTATTTTTGGAGTTAAAATAACCGTTTTCTTTGCCATAATGTTTAATATAATAAACTATGCACCAATAAAAGTCAAACATATTAAACATCTAATTTTTGGAGGGGAGTCAAACTAAATAGAAAGCCCAATCTTGAACTTATACCCATCCTTGTAGGTGCTGTTGTAATAATCAACAAGGCTGGAAGGTTTAAGAGGTTTTTCATCGATAATTTTGATTTCAAGGATGATCAATCGGTAGCTGACTTCTATAAACCATGTTTGAAGAGTCTCGTGATTTTTGGGCATTAAGCCAATACCTACGCCACCATGAACATCAAACAAACCCATCATTCCGAAAGCGAGACCGGCAGAAAACCTGAAGAAATTATCTTTTAATGATCTGGCATAACCAAAACAAAAATAAGTTCCCACGCAGCCTTCATCGGCAACAGGAATAAAAAGAGTCTCAAGTCCTATGTCAAAAGAAAAAACTTCAGGGTAGCCGCTTTCGAGAGATAAAATTGGCCAGGGCCAGATTATTTCCATAGCCCGGTTAAAGGCTTTTTTAAAATCCGATTTTTCTGCTTTTGCTACAGGTTCTTCAGGAGTTTCTTCTACAATTTCTTCTTCTACAACACTTGCTTCATCACTCTGTTCCTGCGCAAACAAATTAACCGCACAAAGCCCAATGAGAATAAAAAATATTAAATAAAACTTCCTCTTCTCCATACACTATTATAATATCATAACTTTTCAAAAGTTACTGCCTCTCAAATAACATTTTCATTGTAAAAACCAAAGCCCATGGTATAATAATTTTTAATAGAAGCAATAACCCAATCGGAGGCCTTCATGCAGTTAAAAAACGAAGACAAGAATAAAAACATCACCATCCTCTTTCTGGTTCTAACAATTGCCCTGACCTGGCTCTTCCAGTTTATGCCTATGATAATCGGGCTCGACATTCAAAATACTTCAATTTCTTCTTTTGATTTTGCTTCTTTGTTTTTTACAATCGGCGGCGTCATGCCCACGCTTATCGCAGTTATATTTGTTCTGATCTTTTACACAAAAGAAGGCATAAAAGATTTTATGAAACGCTGCTTTGTGCCAAACAGGCAATGCGGCCTTGCCATTCTTATTTCACTTGGACTTGTCTGCTTTGAAAGTTTTGTAACTCAGATGCTGGCAAAGCTTTTTGGAGCCGAAAACCTTGGTTTTGAAGGCCTTAAACTCATAGTAAAAAATCCTTTATATTTTTTCTATTTTCTTTTCTGGGGAATAATTTCGGGGCCTTTTTCCGAAGAATTTGGCTGGAGAGGTTTTTTGACAGACCGCCTTTTTGATAAAACAAAACTGGTCCGCATGTCCCTTTTTATAGGTTTTGTCTGGGGCCTATGGCATCTGCCTTTGTATTTTTATCCGGCACAAATCCAGCACGAATGGTTTATGATAAATCCTTTTCTTGGGCTTTCATTTATTGTAAGCTGCATGAGCGCCGCCCTTGTTTATACCGTAATATATGTAATCAGCAAAAGAAAAGTTTTCCCAATTTTCTTTCTGCACATGTTCAAAAATATTATACTTACCGGTGCAATGATTTATCCATTCAGCAAAACCTACAGCATAGTGGTTCTTCCGGTAGAAATTGTAATGGATCTTTTGTTTTATGTAATAATTTCGCACACAAAGTTCTTTAAAGGCAGGCTGAATGAATGTTATATGTTAAGTGGCCTGAGACAGGAAAAATAATTACTATATTTCATTATAAAACACTAAAAGAATGATATACTTTTAAACATGTAAACAAAGACAGCTTTGAATACATACCATTTTTAGAGTATCGTCAATAAAAGGGGAAATCAATGAATCATAAAAAAATAATAGCTTTATTTTTACTTGCAGAATCTTTTCTTTTTACGAGCCTTTATGCAAAAGATAAAGCCGAAACACCGACAATAACGGCAGAAGCAGTCAAAAATGGAATTAAGGTAAAATTTAAACTCAAAAAATCACAGAAAAATGTCAAAGTATACCGCTATATTGATCAAGATCTTGACGACGAAGATAAACAGCTGGTTTATGAAAATACAAAAACAAAAAGGTCTTATACTTTTATAGATGAATATGTTAATGAAGGCCAAAATTATACATATCAGTTAAACGTAAATAATGAGTTTTCAAACACAGTAACTGCAACAGCAGGCAAAGGCGAAGCAGAAATTGAAATTGTTCCCTGCGATACAGGCCTGCAGATAAATGTAACTAATGTCAATCTGAAAGTTCCAATTTCAAAACTTTATCGTTATTGGGCTGGGGAAGATAGAAAAAATTATGCCAGCTATACTACTGGAGTCTTAAGAAACTATACTGTCATTGATGAGTATGTAGATGCCAATCGAGAATATATATATCAATTAAAATTGTTTGTAAAAGGGAATCTTGGAAACGACAGTTATGACCATGTTTTTGCCCCTTTTAAGGAAATTAAAATCACAGCACCAGAAAATGGTAAATACGGAGATATCGTCATTCTAAACAAGCCTGTTGCAAATTATGATGACAAAACCAAAACAATTACTTTTACAACAATTCCAATAGTAGGAGCCGGCTCAAATATTTTTGACTACGACAGGGTACATATTATTTTATATACAAGCCAGGGAAAAAGGCTTAATGCTCTGTATACAGGAAAAGATTCTTTTGTTGTAGATAATCCAACTGTTCATGAGACATATAGAATAACAGGCTATGCTCTTGGAGTTGATATTATCGGCAATGGTTTGAGTATATATTTCTATCATCATGACGCAGAGGATGTATTTTCAGAAGTTCAGGAAATCGTAAAATAAATGAGATATTTATGATTGACGACGGTCACTGTGACGATTAGCCTCGACAACCCTATAAAGAAAGCCCAATCTTAAATTTATAACCATCTTTGGCAGTATATGTATTGTTGTAATAATCTACAAGGTTTGATGGTTTTAGGGGTTTTTCATAAATGCATTTAAATTCAAAAATAATTAATCGGAAACTGGCTTCTGTAAAGAATGTATGAAGCACATCATGATTTTTCGGCATTAAACCATAGCCACAACCACCATGCATATCTATTAAACCCATCATTCCTAAGGCAATTCCGGCAGAAAACCTGAAGAAATTATCTTTTAATGATCTGGCATAACCAAAACAAAAATAAGTTCCCAGGCAGCCTTCATCGGCAACAGGAATAAAAAGAGTCTCAAGCCCCAGATCAAAAGAAAAAACTTCAGGATAGCCGCTTTCAAGCGATATAATCGGCCAGGGAAGAATATGAAGTTTCTCAAAAACATCAGCACAGGCATATACAAAATTTGACTTTTCTTCTTCATCCTCTTCTTCTGCAAACAGATTAGATGAACAAAGCGCGATGAGGATAATAAATAAAAAAGATAATTTTCTCTTCTCCATGTACTATAAATATACCATAAAATCACTTGCCCGTGCTATAATAACCGCATGGAAAAAATTACCCTGGGAAAAAGCGGCGCAGAGCGGGTAAAGGGTATTTATGAAAAAATGAAGAATCTCTAACAATTTGTTGACATATATATCTATTAGATTTATCATCAAATATATCGATAAGCGGAGGTGTATATGCCAATTCCAAATTATGATAATGTTACGGCTGCAAAGCTTATTCATTCTTTTGTACCTATAAGTCGTCTGAATAAGGGCGAGGCCGGAAAAATTATTGATGAAGTCAAAACAGACGGAATCCGCGTTATTGTAAAAAACAATGTGCCGGAATGCGTTTTGATTTCTGTAGAAGAATACGACCGCATTGTAACAATTATGAACCGCCCCGTTACATTCATCCAAACCAAAGAGCAGGAAGAACGCCGCAAGGCCTTTATCAAAAAAATCAGGGAAAATGTTCCACCTATTATGCCGGCAACAGCAAAACTGGAAGATATTATAAATGAAATTGGTCCACTGGACATTGATGAAAACGCTGTGAATGAATTAAGGAGCCTTGGTTGATATGATTTTATTTGATACAAATGTTCTTATTGATTTTTGGAAAAATCCAAAGGAGCTGCTTAAACTTGATATAACCCCGGATAAGTTTTCTATTTGTGGGCCGGTTCGTACAGAATTACTTCATGGCGCAAAAGACAATGAAGTTAATGATATCCTTGCTTTATTTAAGGGCTTTAACAATATTGTTATGGACGACTACGACTGGGAAGGCGCCGGTTTCATCCTGCAGACAATGCGCTCAAACGGCTTTCAGATTCCTTTAGCAGACGCTGTAATTGCCTTTATTGCCATGAAGTACGATATCCCACTTTGGACACAAGACACCCATTTCCTTTTAATCCAGGGCTGCTACCCGGAATTAAAGCTCTATTCACCTAAAGAATCTTCTTAAGCGGCCTGCCTACAAGACTAATCACAGGCCCCAGCATGAGTGACATTACAATAGACCCTATTGCAGACCCCTGTACGCCCTCCGGATTAAGTTTACCTGCAATTACACCAATGAGCACTGCGGTTAAATCAAACAAAATTCTTATAATAAAAAACGGCACCTTAGGAATCCAGTCGCTGATAATCTGGGGCATGGCGTCGTAAGGGGCTACACCCATCTGGGCGTTTATATAAATAGCTGCGACAAATACAAAACAAATCAATGTGATTGCAAAAATCAGAATGCGGATGCCGGTTGAAGAGTCTGCTATAAAATCTGCAAAACCAATGTTGCGCCAGATCCAGCGGCAGAGGTCAACTACGTAACCAATAAGAATCATGTTGGCAAGAGTTCCAAAGCCTATCATCTGGGCGCCGAAAATAAATGTAAAAACGAGCATGAGGCCGTAAACAAGGACTTCTGTATTTCCAAGACCCCAGCCAAGTGCACAGGCAATATTCAGGTTCATAAAGCTTGCAGGGTCTGTTCCCCACCCAATTTCGACGAGTATAGAAACAAAGACACCCATGAGGATGACTGCAGGCAGCATAAATGCAAGACGTTTTCCAAAGTTTGGAACAAGGAATTGTTTGAATGAAAAGTTCATGAGGTGAGTATAATATAAAATTGAAAAAAGGTCTTGAGGTATGCTATACTATCCTCAATGGAGGAATTATGAAAAAAGTTATTATTTGTTTGACTGTTGCACTTGTTCTTCTTTGTTCCTGTGCTTCAAAACCAAAGAGTCAGCCTACCGGAAAAATGGATATGGTTCAGGCCTTTGAAGAAAGTTATGTCGATGTTGAAAATATCCAGCTGGAACTTGCCCTTGAAAAAATGGGAATAGATATTTCAAAACCAATTCCTGATTCTGATCTTTCAATCCTCAATCTTATTCTTAGAAATACTTATGAAATCAGCATTCACCGGATGCGGGGTGAAGATGAAAACGAGGTATATACAAACGACGACGGACGAGAATTTGTATACGACAAGGACGGAAAGCTTGTAACAAACGCCTGGAACCAGGGCTCTTATAATTATGCACCTTATAGTAAGCCTGTAGACAAGTTCCTGCTTGATATTCTGCCATGGATTGTCTGGGGTAATACAAGAGATGATCCAACTTCTATGCGCGAACGACTCTACTACTATTCTATGGATTTGTTCTACAGCGTACAGTATTACATTTTCCTGGACGACATGAACGAGCTTGAACCGCTTACATATTCAAGCCTGGATACGAATGGAAAACGTGTTTATCATTTATTTTACAAATTGCTGCTCAATCCAGATTATAAAATCAAGCTGAATAAAGATGAAAATACCTTGCTTCGTCTGCGCCAGGACCAGGATTATTACTGGGCATTTTTTAACCAGGTTATGGCAACAATGGGATTTTATCCTGTAGAATAATAAAAAAATTCGTCAAATTTCGAATTTCGTGGTAAAATATAAGAAGGTGGTGGGAAAAAAGGAGCGTCTCATTTGGGCTTTCTGAATACGTTCATTTTTAATCATCTTCGATTCCAGATAGCGGCTACAGTTGTTCTTGTAGTTGTAGAGATCCTTTATTTTTCAAGACCTCAGCTCCGCGTTCATTCTGCCAAAATTTTCAACTGTATAATGATTAGTGCGGCAGTTTATCTTGCCTTTGATTACGCTACAGTTTTTTCCCTTGTATATTATGATATTTTCTCAAAATGGCTTGTCCGCTTGCTTCACCAGGGATTTATTTTTGGCTTTGAAGCAACCTTTATGTTTATTTACATATTCCTTGATGTTGTAAGTCATAATCAGCGAAGGCTTACAGTTGCAGAAAAAATCTTTACCTGGGCAGTTTGTTTCATAAGTTTAATCATAGTTGCCATTGCGCCTATTCATTATTCAATTACACCTGATAATGTTTATTCTTATGGCCCAATGGTTGATTATGTTTACCTGATTATTACAATCCTAACATTCAGTACGCTTTTTAAGGCAGGCAGAGGCTTCAGGCAGGTAGAAACAAGGCGTGTTTCTTCTTATGTTCTTTTTTCTATGCTTTTATGGATTGTTTTTGGTGTTACACAGCTGTTTATTCCGCAGATTCTTTTTTCGAGCGTAAGTATTTCTACAATGCTTGTTGTTCTTTTAATTTCGCTTGGAAATCCGGCTGAATATTTTGATAAGGAATCTGGTGCCTTCAATTACGACGCGCTCAAGCTTGTAGTTTCCGATAAATTCAACAAGAAAAAACCGTTCTTCATTATAAATATAGACATGGAAGAACTTACAAAACTCAGAAAACAGACAGGCGACCAGGGAGTAATAAAAATTCTGGAGCAGGTAAAGCAGTTTGTTATAGAACAGTTTAAACAGCCGGTCTTCCAGCTTAATCATCATTCGCTTACTCTTGTTTTTAATGGTAAATACGAACCACAGATGGAAACATATATGCGCATTTTGTTTGAGCGTTTCCATGAATCGTGGGAAATAAATGAGCATACAAAGATTCACCTGAATGCACATGTTGATTATGTAAGGTACCCTACAGATACTCCGTTCCTTGACCCTGATACTAAAGGCTCTGCAAGTCAGCTGCTGGAGTTTGTTGAATTATGTCACACTTATTCAGACGAAGCAGATTTTGTTCATCGTGTAGACACAAAGCTTTTACAGAACCGTACCCGCCAGGATACAATATTTAAGATTCTGCAGGAAGCAATCCGCAACGATGGAATTGAAATGTACTATCAGCCAATCTGGGATGTTCGGGAGCAGAAGTTTTCAAACTGTGAAGCGCTTGTCCGCCTTAAGGATGATAAA
Organism: Treponema sp.; assembly: GCA_017651065.1. Classification (GTDB taxonomy): domain Bacteria; phylum Spirochaetota; class Spirochaetia; order Treponematales; family Treponemataceae; genus Treponema_D. The sequence goes on from JAGCDP010000031.1 coordinate 9,140, forward strand.
ACACTTGGCTTTATTTCGCCAGAAGAATTTATTCCTGTTGCAGAACGAAACTTCCTTATTATGCCGCTCAGCTATAAGATTTTTGAATCTGTATTCAGGTTCATGTCGAGTCAGAAACTGTTTGAACGCGGCCTTATGCACATGGAAGTAAACCTTTCTGCAATTGAAAGTGTAGATATTGGATTCCCCTCAATTATGAAGGAACTGCTCGAAAAATATGATATAAATCCTTCATCGCTTAATCTTGAAATTACAGAATCTATTGCAATTGCTTCCGGACGCAGGCTCAAGCGCAACATGCAGGATCTTATAAATCACGGCTGTTCATTCTCTATGGATGATTTTGGTACTGGCTATTCAAATCTTTCGCAGCTTGTACGTGCCGACTTTTCTATAATAAAAATTGACAAGAGTCTTTTGTGGCCTGTTTTTGAAAAAAAGAATCCTAACAAAGAAAATGCCCAGATTCTGCTCGAAAACATGATTTTTATGATTAAAAAAATGGGACTCAAAATTGTAGTAGAAGGTGTAGAAACAAAAGATCAGCTTGAATATCTTTGTAATCTTGGTGTTGATTACATTCAGGGATACTACTTCAGTAAACCTATAAAAGAACAGGAATATCTTGAATTCCTGAATAATTCAAATAAATAAAATCTTAGTAAAGAGTTTCACCCAAAAGTCGTGATGCAAGACTAACTGCCAGCGCCGCAGTCTGATTTCTAACATCAAGAATAGGATTTACTTCGACAATTTCTGCAGATAAAACTTTTTTGGTAGAAGCCATTTCTTCCATAAGGAGCAGTGCTTCTCTGTTTGTTAATCCACCGGGAAGAGGAATGCCTGTCCCAGGTGCAAACATTGGATCCAAAACATCCATGTCAAAGCTAACGTGAATATAATCGGCGTGAGTTTTAAAGAAAACTGTAATTTGTTTTACAATTGCAGGAAAGCCCTGGCGTTCAATATCGCTCATTGTAAAAACTGTTGCACCAGCTTCTTTCATAAGCTTTTTTTCGCCAGGGTCAAGGTCGCGCACTCCTACAAAACAAATATCTTTTGGATCAACCTTGCGGCCTTCGTAATAAAGATTTGTGAGTTCTTTAAGACCAAGTCCTGCACAGGCTGCAAGACATTCTCCGTGAATGTTTCCTGTAGGCGAAGTTTCTGCAGTATTAAAATCGCCGTGCGCATCTACATAAAGTACGCCAAGCTTTTTGTTTGATTTTTTTGCAAAGGCAGCTGCACCCGCAATAGAGCCAAGTGCAATTGAATGGTCGCCGCCAAGAATAAGCGGAAACTCGCCGTCTGAGCAGATTTTTTCTACACGTTCAGCGAGCTTTGTACATGCCTTTGTAATAGGCTTAAGATATTTTGCTTTTGGATTGCCAACCTGTTCATATTCCTGTGGTGAAACAGAAAAAATGTCGGAATGATTTGAAATTGTGTGTCCCAGAGACTCAAGTCTTTCCTTTATTCCGGCAAGGCGGATTGCAGAAGGTCCCATGTCGGAACCGTGTCTGCTGGCGCCAAAATCAAGCGGCATTTCCAAAAGGTGAATGTTCATTAGTCATCGTCCTCGGCGAACATTGCGTTAATTTCTTTCTTGTAAATATCATTAATGCGGAAGCGCATGATTTCCTGTTTTGCAGAAAGCTCAACGCCAACTTCGAACGGCTTAGTGATAAGTGTGAACTTGTTGATTCGTTCAAACATCTTAAAGCCTGTCTTTGCATTAATAAGGTTGCTTATTTCTGTTTCATAAAGCTTTTGAATCTCGTCTGACTTCAAAAGGTTGTCATAAGTGTCGTACTGCATACCATTTTCTGCTGCAAAGTTTTTAACTTCTTCTTCATCAACAAGGATGAGTGCAGAAAGGAAGCGCTTGTCCTGACCAACAACAACTGCAGCCTTAATGAACTTAGATTCAGCAAGCTTCATTTCGATTGGGAGAGGCTCAAGGTTTTCACCGCCGCGAAGAACGATTGTATCCTTAATACGTCCCTTAATGATAAGCTCATCGTGAATTGTCTGAATTGCAAGGTCACCTGTGTCGAGCCAGCCGTCTGGAGTAAATGCCTTGTCTGTAAGTTCAGGGTTTTTGTAGTAGCCCTTCATTACTGTTGGACCTTTAATCTGCAGAACGCCTTCTTTACCACGGCTAAGAATGAATCCGTCCTGTGGGTCAACAATTCTTGCCTTTACACCACGGATTGGAGAACCAATTGTGCGGAATACAGGAGCTGCAAAAGGACGAACAGAAACAATTGGAGCAGTTTCTGTAAGACCATAACCTTCAAGAACCTTAATTCCGATTGCCCAGAAGAATTCGTCAATATTTGGAGGAAAAGCACCACCACCACTTACACCGCAGCGGAAGTTCTTTCCAAGCATTGTCTTGATTTTGCGGAATACAATAAGGTCACCAAGCCAGTAAAGAGGGAACATCAAAATCCATGGGATAAAGAATAAAATCCACCATACCGGAGTTATATAAGTTGTAAAACAAGGATTCTGATCAAACATCTTGCGCTGCATGCGTTTGTGTGTAATTGCAACTTTAACAAAGAAGTTGAACATTGCATTTACAATTCCGCCTGCCTTACGCATTTTCTTTGTAATTCCGTCGTAAACTGCTTCGAATACACGAGGTACGGCTGGAAGTACAGAAGGATTCATCTTCTTAAGGTCTGCAAGAAGAATTGAACCAACAGGCTTAGAGTAAGTGATTGCACAACCCTGAATAAGGATTACATATTCAACTTCGCGTTCAAATACGTGCCAAACAGGAAGTACGTTCAAAGCACATTCACCAGGGTTCAGGAAGATTCGTTCAACAATTTCATCAAGCTGGGTAAGGAAGTTTCTGTGAGTGAGCATTACACCCTTTGGAGTTCCTGTTGTTCCCGAAGTAAAGATGATTGTTGCAATATCGTCAATTTTTCCCTTCTCAAGTTCGGCTTCTACTTCACCCTGATGTTCAATACGCCATTTCTGGCCTTCTTTTATGAGGGTGTCAAAATAATTAAGCTCAACCTTGTTTGCTTTTGCTGCTTCTTTTACTTCGGGCTTTACATCATCTTCTGTATCAAAGGTGATGATTCGTTCGATTTTAGGAAGCTTGTCGTGTAATCCAAGGATTTTATTTACCTGTGAATTGTTTTCTGCAATTACAAAGCGGCATTCAGTTATAGAAAGGATTTTTTCAAGATCAAGAGGAGTAGCATCACAGCCGCGAGGAACATCAATTGCACCAATGCTCATAATTCCAATGTCGGCCTGCATCCATTCTGCACGGTTGTCCGAAATAAGACCAATTGGTTCTTCGCGTTTAAGTCCAAGCTGCATAAGAGCAGCACCAAAATCCAGACCAAGCTGGAACATTTCACGGTACAAAACAGGAATGAATTCACCATTCTTCTGTCTTTTGTACTGTGCATTGATTTCTGCATACTTGTCTGCAGAATCTTTAATCATTTTTGGGATAGTATACGTTTCTTTAAATTCCATAGTTAAAATTATATAACTGTTTAACAAAAACGACAAGTTATTTCGACAAAATAGTGAGAATTTGTCGAAATAACAAATTCATTAAACTAACAATCATTAGTTTCCGATAATTATAGTATGAGTAAAAAGAATATTTCGCAGGAAAAAATTATTCAGGCTTTTTTGACTTCGGCTTTTGATAAAAGTGCGGGTGCAACTTCGCTTGCAGATGTTGCAGACAGTCTTGAAATTAAAAAGGCGTCGCTTTATAACCATTTTGAAAGCCGCGATGCCATGTACGATGCGTCAATTACCTATTGTTCAGAACAGATTTCTAAGGTTGAATTTTTAACTCAGAAAGTGCTTGAAACTGTTAATTCAGGAAAATCTACAGTTCAGGCTGCCATTAAAAAGCTTATTTCACGATATTTTTCGTTGTTTGACTCTGAACCTTTATTCAAAATGTATGTTTTTGTTCATACAGAGCAGTATTTTAATGTAAATGCGCTTAAAACAGTACAGAATCAGATTGAAAAGATTTCGGAAGATATAAAAACCCTTTTTGCTACATGTATAAAAGATAAATCAGAAAAAGAAATAAAAGAGCTTGCAAGTGCATGTACAAGCCTTATTCTTCAGCAGCTCGATGCCTACATTGCAGTGCGCAAGGAAACTATCCGCCAGAACCCCGAAACAGGTGCTGGCAGTCTTTTTGAGCTTCCTTCTGACAACAATATTATCAATAAAGCTTCACGACTTGTTGATGCGTTTGTTACTAGTGTAATTTAATTAAAATTCGTAGCTCAGACACCACTTTCCGTCGGTAAATTTTCCGAATATGTATTTGTTTGAAGCAGACTCATTTGTTACGTAAAAGCGTCCGTCTACACATTCAATTTCTTCGGCCATTGGAGGAAGGGTGTAGCATTTTTCCATGTTAGACATTGTAAGGTTAAACAAAGGAACAGATTCCCCGCAAACCATTTTTGTGCCTGATTGTGCTATTTTGCTAAGGTCGTATTTGTAAACATAAGACTTACCAAGTCCCCAGGAAGTTGTAAGGTATGCATAGTTACCGTCAAAGCACATTCCCTGGATTTGTATTGGAGTAGAGTAGGCAAGCTTTGCTGTAGTTGTTCCGTCTGCGTTTATTTCAAAGCCAACTGCAAGGGCTCGCTGAAGTCCGTCTTGTGTCTGAACCTCGTGTTCTTTTGAAAGAATATACTGAGGGTCGCGGTAGAATTCTCCTGCATAAATGAGTCCGTTGTTTGTAGTACAGTAGGCAACCTTTATGCCATCACCGCTGTTTTTAAGATCAAGGATCTCCTGATATGCAACAGAAGAGCCTTTTTGTGCGCCTTCGATTGATGATTTACTGAAAACATAAAAGCAGCTGTCACTTGAGCCTGCAACGTAAATCTTGTTGTTCATGAATGCAAGACCGCCCGCGTGACCTGTAAAAGCAGTTCCATCAGGATTTGACATGCGTACTGCATTTATAAGCTTACGGGAAGTTTTATTTACAACAAAAATCGGTGAAGCAGTGCCGTCTTTCATGTAGCCTGTAAGATAAAAATTATCAGAAGCTTTGTCGAAAGTAATTCCCTGAGCTATAAAGCCTTTGTTTGTCCATGGAATTGCAAAGGCCTGCTCGCTGTTTTTGAGTGATTTGTGAGCCGGTCCTTTTGTATAAATGTTCATTGCAACTACAATGAGCTCGAACAGGAAAAACAGCGAGAAAAGTGCGATGATTAGTGTCTTCTTAAACTTATTCATAAAACAAATAACGTCATTGCGAGCGAAGCGTGGCAATCTAGAATGTGGATTGCCACGCTTCGCTCGCAATGACA
>JAGCDP010000032.1 GCA_017651065.1 Treponema sp.
CGCCAGCGGCAGGATAAGTTTTCCTGTAAGCCGCCTTAATCATGTTCTCAATTGTCTGCCTGATTGAATCCTCGCTGATTCCTTTCTCTGCAGAAAGCGCACGGATTGCATCTGCCATTTCTGACATATCAAGCCTCCCTTTTAATGTAAAAATTTTGCCTTTGCAATATCTGAATAAGGAATGTCTTTTGAACCTTCCTTTGTTTTTAATACAAGATGTTCTGTGTCAGAACTTTCGATGGTTCCAGGAACCCAGTCGCCAACCTGCCTGTCCCAAACCTTAACTTCCCTTCCGGTAAAGAATGAAAATTCAGCGGCATTGCGAATGGTACGCTCAAGCCCCGGAGAACAGACGCTCATGTAAACATTGTCCTCGCTTTTTCCAAGGAATGCAATCAGAGCCGGCATAAGGGCGCGCTGAACCTTTGAACAGTCCGACACACCAATATCTTTTTTAGGGTCAAGCGACGCTATTACGGCGGTAACATTCACATTGCCCCCCTGGGGAACAACCTGAAGTTCAATCAGACGGCAACCCGCTTCTTCTACAATGCGCGAGCTTTCCGTAAAATAAGGAATGGAGTCTGCAGCAATATATTCCAAATCGAAAAAATACCCCTGCCCCGAAAATGAACCGGAGCCTAATAATAAAAAAGGAGCCGTTTGCGAGGCTCCATCTTAAAGAATATTAAAATGTTATATTACATTAGCATTTTTTAGTAAATGTGTCAAGTAAATATAGGAAAAAATGTCAAAAAAACCCTTTAAAGTCAGATATAAAGCAAAGAGTTGTTAGTTCATGTCGTCTTTACTAGCCACTCTTCCTTTACGAGTGGCTAAACATAAGGGGCAACCCTTTATGTTTTCCGCTTTGGCCGAAATGGGAAAGACGACATCCTGTTTCGGCTTTTTTTATTTTTAAGGGGTATTAAGTGGATTTGCCTAAAAACAGCACAAAAAACGCGGAAAACTTACCTGAAATTACAAGGAAAGCTTATAATTCAAGCACCCTTTTAACAAAAACTGTCCAAACATGGGCATTCGGTGACTTACTTATCCGTACATTACAAATAGACAATGAATCGTATTTTGTCGGAAAAGACGTTGCAAAGGCATTGGAGTACAGGGCGGCAGACGATATGACAAGGTATCTTGATGATGACGAAAAGCTGATACGCTCAATTAGCGTAGCAGGTCAGAATCGAGAAATGATTTTGATAAACGAACCGGGTCTTTATCATGCAATTTTTATGAGCAGAAAAGAGACTGCTAAAGAATTCCGGCGATGGGTAACAAATGAAGTTCTTCCAGCAATCAGAAAAACAGGCACATACACCTTAACGCTTGATGCAGAACTTGAACAAGAAAAAAAGCGTCTTGAAATCGCGCAGTTCCGTGCTAACAGATACATCCTTGAACACCTTGAAGAATTGGGAGAAAAGAAACTTTTAACCCGGTCTGCAATACAAAAAGTTGTCGGCAATGCGGCAGGCGACAATTCTGCCTCTGCTTTTTCTGATGAAGATATGCGTGTAAAAAACTTCATTTTTGAAACTTGCAAGGTTGTAGAAATTGGCTTTGTACCAGCCGCAGAACTCTATGAACATTACGAAATCTGGAGCGGTGGAAATTGCCTTTCAAGAAATACCTTTGTCCGACGCGTTCAAAAAATCATGGGAAAATTCGTTGATTACAAACAAAAACGTGTAAATGGTGAATTAATGCTTGTTTTTACAGGAATTGAATTGCAGGAGGTAAAATAATGGAAAAATTATTTTTAACGGATGGATTTGTGGATTTTTTAGGACATAGACCAGTTTTTCACCATACAACCCCATGCACAGAAAAGGAAATTTTGCCATATACTATAGACCAAATCAGAATGCCTCACTCTCAAGGGTATCTTGCAGAAATTCTTTCAACGATAATACCTGATGAAAATACGCGTCAGACATTCCTTTATTTTTTGTCTCTTATACCTTCTGGCATTTCCAATAAATATAGCTTACTGCTTTTGGGCAATGCCCGAACCGGCAAAAGCCTTTTATGCAAAATCTTACTTCATGCTTTTGGTAAAACAGCCAGTGTACTGCCTGCTGAAACTTTTTGCTATAAAGAAAAAACTCCCCTGGCTGCCTACGTTGCTCTGGATAACAAAAACGTTGCGATATTGGATGGCTTAAACCACGAAAGAGTTATTGATTCTGACACTTTTCATCATCTTACCGCAAGCAATGTTATCTCATATCGCCGTTTGTACTCAAATGAGGAAAGGAGATTTTCTCCTACAGCGCAAATTCTAATGACCTCATGCTATCCTGTTAAGTTCAGTCCACTGGCACCTGGCATACAGGACAGGTTAATTGTCGTTCCGCTTGAGCATTGTGTTTCTTTTCCTCCTAACTTCATTCATGCGGCCATGAACGAAGCTCCGTTCCTTATCTGGCATTTGATAACACGCTATATACACTTGCGTGATAATTTGCATGGAGAAATTCCTATATCCTACAAGTGCCTTGCAGCAAATAAAGAAATGTTTGCTTGATAGGGAGGAGGGGTAATAAGTTTTGTATAAAAAAGTTCTTAATCCAAAACCACACCGCAATAATTTTTGCCATGCAGTTTACGTAGACGGCAGATATTATTCTTCCCTGTTTCAAGCTGCAATTGACTTTGAGTTTAGCTATTGCGGCTTTTACACAAAAGTTATGAAACACGACGGTCCTGTTTCTTACAGTGGCCATCAAGTAGTTTTGATGTCTTGGGTGGAATCTCACCCGGAATATAAATTACCGGAAAACCCGGAAGGAGAAAACTATGAGTGATATAAATGCACTTTTTTTGCAAGGCAGGCTTACAAAAGACGCTTCAATGAATACGATGAGTAACGGCAGTTGCGTTGTAACACTTTCATTGGCAAGCAACAAAGACTATCAAGACCGTAATTCAAAACAATGGGTAAAACAGACACATTTTTTTGAAGTCAGCTATTGGGGCGAACCTGCAAAAAATAACCTTGCAGAATTCACGAAGGGGCGTGAAGTTATAGTTGAAGGGGAACTCAGAACATCTTCATGGGAAAAAGACGGCAAAAAATATTCACGAATGGAAATTCGTGCAAACCGTGTAAAACCGTTGCGCAGACCAGGAGAGGGAAAAAGAATTGATTCAAAAAACGCATCCGGCTCTGCCTATCCAGATGCACCCGAAGCACCAAATTTTGATGAAATTTCACCGCGGCAATATGACGAAAACGGCGAACCAATACCATTCTAAAAGCACCAAACCAAAAGCGGAAAACATAAGGAGTGTATTATGATACTTACAACAACAAACAAAAAAGGCGGAACAGGCAAGACAACGCTAAACATATTGCTTGCAGAGTTTTTGTACCGCCACGGTCAGAAAGTTCTTATTATAGGCTTAGACCCGAATTGCAGTATTTCCGAAGTTTACGGAAAGGTTCTGCAAGACCAGAATTCAAAACTTCTTCTTACAGGCCGCGATGTAGAAGCGTACCTGCTAAAAGAACACACAAGTGGGGGAACGCTTTCTATAATCCCGGAAGATCTGGATTTGTCCATGCTTTCAAACATCATGGACACAAAGCTAAAGCTGGAAATCCGCCGTCAAAACTTTGTGCAAAAATATGACTACATAATCATAGACCCACCGGGAACATGGAATGCACAGACAAGGAACGCTGTTTTTGCAGCTGACACAATCATTGTAAGCGGCAAATGTTCACCCTTGGATTACAAGGCAACGCTACAATATATGGACACTCTGCAAGAATGTTGCCTGGATTCAGAAGTGTTTGTTGTCTGCAATGCTTACAATAAACAGCGTGATCCGGGAAACATTTGGGCACAGTACCAACAAACCTTCAAGGATTTTCTTATTCCAGAACCAATTCCGCTTGTAAACAGTTTTCAAAAACTGGTACAGAACCCGGAATATTCAATCCCCTCAGCCGTGGAAAAGCGCATGATGAATTTTATTTCAACCGTAACAGGTAAGGAATGGGTGTAAATATGGGAAAGTTTTCAAACAACAATATGACCGTACTAAAACTTTCGCTTTCGCAGCTTACGGAGCAAACTGGCAATGTCCGTAAGGAATACGATTGGGAAGAAATCAAGAATCTTGCAAAAAGCATACAAGAACACGGCTTGCTTAATCCAATAACCGTAAAACCGGGCGTTTTAGATGATAAAACAGGAAGCCTCAAATATGAAATTGTTTGTGGACACCGTAGGATTCGTGCAATTCAAGAGCTTCAAAAACAGGGCGTTGATATTGGACTTATCGAATGTTGTGTCCGCACAGGCAACACATGGACACTGCAAATGGTGGAAAACATTCAGCGCACGGAACTTTCTGCCCAGGACAAAGAACAGGCCATTTCTGAAATGCTCAAAAAAGGACTTTCCCAAAAAGAAATTGCAGACATGCTTGCAAAACCAATCAGTTATGTTTCTGATATTATTGCAGGGACACGGGTTAGACAACAGGCAGAAGCCGCTGGCGTTGATACAAGTTCATTAAAAACCCGCGCTCTTGCACAACTCAGAAGCGTTGATGCAGAAAAGTTGCCTGGTAAAGTGCAGGAGCTGAACGAAGCCGGTGGAACAAATGCAGCTGCAACAAAAATTTTGCACGAATACAAAACTGATAAGCAAGAAAATGAAACCCCGGATTTTGATGAAAGTACCAGGGAAAAAACAGAAGAAAACATAATTACTCACATGAGTAATGCAGAGCCTAAGTATTTAGATTGGAATGAATACGAAGAAAATTCATATCCGCTTAAGTTAAAAGTTGCATTCGAAAGCATTTCGGATGCAATCCGCTGTGTAGATTTTATCCAGAAGAATTTTTTCAATATTGCGTATGCAACAAAAAACTTCCACAAAGGTAAAGAGTGATGGAACCGCAGAAAGTCAAATGGCACTTTATTTATTCAGAAACTCTCAAACAACGCATTGCTTATGATGAAGTGTCAGGCTGGCTTTTCTGCAAAGACGGCACAAAGTACAGCCCGCAGGAATTAAAGCTGATAACTGCAAATTTCACAAAGTCGCACGAACTCCCGCTGGCTGTACATCTCTTGAAAAAAGAATTTGGCGGTGAAATCGTATCTTGCAACACAGAAAATGGGGGGGGGCATTAAACCTCTTGTAAAATAGTATGAAGTTTTCAAAATATAAAAACAATTTGTTGCAATACTTACAGGCAAAAGGGATTGAAGCCAGTAAGCCCGGCTTAATCCGCTGTTTTTCCCCCTCGCATGAAGACAAGAACCCGTCTTGTGAAGTTTTTGAAGACCACTTTAAATGTTATTCGTGTGGCATTCATGGTGATATTTACGATGCTGTAGAAATATTACAGGGAATCGCAGATAAGGCTGAACAATACAAGGAAATCGAACGCATTTTTGGCGGCGCATCAACAACGCCTGTTTTGCCTAAAAAATCCGCTCCAAAAACACGCAAAACAGAAGATTTTGCGACTGATCCAGATTGTGTTAAAAAGCTGGCAGATTATTTCAAACGCCATAAATCACGCAATGAAGAAGTTACAAAGTATTTAAACCGCCGGGCGCAGATTAAAACAAACAATCAGCTTCAATCATACCCTGTTGAAGTGCGCGACCGCATGGTAAACTATTTTTTCTACTGGCCCGGCTACACCATCGCCGAAGCTGAACTTGGCTGGCAGACGCTCGTTGGCGCGGGCATCCCCGGACGCAATCCCGAAAAAGGAAATAAAAGTCTTTGGGAAGCAAGCGGCGTAGTTTTCAAGGGCTTTTCTGGCTTTAAGCTCAATTATTATTTAGGCGGCAAAAGCAATAAAGTAAATACAAAAGGAATAAGCCCTTTTCCAATGCCAGGACTTTTGCCAAAAGAAAAACCTGTTGTTTTTGTTGAAGGTGAATTTGACGCTATCGCTTGCCGTGCAGCTGGAATTGAAAACGTTTATTCAACTTGCGGCGTAAACGGTCTTACAGAACCAAAGGCACAGGAATTTATTATTCCTAACAACATTCCAGAAATCACTTTTTTTGCGGACAAAGACAACGCGCAGAATAATTATATCGGTCAAAAAATGTTCGGTTTAATACCTTTTGCCGAAACCGACAAATACAAAACAAGCATTCCCGAAAAGCTCTTAAAAGCTGGATTCAAAGGACAAATCAAAGTTGCAATTTTGCCGGATAATGTGCCATACAAAGACACAGACGAAGCAATTCTTGCAGGTCGTGCAGATCTTGTTATTGAAGCAATCAAAAATGCGCAGCTTTATAAAACGCCGGAAGTAAAAAAAGAGATTCACGGCACTCTATGGCTTGATTATGACACATTGAGCATTAAACGCTTGCGCTCGCTTCTTAAAAAAGTTGAATATAACTCACTGGACGAAGAAGACACAGAACTTTTTGCGCTTGCCTGTGTTAAGGCTTGTAAAAACAAAGAGACAATAAACGAAATCTTAAAATGGGGCGAAGGCAATATAACTGTTAAGCAGCTCGAAAAAAAATCGAATATTACCCCCTATTTTATTCTTGAAATATGCGAAAAATACGGCGTTTCAAACTACTTGCGCCGTGAACTTGAAAAAGCACTTATTCCGGCAAGTGAAATCTTGCGCAACATAAAAGAACAGCAAACCATTGTTTCCATTGATTATGACAAAATGGAAAACGATGTTAATTTTTTGCAGTTCCTAAATACGCAGGGTGTACGCTCTGCCGCTCTTACAGTTGCATCCGTGTTGCAGGGCCGCTTAATTTATGTTGAATGTGAAAAACGCTGGTATTTTTTCAACGGTCATGTTTGGGTTCGTGAACCAGACGCACCAGGCGCAGCTTATACAATTCTGCTTAATCTCATGCTTAAATATCTTGAAAAGCATTTTGATAAAAAAAGCCTTATAAACGACCTTGTTAAAAAGCTGGAAGGTCGCCGTTTCCGTGTAGAACTTGCCCAGGATTTGTCCGGCTTAAAGCCCGATGTATTCCGTGAAAATGTTCCTTTTGACGGCCCGCAAATGCGCGAAACGCTCACACTTTTAGATTGTGTAGTAGATTTTTCTGGTAAAGAAATCGAATACAGAAAAAGCCGCCCGGAAGAATACCGCCGCGAAATGCTGCCATACAAAGAAGAAGAATTACGCAAAGCTGGAAAGCCGGAAAAGTTTCTGGAGTTTATGAAGGGCAATTTCAAAGACGAAAAAACGCTTCAAACCTTGCTTTATTATTTATCGCTCGTCCCCAGCCGTAACACTGGCTTTAAATACGGCGGCATTTTCTTAGGAAAAGGCGGCACGGGTAAGTCTACAACCTGTAACATTGTAGAAGAAATATTTAAAGGAATGTGCGCCCGAGTAAAATCTGATGTACTTGTTTCAACAGGATTCAAACGCGCAAGCGGAAACGAAGCAAACCCAGAAATCGCAAAGCTGGAAGGCAAATGCTGTGCATTCGCACAGGAAACTGCCCGCAACGCTTCACTTAACACATCTTTCTGGAAAGAGCTTACAGGTGGCGACACTCTAACAGCCCGTGGATTGTATCGCGATCCGCACGACTTTATTCCAACCGCGCAAATTATTATTGCATCCAACTATTCGCCAAACTTTGACGCTCACGATGAAGCTGCAATTTCCCGAATGGTTGTGATTCCGTTCAATATCCAGCACAAAAAAGGCGAAGGCGGCAAAACCGCAACAGGTTTTATAAACTATTTACGCCCGGAATTTCCGGCTGTTGTCAAATATTTTATGGAGTTTTATATAGATTTGAACATCAATCTGCATGGTGAAATTCCGCTTTCCCCGGAATGTGAAGGCTATAAAGGCCGCTATATCGAAGAGCAGAAAACAGACCTCGATAAATTTGTTAATGATTGCCTGGTATTTGATTTGTCCGGCGGAATCTATACAGAAGTTCAAAAGGCCTATGAATGTTATTTGAAATATTATGGTCTTTCAGACGAAAGCAAAGAAGCCTTGACCCGCAATAAGTTTGTACGCTTGTTAAAACGCGATTATCGTGAAATTGACTACCGCCAGAAAAAAATAAATAACTATCCGGAACTTGTTTTCTTCAATGTCAAACTCTCTGAACAGGGCTTGCAAACTTTGAATGAAACCGCGCCAGCCCAGCAACAGAATGACGGCGCTTTGTTTGGTGATAGCGCAGAAAAAACGCAGACAAACGGCCCTGCAACGCAATTTAAGCAGCGACCGCCAACCTACGCACAACCGCCGGAAGAACCCGATTGGGATTCCCCTTGAAAATCGAAATTGCTCTAATTGTCGTCGAAGCAAAACAGGCTGCCCTAATGATGGCAGTTGTCATAATTTCAGTTTATGGCAACCGTTCATAAATCCAGAACTGTAAAAAAGGAGAGAAAAGGTGAAAATACCAAAACAAATTAAAACACTTCTCAAACAGAGGGAAAATTATGCAATGAAATACATTACATGTGAATCAAAACTGAATGGCTGACCCCGATTTTTCAAAAGATGATGTTTATTTTCACGGAACAGTAATGACTCCGCGTTTGAAACGGGAAGATTTTGATTATGACATTGGGGGGGGGGTACTATTAGCCTAACCAAAGAAGAGTTTCAAAGGCGGGTCAAAACATTCGGTGAGGTGTTCTAATGCCGGAAAATTGGATTAGCTTGCTGGGTGTTATATTGGCAAGAAATTTTGACGAATCCTGCCGTGCTTACAAGCTGTCTCATAAAACAATTGCGACCAATGACAAAGGCGGTCCTTTGTCATTGTGGAAGGTAATCACCAGTAAGCACACAGATCCAAGCTACATATATAAAAAAAAGTGGCTTGAAAAAAAAAAGAAGAGAGAAAAGAAGGATGGTTTGTATGAAAAAAATTAACATCGTTGATATGTTTTGCGGTGGCGGCGGTGAATCTACAGGATTGATAGAAGCTGCACATGATTACAATTTTGACGTAAACATGAGCGCAATAAATCATTGGGAACGCGCGATTGAGACCCACGCAAAGAATTATCCGTTTGCAGAACATCGCTGTGAAAATGTGCAGCATATTGAACCTCATACATTAGCCGCATCCAAAAACACTGATTTAATGTGGGCAAGTCCAGGTTGTCAGCATTTTTCTGTAGCTCGCGGCGGAAAACCTCGTTCTGAAGATATGCGTTCCCCTGCATGGGAAGTGTTGCGTTTTGCAGAAGAATTGCGTCCGAAAAGAATAATAATTGAGAATGTGCCGGAATTCAGAACTTGAGGACCGCTGGATTCAAACGGCAAAATCATAAAAGAATGTAAGGGAAAGACTTTTGACGCGTTTATAAATGGCTTAAAATCCCTTAATTATATCGTTGATTACCAGGTACTTTGTGCGGCTGATTATGGAGCGGCAACTTCAAGAAGACGGCTTTTTATACAGGCTGTTAGAAAAGATTGCGGCAAGCATATTTTATGGCCAAATCCGACAAATACAAAAGGCGGTGATTTACTGTTATCTGATTGGAAACCAGCAAGCGAAATAATAGACTGGTCTTTGCCTTGTCAAATAATCAGCCAAAGAAAAAAGCCTTTGGCAGCTGCAACAATGCGGCGCATTGAATACGGCATCCATGAGTTTTGGGGTGAAGCAGCCGTTCCTTTTATCGCACGGTTATACGGTCAATCTAATGCTGAAAGCATTGAAAAACCGCTTTCTACAATTTCATGTAGCGGCGCGCATCACATGCTTATTATGCCTTTTCTTTGCAGATACAATAAAGGCGACAATAGAGTGCATCCAATAAATGAACCAGTTCCAACCTTAGATTGTTCAAATAGATATGGCATTGTGGAGCCTTTTATAACAGCTATAGGTCAAACATCAGCTAAACAGCGGAACAGGCAAATTACAGAACCGCTTTCTACAATCTGTACAAAACAGGAGCATTGCCTTGTGCAGCCAATGCTTGTTCAATACTACGGCACAGGCCATGCAGTTTCTATTAAAAATCCTGTTCCAACCATTACTACAAAAGACAGATACGCACTTGTCGGAACTGATAAAAACGGAATTGAACTAGGCTTCCGAATGTTACAGCCGCATGAACTGGCAGCCGCAACAGGCTTTCCAAAAGATTATGTTTTTACAGGAACAAAAGTTGATGTTGTTAAACAAATCGGAAATGCAGTTCCGCCAAACTTTGCAAAAGCACTGTTTAGGCAGGTATTAAAAGAAATGACAAATTAAGGTGGTAAAAATGTGTAATTGTTTATCAGAAGTAATAAAAGTATACAGAAAAAATACCAGAGATGAAAATGCGGATATTTTATCTTGTTTTCTTTTTGACAAAGGGGAAGTTCCTATAATAATAGCTACCCACCGCTATCAAAAAAAAGATGGAACTTTTGCAAACAAAATTGTTAAGGAAACAATAATCCCTACTTACTGCCCTTTTTGCGGCAAAAAAATCTAAAAGGAGAAATAAATATGTCTACCATAACACTGGAAACAATGAATTTAATTGAAAATTATCGTGTCAAAACAACCCGTGACATATCGGCAGATGTAAAGTTGGCAAAAGCAAAAGAAATAATCAGGGATTATTTAGAACTCGGAAAAGAGCTTATTGGTTTTACAACACCAGAATATGATGAACTAGAAACAAAGGCAAGAACATTCTTGAAGGAGGAATGAAATGGAACTACAAGAGCTTTCATCAGCATTAAAAAATGCTGCCAAACAGATTGATACTTTTTATAAAAAAGCAGAAAACAAAACAGGCTTAAAGTATGCAAATGAATATGTCAAAAAACATCATCTGGAGTATATCGAAGAAGAAATAAAAGCAGCTTTTCACGAGGGATTCCGTTTTGGTTTGCACCAAGAAAGAAGCGGAAAATTCAAAAATAGATAAGTAAGTATAAATATGGATCTGCATATAAACAAAAATGTATATGCAGCAACCTTCAAAAATGTAAGTAATAGAGGATAAACAAGATGATACTTTGTAACGGAAAACCTGTCAATTATATTGGTGAATACCCCGTAATCTATATAAGTGGCGGAATTACAGGTGTAGAGAATTGGCAAAATAATTTTATGGCGGCAGAAGAAGATATTTTTCAGCGGTTTTTCGCTCCGTTCCATATAGTGAACCCTGTAAAAATTGCAAAAGGCTTAGAAAGGGATTTTTCATACAAAAAGCAAAAGCCAACGTATGCAGACTATATGAGAGAAGATATTAGGCAGCTTACTAAGTGTAATGCAATTTGTATGCTACCTAACTGGCAAAAATCAAAAGGAGCAAAATTTGAACATCATCTTGCAAAATTTTTAGGCATGACAATTTTAGAATATTGGCCAAGCTAATGAATTATACAGCTACGCTCCCGGTTGTTCTTCAGAAAAATGAAGTACACAACAATTCACAGGTTATTCTCAAAGTTTATAGAGTAAAAGCTAGTTTTTGTTTCAGCATAAACTGTAAGCTGGGGCGTTTTATCCGTTCGTATTATCCAACGCCACAAGGAGAAATATTTCAGAACACACAAGACGCACAGGCAGCCGCAATTTCTATGCTAAAATCATGGGTTTCAAACAATCGAAATGCAAAAAAGAAGCTTGCTGACTTTGCTTTAATTGAATACAGGCAACCGGAGCTTTTTCGTTTTGACGATATAAATTTGGTATAGCAACAATTTTAAACTGTGCTATCCTATGAAATATGTCAACAAAGATATTTTCTTCATTAACACAAGTGACAGCCGATGTACACCGCCGTTTTGTAAAAACCGGTATAAACACAGTTAATATTGTTGCCGCAACCGCCCGTAACAATGCCGTCCGTAATGTACAAAGAAATTTTACATTGCGCAACAATTTTACGACAAAACAAATCCAGTTTACGAAATGTGCGCAAAACGTAAAACAATTGAACCAAATAAAGAGCGAAACTGGCATTACAGAAAAAGCCGCTTACATGGAGCGTCAAGAACAAGGTGGAATGCATAAAAACCAGAATGGAAATCTTGTCATTCCGACAACGCAGGCACGTGGCGGTTCAAATGCAAAAAAAGTCCGCCGGTCATATTATTACAGTAATATCAAGCCTCTTGTAGTCCGTGGTTCTACAAACTTTAAAAGCAAAAAAGCAGCCCATGTTGCCCGCGCATTTGTAGCTGCAAAGATTCATGGTTTTATCCGTATGAACAATTCTATTTTTAAAGTAACTTCTTTTAGGAAAAATGGTAACAATGTTTCATTTAAATCAACACACATTCTGAATTTAAAATATGCGGGCACGTACACGCCTAAAAATGCATGGCTTGAACCAGCATCAGCTTATGCAGCACAAATGATGCAGGAAATCTTCAATCAGCAAATGGACAAAATAAATTGAAAAAAAACAAAAAAATATTTGATTTTGATTGACATAATCAAAAAAGAATATGCTATATTTATATTAGCTGGTAAGGAGGCAGCGTGTATGAGCAAATTTCAAAAAATCCTGCTCGTGCTTGCGGTGATTGCAGACATAGCAAGCATAGCAGGATTCATTCTAGCCCTGCTTAAATAGCAGATTGGCGGGTACCTCAAAGAGAGCACCCGCCTTTACAATACAATTTTTATTGTGGAGGTGTCAATATGTTAGAAGTAAAAAAAATCATAGCAGTGCTTTTTGCAATTGCTGTTGTTTTTACAGTTGCAACATTCGTATTGCTTGCAATGTAATTTTTTATACCAGCGGATTTCAAGCATTTCTATAGAAAATCCGCTGGACATTGCCTAAAAGAAGGGAGGTTTGTATGGAAAAAGCAGTTTCAAATGTTGGGCGTGGCGGAAAACGTGAGAATGCAGGCCGCAGAGAAAAATATTTAGGTGGCCGTCAGCAGCTCGCAATCAGTTGCAGTATCGCGCAAAAAAAAGCAATTCAGGAAGCCGCAAAAGCTCTTGGAATGACTACAGCAGAATATGTTCTAAACAAGTGTGGTGTGTCCAATCAGTAAACAATTTGTGGTAAATAGATAAACTTATGATAAAAAGCAGCAATTACTCATGTGAGTAATTGCTGCTAGAGCTGTTTCAATTATAAACTTTATCCTTATCTATTAGTACAAATTTTAGGGCTTTTAACAAATAGTCACAATACCACTTGTAGCTTGAAGTGCCCTCACAGTGCCCTATACGGCTGGCTGTGCTTCGGTAAAAAGAAATGTCATCAATTTTCTCTTTTTGCCACGCCTTGAAATTTTCTGCACTTCTATTCAACGTATTTTTCCGCACAACCTTATATTTGGGCAGAATTTTAAATCCAAGAAAATTTATTCCATGCGAAGTTTTTCCGATACATGATTTATTGTTGTATTTTAGGAAATAATTTTCTTTTGTAAATCTTGACAGCTTTTCGCGGCACTCCCTTAAAAACTCTTCTGAATTGCTGAAAATTAAAGAATCATCCATATACCTCACGAAAGCCTTAACATTTAACCCATGTCTTATAAAATGGTCAATCTCATTTAAATAAACATTTGCAGAAAGCTGGCTTGTCCTGCATCCCTTTTTAATTCCAATGCCATTACAGTCATTCATAAATATTGTATGCAGCAACCACATGATTTCTGAATCATCAATAAATCTTTTGCGATACACTTCTTCCAGTGGAAAAATGGGGACATTATCAAAGAAATGCTCGATGTCAAGATAAAGAAAATATGTATACTTATTGGCAAATAATGCAGCCCTGTTTGCAGCTGCCAAGGTTCCTTTTTCAGGAATGCAGGCATACGAATCATAATCTAACCGGGGATTAATATAGCGTTCAATTACGCGGCATAAAGCAGTTTGAATAACCCGGTCCTTTAATTCTGGTGCACAAATGAGCCTCTTCTTTGGGTCGTAAACCCAAAATTTATAATAGTTTCCTGGTACATAACTATGCCAAATTAACATATTTTGCAATTCGATTAGATTTTCTTCAAGGTTATTTGAAAATCTTAATTCTTTAGGATAATACCGTTTGTCTCTTATTGTTTCATGCGCAGCCTGATATAAATTTTCAAAATCATATATTTCGCTATAAATTGGTTTTTCCATTTTTTTCAATCCTAATACATGGTAGCATAAAACAAAAAAAAACAGAATGAGCGCGTAACCCATTCTGTTAACGACTTTAGGCAATAAAAAAATAGTTGCCAAAGGAGGATAACCTGACACAAAAAAAAAATGTATCACTACGACAAAACCGTAATTAATGCCGTATGCTTTTTCTTGACCATTTATCTTGTCACAGGCAAGCCGCGCCCCGATGTTCACATTCACATTCCACGGGTTGTTGTTCAAGTTCACGGTGCGAGGGCCACAATGAACGCCGTCATCCCAATTGTTCCCGCAAATGAGAGCGGACATGCCACTAGAGAATGGCAAATACGCCAATATATATTATCCACCTTTTCCAAAAAAACTTTATCAATTTTTTGGATTGATAAGACCACCCACGATCTTACCTATCTCCACAAGACGCTTTTCTGCCGTTTCATAAGAGCGGGTTGAAAGATATTTCTTTTCGCGCATACGCCTAAGATAGATTTTGAGCAGCTCCAAATTGGTGTCCACTCTGTGCCATCCGGGCAATTTGTCGCGGGTTTTGTTTGTTACCAAAATCAGTTTCATCGTTTCTATCAAAGTGTTTTTAATTTGCGCACACCAAGCTGATTTTTCAAACGCTGGAAAACGCTCTATAATCGGCTCGATGTATGCGTCAAAATCGTAGAACTTCTGAAAAAGTTTTAAGTTCCACACACTTCCGGCAGGTATTTTCTCTTTATTATAAAAGTCCATTTTGTCAGCTTTAAAGAAAAAACAGATCTTTAGATAAAACAGAAAACAGAACGCAGCTACGCTGCGTCACAGGCAAGCCGCGCCCCGATGAGCACATTCACATTCCACGGGTTGCTGTCCAAGTTCACGGAGCGAGGGCCACAAAGAACGCCGTCATCCCAATTGTTCCCGCAAATGAGAGCGGACATGCCACCAGAGAAAGGCAAACACGCTTGTCCCATACCTGCGCCTAAAACATTCTGCCATGCCCATGAAGTCGAATCCTGTTTAATTGAATAATCGTTTGTCCATTCAGATACATTCCCTACACAGTCATGCAAATTATAGGCACTAATAGCAAACGGCTTTACGCCATTTATACCGTCATAAGCTCCTGTAGATGTATTAACACTGCAACCTGTAAAGGTTCGTGCAGTATTAGTAGTTTTAGCCCATGCATAATTGTTGGCTCCATTTTCACCCTGTGGACTTCCAAACGCTCCGGCGAGCCATTCCTCATAACGAGGCAATCGCAAACCTTGCTTATGTGCAATTTCATTGAACGTAAATTGGTTCATTCCCTCAGTTCCAGTAACAGGTATTGCCCCGTATTTTGTAGCTAACTTTCCGCTGGTCACATGCAAGCCGTTTGTTGCGCTCATGAAAGTAAATGCCTCTTCTGCACTTGCCTGAAAAGCCCCAAGCCAAACGCCATTCACCTCTACAAGCCCTGGGTGTGAAATTTTCGGCTTGTGCTTTAAATCCCATACAGAATTGGGTACAATTCCGACGGTTACATTATCCTGCCATTTTGTGCCGCTCGATCCAAACTTGTTTCCAGCTGAATCAATCGGAATCCATAAGCCGTCATCTGATACTTTGCGGATAGTTCCATAGTAAAAATGGCAGAACTTTCTGGAAGTTAAAGCTGCTGAACCGTCCGGGAAAGAATCATTCTTGGAGAAGACGATTTCCGGGCTTCCGCTGTCCATGCAGATATAGCCGTAATAGTCGTTCCCAAATACAAGTTCATTTCCTGTATCAAGCAAGTTTGCAGGGTTCATTGTAAAGCTTTCCTGGTTTACAATCTGCTGCCACACTTCCCCGTTCCAAATAGGAATGCCAACACCTTCTGCAAAGTTCAGAATGTCCTCTGAATAAGAAAACGGATTTGCTTTTTCAACAAATGCAGTTTTCAAGGACTTCACATTTCCGCTTTCTGGAATACAAGCAACGGAACAGTCGTCTATTAAATCTTTGTAAAGTTTCAAGCTCATTTCAAAGCCTCCATTAAAGCATCAATTTCGTTATCAGTAAAACCAAGCCTGTATTTTTCTGCTGCCGGGTTGTCTATGGGGTCGTAATCGTCCGGTGTCTGTTCTTCTGCCGGTTTTCCTTTGCTGGATTCTTTAAGAACGTTTATGTAGTGGTCGTCTCTTAAATGTTCAAGACGGCTATACATCTCACTTTTGCCTGTATTATACGTTACGGCGTAATCAACGGCATTTTGCCAGTCTTTTTTTGTCTGGCAATACTTTGGTATTCCTACCATGTTTTTCTCCTTGCGGAATAAACCGCTGTTTATAGAATTTCCTGGAATTGCAGATTTACGCGCATTGTATCGTAATCATTCCACTTTCCAATTCCCCATTTTCTTGTGCCCCATTTTTTATGCCGCGTTCCAGGGACAATTTTTCCGTTTATCAATCTGCGTGGATAAATATGCAGACCGTCATTTTTACATTCTGTTCCAAACGGTAAAAATTCTTCATAATTCCCCAACGGGGTTGCAATTGCGGCATATCTTTTTTCTGGATCATAAGACACGCCAAGAGTTTCCCAGTTTACAACTGTTTCTGTTCCGGAAATCTCAACGCTGAAAAGCCTTAAAGAGAAAGCATCCTGGATAAGCTTCAAAATTGCATCCAGAGTGTCTGAATTTTCTATGTTGTCCGGGATGTTTAGCGGTTGCCGTGTATTGCCAAAGGCTTTCTTAAAAATAGCAGTCCTTGCACCATGCAAATCATTGAACATTTTATCCAGCCAAGGCGTTCCGTCTGTACTGTCTGTAGTGCTTGCAGGAATCGCTTTCCCGAATGGATAATCTGGATCGGTATCATCCCTGTAATCAGTATAATTAGCATCAATCTTAAGCATTTTTTCTTCTCCTTTATTCTACCCATTCCACTGCCATAACCGCGACTGTATGCACGGGTTTTATACGCAGAATAAGATACTCTATGTAATTTTTATACAGAATCGGAATCTGTAATTTTTCAATGTATAGAATTTGGTTTCTAGAATTTCTTACAACCCTCTTGCACACGTAAAAGCAAAACTGCCAATACCTTTCGTCATTAGGTATTGTATAAAGTCCTGTAGTTCCGTTGCGCAGAATAGTCGGAACAAAAGTTTCGTCACCTTCGCGGTAATTGCAAACAGCCTTTCTGTTGCCACAAACCATTGTCTTATTGCCACAGACACAAAAGTATGCAATATTTGATTCCCTGGGGTTTGAACAAGGAATGTTTTCTTCTACAGTAATATCAGGAAAAACTCCTTGCAAAACAGACTGAATAAAATACAAACTTTGCCCGCCTTGGTTTGCGCTCCAAAGAAGGCTTAGGAAATTCCGCCGTTGCTCCAGTTCTGCCTGTGTAAAAATGACGGTAAAAACCTCCTCCCATCTTTCCAGACACCGTGTCGAATCCGGGAAATAATCCATGTACACATTTTCAATTTCCGTGCGTATCTCTTCGGGCAAAACCGCTATTGCCTCAAACAGTTTGCGAAGATTCTTGTTTTGTGTCAAATTCCATGCATTGCCTGTAGGAAGAAGGCTTTTTATTGCATCAAAAAAATTAGCCCTCATAAAGCACCCCGTTTATGTATAAATCTCCAAGTGCCGCAAGCTCTCCTTTGTCAAGGTTGTATTCTGTAATTACAGGGCCTGTTGTATTCATGCTTACGGTGTCAAAAGTGGCTTTTTTGCTTAGGGCGATGTTATTCACAGTAGAAATAAGCGAATTGCGCAGAATTGAATCTGTACGGTTGTTATCACTGCTAAGCCCTCTTATGTACGGTTCACGGTTGTTGAAATATGTTTCCAGCTCTGGTTTTACGGATTCGCCAAAATCTTCGGATGCAATGCCTGTAAGCCCTGTTATGTACACGTTAAAATGAACGATTGTAACGGGCTTAACATTCGGATATGTCTCATTTCCTTGCGGATCAAGAATCGCAGTTATTGGCTTCCTGTTGGGAATTCCAGTATCAGGATCATAAGTGCAGGCTTTCCCGACTTCAATCAAAAGTGCAGAATTTGGCACTCGTGTGGGGAACAAATCAGTGGTACCGGCAACATATATAATTACTCCCCCCGGCGAATTTTCATCATTGTATGGATATGTCTGCAAAACACCTGCAACGTCGTAAGCCCAATTCCTGTAATCAGCCAAAGCACCTCCCTGCGGCTGTGTACTGTAGCGGTTTATAACTCTGCGCCGGTAACTTTCTTCTGTTTCATCGTCAGTGCCAGTCTGTACGGTTTCTGTAACAACGGCTTCCTTTTCCGCAAAATCAATGGGATTAACAAAAGTAAGTGTGTCGCCATCTTCCAGGTTCCCGGCCAAGCCGTTTTCTGTACAATATACAGGAACTTCCGTTTCATCGGACAAAAGCTCCGTACTTTCGGAAACACAATAAACAAACCCTGTCGTGTCGCTTTTTAGTTGTGTACCTAAAACAACGGACTTGTTTTCACTCGTCCGCTTAACAAGAATGATTCCTTGCCATGACTTGCCTTTCATCGGACGAGAGACACCAAACTGGTCTCCAAGCTTTACGAGGGGCTGTATTACATGCCCCAAAACATTAACTTTATCATAGCTTGCTGTATCTGGAAAAATCTGGAACAGAAACCAGCCGCAGAGCTTGAATGGAATAATATAAATAGCTGCTAAAATTTTTGCAAGCACAACAATAAAAGCTTTTGGCAAAAGCCGTAAGTTATTATTGAATTTTTCCTGTACAGAAGTAATTATAAGGTTGTAAACATAATCAACAGTCTTATTTTCGTATGCCATCAGTGGCCCCCCTGCCATTGAAAACTGTAATTGTCTTTCATAATGCTGCTTCTGTTCTTTCTAATGTCAACTGCAAGCTGAACCGTCTTTGCATTGGTAGCCTCAATTGCAGCATCTATTTCGTCTGCAATGCCTTCGTCAACAAACCATTCCAAATCATCCTTTACAGCTGCAACGGCTTTTTTTATATTCATGGAATTAAGGGGTAAGCCTGTTACAATTGCATAAAAAGAAGAAACAAGCTTTTCATTTTTTTTCGTTCCCGAAATCAAATTGCCCCACCAAGTTTCATTAGTCTGCCCTGATTTGTCACGTTTATTTCCGCCGAACAAAGAAAGGTATGCTGCGGTCGAAAAATCACGGCAATCTTTTATAAGTCCATTTTCCAAAACAATTTCCCCGGAACCTTCCTTATCTATCAAAAGCACGTCCCCGGCAAAGTCAGTTTTATTCAACTCCATTTTATCGTATAGCTCCTGTTCCGGTCGTGACATCCCCTTCTACAGGGATTCCTGGCAAAACCTCCGCATTGTCTTGGACATGCAAAACAATCACATTCGCAATTTTTTTCCAAAATGCCTCGCATTGCGCCCTTCCTTCTCCGCTTGCAGAAGGGTCAACAATCGCGTTTGCAATTGCAGTTCCTAAAACATCTCCATTCATTGCCATTTCTGCATTTTCTCCTATGCGTTTTCAACAGTCTCACCGGAATGCGGTGCCCCGGTGACAGGGCATATTTGCAGTGCGCAAAAGCATCCGGTTCCGCTGGGGGTTGCAGTCCCCCTGCATTTAAGCTGTCCACCTGTAAGCGTTGTTTTTTGCGCTTTAACCGACACTTCTTTTGGTGAATCTATTTCTATATTGTCACCGGATTCAATTTTCATGCCCTTTTCGGTTTTGAGAAGTATTTCTTCGGGTGCTTCAAGTTTCACCTTGCCGTCATTCAAAAGCGACAGAATTGCCTTTATGTCACCACTTTTGCTGCGTGAATATATAATTTTCTCTCCAGGTTTTGCCCCTTGTGAAGTTGTCAGAACGCCAACGGCAGCAAACTTTCCGTTGCCGTCAATGCTTACAAGTACAACCCTGTCGCTTCTTAACGGCGGCGAATCATCACCGCTGGGGGCAAATGTTAATGCCGTCTGCTTGAAGTTAAGCCGCGTTTCTATCGTCTGTTCGATATACTTGCTGATTTCAGATTTTAGATGCTTTCCTATTCTTCCCATGCAAACCCCTCGCTCAGCTCTCCTGTCCGGCTCCCTGGGATAACAAGGGAAAAAACAGTTAGCTCGCCGTCGCTGTCACTCCTTTTAAGCTGCACTTCGTCAACCTGTAGTTTTGTTTCCTTGTATATCTCTGCATCGGGGGCAAGGACACTCACCATCATGTTTTTGCGGTAGAGCTTGCCGTTTTTATCTCTGTGCCCGGCAACGGTCAAAGTATATTTCACAGCTCCGGCAAACATGCGCCCGGCCATTGCTTTTACGGCATTTTCAAGCCCTGCTGAATCTACGTCCTGCATAACTTTTGAATAGCAGCGCAAAACACCGTTTTTAATCAAATAATCATTTTCAAATGTGTACTTTTCAGAATCTGCATCTTCGGAAACTTTGGTAAAGCCTGTAACATGGCTGTACATTTTCTGTCCGTTCAACGCGGGAACGCATGAAACAAAAGGTTTTTCCCCTTCCTTGAACGTTGCGCTCACCTCTTCCTGCTCCGGCTTCCATATAAGCAAAGAACCGTCTTGTGCATTGGAAAGAAAAACACCACGCTGTTCTGCAAGTTTTTTCAAAAAATCAAGAGCTTTGTCTTCAGGGGAAATCCCCACACTTGCAAAAGCACCCCCTACATCAACTTTTGTCAGCACATTCACACTGAATGCCCCGGCGATGTTTTCTGCTATCTGCTTAAGGTTTAGACCGTTGTATTCAGGAGGATATAAAGAATCCGGCAAAGCTGAATCGTTAAGCACCCCGCAAAGAGGATAGCCCTGCACGTTTATTGTCTTGGAATCAGGCTGGACACTGGGTACAGCAGGAAGCAGCCGTCCTTTAAAAATCAAGTCACCGTCAAAATAAACTTCGCACTCTTTATAAGTAAAAGGTCTGAAAAGCTCCCTTAAATCCTTGTTTTCAGCATCCCATACGCTCGAAAAGGAAAAGGCATCAAAGGTGTCAACGCTGCAAACAACGGTATATCCTGTAAAACCAGTAAACCTCTTCCCGTCGCAAAAAAGGGCAAGGTCTTGCTTTGCGCTTTCATCCAAAACAACGGTCTGCTTTGCCTGTATAGGAGAAGTATCTTTTTTTTCTTCCAATGAATCAGGGATAATAAGAACATCGCCAACTTTGATAATAGGTGATCCGTCGGAAGCTGTCCTTCTTCCTTTAAGCTGTGGGTTTGCCTTTGCAATGTCCGTCCATTTTCCTGGAACGCCGTAATACCTAACGCTAATTTTCCAAAGCAAATCACCGCTTGTGACCGTATGAACCTTAGACATAATAGCGCACCTCCCTCCCCATTGGAATCAGAACAATTTCATCGGCTGTCAGTTTGTTGTCATTTATAAACTGATCCTGCCTGTTAAAACCGTCCGCTCCGTAAAGTTCAGCCAAAAGCTCAAAAAGTTGCCTGTCGCGGTCAAGCACAATTATACGCATGACAGGAAGGTTGAATGCGGCTTCTTCCAGGGCTTTTGCAGAAATGATAACAACGTTCAAAACTTTCTCGTAATTGTCTCCGGTATCAATAAAAACGTTCTTTTTGTTCTGCGAATCCACATATCCGCTGTATTCATTAAAAATCTCCGCAACTTGCGCCAAGGCTTTCAATACATCGGAACGGCTTGAAAAACCACCCGCTCCGTCTGCATTTTCGCCAGTAATTGTATTCGCATTTTGTGCAGTTATTGCAAGACCGTAGCTTAAAGATGCTATCATGCTGCCCAGGAAAAGGTTTGTTGCGGCATACTGGTTGGAGATGGCACTTGCACCAAATGGTTCCGCTTTTGCGCCGTCTGCAATGTCCTTTATCATTGCGGAATACTTTGATATTTTTTCAAGTGCTCCTATTGAGATTGTTGAGGGCAGTCTGGCGACCTTAACCATTGTCCTTGCAACTTCATTTGCGTAAAGGGCAATTTTATTAAAATCATTTTCTATGCCAACAATAAAGCTTTTTGCCTCTTTTAACCATTTTTCATATTTCATTTCTTCACTGGAACTTAAGGAAACGAGTTTTTCCATGCCCTTAAAAACAGAATCTGCCTGCTTTTTGAACACGGATTGCAGCTGCATCCTGCTTTCCGGTGAATTCGTTTCTATCTTGTCTACAAAATCATTGGTTGCGCTCTCCTCGTAAAGATCCATGGCATTTTCAAGGGCATCTTTAGTTGCCACTTCGAAAACGGAATTGTCATCATCTACGATCGTCTCGGAAAAGGTTGTTTCTACGGTTGCCTCGTTCACACCGTCTACTAAATTGTCAATCCGTTTAATCTTTCCTGTAGGGACGACATTTATTCTGCCATAGACGGGATGTTCAAGGATTCCGTGACCTCTCTCTTCCAGGAGTTTTTCAAAACTGTCAGCTTCTTTTTTGCATTTTGGTCCAGAAAAAATACACTTCAACGGGAAAGACCGCCCGCCCAATCCCAAAGACTGAATAAGTGCTCCGTCCATTTCGGGGAAGGTGAATGCAGCTGTCTTTAGGTCGGTTTCCCGGCTTACATTTTCATAAATAAACGTCTGCCGCTTGCCGCTTGGAGAGTTGTACGCTGCTTGCTGAAGGTCATTTTCTAAAAACATATTAAGCTAATGATATTTCAGTTCTTTAAAACTCGCTATACCAACAATTAAAATGTTCCGCTTGAAGTCCGCTGGATTGTAACGCCTGGCGCGACGCTTCCATAGGCACTTGCTTGCAGTTGATTGGCAAGGCTTATGTTCACATTGCTTGTGCTGTAATTATCCTGCCGTGAATAGCTGCTTGCCACTGCCGCAGTCTGTGTAGGGGCTTGTGTGGCGATTTGTCCCTGAGAAAAGGCCGTGTTTTCCATAAATCCGCCACGGACTTCTGCGATCTTGTCAGCCCAGCTGCCTATTGTGTCACCCATGCCGGGCACCCAATCCAAAGCTCGGAGCATTTCTTCTATAGGTGAAAGTACATAGCTAAAAATTGCAAGGCCAATCTGCTTGAAAACGCCAACAATTCCTTCTGCCTGGAATACCGCAACGAGCCCCTGCCACATAGCGGCAATTCCGTCAAAAATTCCACCTATCCAGTCAAAAAGAGGCTGTAGGAAATTTTTTATCGAATCAACCCATCCGCTCACAGTCTCACCGACCAGCACAAAAAATCCGGTTATTTTTTCAAAAATACTGGTTGCAAAACCTGCCATTGCTTCACCAATAGAAACAAAAAATCCGGAAACTGCTTCCCAAATCCCGGAAAAGGAAGAAACTGTTTTTTCCCAAATGCCAGCAAAAAAACTCCCAATTTTTTCAAAGATTTGTGCAATAAATTTTTCTACTGCCGGGGCGTTTTTGCCAAACAGAAAAGTCATAAAATTATCATATATGTCATAAAAAAACTTTGAAATTGCAGCCCCTGCCTTGCTTGTAAAATCGGTTATGGCAGTCCACATTGTGCTTATAAAACTTGCAATTGCCCCGCCTATGGCCATAAACCAGTCGTAAACTTTTTTAAGCACGGCAATAATGGAATCCCAGTGTTTCACACAAAGCACAATGATTGCAGTTAAGGTTGCAACAGCGGCGATAATTCCTATGACAATGGCACCTATCGGGTTGGCTGCAATTGCGGCTGTTAAAGCTGTTGTCGCCGCAGTAAAAGCCCCGGTAGCAGCTGAAGCTATTCCTGCACCAACAGAATACAGTTTCATGCCAATGCCAGCCGCGGTCAAGGATGCACCCTCTGCCTGTATAGCAACGGTTGTTCCCCATGCAGCCGCCTGTTGAGCAGCTTGTATTCCTTCCATAACGCGCATGACAATTTCCCAGCCTTTAAGTGCCTTGACGACAAGGAAAATAACATCAACAATGCCGTGCCAAACCATAAACGCACCTGCAATGGCTAAAATAGGGACTTTCAAATCCCAGATAGTCTGGATAACCTTTAAGCCTAATACAAGTATTTCACCAAACGGACTTCTAATATCTGCTAACGCCTGTTGAATAACAGGGCCTACAGCGTCCACAACGGCTGTAACAACATCTGGTAATTGGTTTATGATGTTCACGATTGCCGGTACGATGTTATGTGCAAATGAAAGGACTGATTCCTTCATGTTTTCAAGAGGAACGTCTATAGAACGCCCTAATGCCATGTTTGCCAAAATATCCTGCACGTTTGTCTTCATCCGTCCGAACGAACCTGCAAGCGTGGCATCTGCTTCCCGTGCAAAGTTTCCTGCATATTGTTCCGTCCGCTCAAAAAACATCTGCATTGCAAGCTCCGCCTTTTCCGCATTGCTTGCCGTCTTCCAGTCAAAATTTATTCCTTTTTCAAGCGCGTATGCTTGCAGGGTAGTAGCGTTCATTGCAACGCCAAGGTTGTCCATCATGGTAAAATTGCCTTTTGCAGCCCCTGCTATGGATTCCATGGCCATGGCAGTATCAATACCCATAACGGATGCAACGTCCGCCGCCCTCTGCATGGCCTGTGTCGAAAGCTCCATTGCCCGCACCTGCTCCAAGCCTGACCCCTGGAAAAGCGACCCCATTTTGTTTGCGGTAGCCATGTAGTCCGAGGCGGAAAGCCCCATATTTTTATATGCCTGTTCTGACAGAGCCTGTACGGTATTTGCATATTTGCCAAAAACAGCTTCTGTACCGCCCAGATTCTGTTCAAGCTCCATCCCCAAAGGAATGGCGGATTTGATGGCAACGGCTGCTGAAGTTGCAACGGCTCCGAATGTACCAACGACAGCTTTTCTTGCTACGGCTCCAAGCGCATTAAAACGCTGCTCTGCGGCCATTAAAGGTTCTGCAAAAGCCTTTTCTAATGCCTGTCCTTTTCTTCCAAGTGCAGACAGAGCAGGGCTGGCTTTATCAGAAAGAAGAAATTCTGTCTGTATTTGATATTTAGTTGCCATTTTTCAAACCTTGTATTATTATGTAGTTATGAAATTTGAAGAATTGCCACTGGAAATGCAAAAAGGTCTCTTAAGCAGAACAAGAAAAAATCTTGTTATCGGTAGCGTTGTTTTTTCTGCAATTCTTTTTGGGATTGCAGCCTTAATTGCTTCTATCGGGCATAATATGTGGGTTATTGCGGTTTTTCCCGCCCTTGTCGCTATTGTGGGTATTGTAAATCTTTTCATGGAATTAAAAGCCCCCTCTAACTCCCTGGATAAAGTCATTAGGTCCGCTGATTATTCTTCAGCCCCTTTTGAATCCGAATCAAACTAGGCATAAGCGGTACATACCAAAAAAGCAAATCTTCCAATGAAAGCTCTTGTAGCCGCATTGGAAGATGATAGTTTTGGTAGATTTCCCTAATCATTATAGGAATGCCATCTACAGCCCTTTCTTTTCTTTCCTTGCCGTCTGCTGCAATGGTAACGGCTAGTCTATCAAAAAAAGTCCGGCAATCCCTATAAAAAATTTAAAGTCAGGCAATCCAAGGTTCATAAACCAACCTGTGTCTTTCCCGGTCATGCCACTTGCAACGGAAAGAACCCTTTGCATTCCCCCGGAATCCTTTTTGCCTGTGGCAATGAAAGAGCGAGGCGGCGGCACGGAAATTTCAATGTCCGTTCCCGCATATCCTTCCTGGCTTTTTTTTGAAACCGTATAAACAAGATTTCCATCTTCGTTTATAACTGCATTTCCCTTTACCATTGCCCGGATGAAAAGTTTTTTTCCGTTTGCAAAAACCGTTGCATCATTTTCTGCCCGGTTTTCGTCTTCGACTTCAAGCCCGATTTCCTCTGCCCAGCGGTCAAATTCCCCTTCTGCAAGCTCTTCGCTCATAACGGCTTTGTTTTCGTTCATTTCTTCTCAGCTCCCTAAAATTACAAGATTTCGATGCGCCCTTGAATGGTAATGTCCATGGTGCTATCCTTTTCCTTGTATTTCGTATCATCCGTAATTACGACTTCGCCGGAATAAACCCTGCCGTCTACGCTTGTGGCCGTAAAAGGGAAAGGCTCAAGCTTTGTCTGCAAATCCATTATGAAATCAAGGTCGCCAAGTGCAGGGTCTACACTTATGGTAAGACTTTCTATTGATTGCACTTTCCGTGTCTTTTTAACCCTGAATGTACCGTCGCTGTTAGAAGCAGTTTCGTTTGAAAAAACTGAAAGGTCTACTTCTGGTTCACACTCTGCATCGCAAGAAAAATTGCGGCCATTTAGTGTTATGCTCTCAAATGCGCTTCCTGCTTTCAATTTTTACTCCTTAGCCCTGGTAAAAACCAAAATAAATATCACCGCTGATAACTTCCACGTTGCCTGAAAGTTTGCATGGAAAAACATAATCAACGCGCTTTGGATTTTCGCTGTTGATTCCGACTGAAAGATTTTCTTTTGTAAAATCTTCATCGCTGATTATGGCAGCAAGAGCCAATGAATGTGCAAGGTTTGCAAGCCATCCTTTTACAGTCTTGGGCTTGATTGCCTTGGGGTTGGTTGTAATCTGCTTGTCCGGAACTAAAGGAGCTCCCTTTACGTCATCACTTTCTGTGATAAGGCGGCAGTTGTACTCAACATTCATCAGTTTTACGGCATCCACAACATAGCGTCTGCCTGGATATTTGCCTTCTGAATCAGGATGGTACATTGTGATAATATCGTTCAGCTCAGCAACATTGCCGCTCTTAATGTTTGTACTTGAACCTTTAAGGACAGACTGGTTGCGGATGGATGGAGTTTCCTGTGCAAGGTCGCTTCCCGCTTTAAGACCTGTAAGCTGCCCCTTATAATTCTGAGGCGGGTTCTTGTCTGCGGTGGTGATAATATCGTCAAGCAGAGCTTTTGCAGCAATAACAAACGGCAGTTCAGAGCTTCCAACACTTACAATCAGAAAATTGATGTAGTCGTTCTTGCGGTCATCGGTAATGGCTGTGCGTATGGTGTAATTGTCCGTACATCCATGCGCAACAAGGCACGGCATTTTTTGCAAAACGCTCCAGCGGCCTTCTCCCCATGTCTGGTAGGTGTCAAGTGTAGTTCCGGCTTTGTAGTCAAACGTATTAAGGACAAAAGTAACCCACTTCTGCCCAATTTTATTAAGTGCATCCGTTACATCCGGTGTTCCTGCACCATCAGCAAAGGCAGTGATTGCTACAGTCAAGCCCGGCAAGTCTGCATCAAGTTCTATGGTTATGCTGTTGCCCAATACACCGCTCCATTTTGCAGTAAGACCAATATGCTCAGGGACATCATTTGCAGCGGCAACAACCTCTGCCAGAGCAGGCATTTCAATGACGGCATTAACGGCAGAAACAATATTTGCCATTGTCTCTGAGGCAGTTGCACCCTTTGCAACTGTAAATTCTGCGTCAACACCGCCAATGCTTACGGTTCCGCTACCTGCTTTTGTGGCACTGCCTGTCACAAGAATTTCACCGCTTGCAGCCGTCCATTGTTCACCTTTTGCAACCGGCAGGATGTAAACTGGAAACGTAGCCATTGCCCCGGCTTTTGGGAAAAGCTGCAAAGCCGCAAGGTGAAGGGGGCTGCCATAGCCGTACTTCTGGGCAACAATGTCTGCACTTCCCTCTATTTCGTATTTGTCAAGGGAATAAGAAGAACCGTCATTCCCCTGTCCTACAATCGCAAGCTGTTGTGGCAGCATTGCAGCATTTCCGGTGTTAAAGTTTTTGTAATGCGTTTCAAGACCCGTAATTCTTGAAACTGTGCTAGGACTTACACCCATCTTCATATCTCCTTATGCATTAGAATTCTATAAGCACTCTGCCGTTTTCATCGCTTATTGTTGCCCGGATCAGTTCAAGCTCTTGGCCTTCGCTGATTGCAACCCCCTCTGTGTAATCCACATTTAGGGTAATGCGCACAATTTTTACACGCATTGCACTTTGCGGATTCGTTGGGCTTCCTGCCTCAAATTTTACAATGTCACGGCCGCTGACAACCCCGCGCATCTTAAAATATGCATAGTTCTCAGCTCCCAAAATATTTCTTACAATACGCGCTGTCTTCCATGCCTTTTTTGTTGCCCGCATTCCAGGATCTGCATTCCCGTCGGTGTTTCCGGTTGCATAAACGTCAACTAAAAAAGTTGCGCTCATAATGTGCTTGTTTATGCTTGTGCTTCCGCTGGCTATTTCCGTACCGGAAAGAGACACATTAACAAGCGGAAAAGGATTTTTTTCTGCATCTGCAAACTGCAAAGGGTCATCGTTTTCAATGTAAACACCAATCTTGTAATCCTTTGCGTTTGGATCCTGTGCTTCTACGGCAAGCCGGTATTGATTATCAGTTTCGACGGCAAGAATCGCGCCTATCTGGTCGCGGATGTATTCAATGTTGTCTGGTTCGCATAAAAGCTCTTTGCATTCAATGTCCATTATTCACCATCCGCTTTTACATCCGTGTCCATGCCTAAAGTTAGATACAGCCTCGTTATCCCGATAGTCCTGTCCGGTTCTGCAAAAGCCACACGTGCATTGTATGTTTTTCCGCCCAAATCCGTATAAGCTACGCACCAGTTTTGTGCAGGCGTAACAATTTCTCCGTTGATTTTTACCCTGTCCGCAATGTAACTTGCAAACACCGTCCTTCCTGCAATGCGGTTCCCCTCGGTATCAACCGAATAGCCGATGTCGCCGATAAATCCGGTTATCTCCCACGAATGGCCGGATAAATCAGCAAGGGAAAAAACAGTGTTTCCGGCCTGCTTGCCCTCAATCGTGTGGGCCGCATCCTTCTGTGCAAGTTCTCTTAAACCCATTTTTACTGTGCGTCTCCAGCATCGTCGCCTGCGTCACCGCCTTTGTCTGAATCGTCTTTGGAATCAGATTTAGGCTTTGTGTCTTCTGCCCCGGCATCTACTGCGCCCGTAGAAGAAGAAGGTTCGTCGCTTTTGCCGCTGGCTTTTTTGCCGCTGGCTTTTGTAACCTCAACAATTTTCTTTGCCTTTACAAGTTTGTTAAAAACTTCTTCAGAAAGAAAATCATCTTTTGTAACTTCCTGTCCTTCAACAAGAATTACGCCCTTTGATGTAATGGCTGTGCCATCAGCAATTTCGTAAACTTTAGTCGCTGCCATGTTTTACCTCTTAAAGTGTGGTTGTCAAACAACCGAATTTATCAATGGAAACTGGAATTGCCAAAGCGCGCATCTTGCTTTCGCCTGTGTATGTATCGCCGTTTTCGTCATACCAGACACGGTTGTGAATGCGTGCAAAACCTTCATAAGTAACTTCTGCCGGAACAATGGCCGCAAAAGGTTCTTTCATGCCAGCTGTTGGCACTCCGCCGAATACAATTCTAAAGTCCAAATCTTCAACAGCAGCGGTGACAATAACCTTGTCTGCATTCATAAACTTTGTAAGAGTTGAACCCTTGAAAGATTCGTAACTGTCGTTATAAACCCAAAGTTCAAGGCGGTAAGAACCAATGTCAACATAACCCATGTAACGGCCACCGCGATTTTTCAAAGCTGGTGAAAGCTGACCAAGATTCATGCCGTCCTTTTTAACAGCGTCTTTGAAGTCTGTGTTTTTAATCGCATTGTTCCAGGCGTTGCGTCCAAAAATTGCAATAGCAGGGTCGCTTTTTCCGTCATCGTTGATAGCGTCGCAAAGTGCTTCCAAATCCGCAAGAGGGGTAGCACTTGAAGAACTCCAGGCAACAGAAACTGAAGGCTTGTGGCTTGACTTCATCTTGAAGTCAAGGTCATAAACGATATTTCCGTTTTCGTCTGAAAGCTGAACAATACCTGTCTGCATAATCTGTGCGCACTGCAATTCAATCTGTTCTTTGAACATACGATGGAATTTAGAAAGTGCCTTCTTGATTTTTGCAACAAGGCGGGCAAACCATGAACCAATAGCCGCGTCATCGTCCCTTTCGCCCGGCTGACGCTGCATAAGATCCATAAGTGGAACAGGCTGCTTCAAACAAGAATAAGGCGGCTTAAACCGCTTTTCTGTAAAAATGTCGTCGTCAACAATAACGCCGCCTGTTCTGTGGTCTTTCAGAACTGGCGCAACTTTGTTTCCGCTGCGTTCAATGTCGATTTCGACAAATTCTGCGTTTGTATAATCTTCTTCAGTTGTCTTGAAGAAGGTTGTAAAGAATCCGCGCTTCTGCATTCGCGCGTCATCTGTGAACATTTTCAAAACTCTTTTCAAAAAGTCCATTGTTTTTCTCCTGTTGGTAAGAACAACCGTTTACTGGTTATCCTGTTTTCCGATATTTGTAACATCAAGGGCAAGAATTCCGCTTGCTCTCAAAGTGTCTGCCTGTGCAGCATTCAAAGCAGTTCCAGCAACAGTTACGCCGCTTTTCTTAACTTTTCCAGCAATGCAAACGCGAACATAAAAGTCCATTGCAGCACCGCCGCTTGCGTTTGTGTTTACAAGGTCGTCGCGTGTAGCAAGAACGAAACACTGGCCGCTTACAGCGTCTGCAAGTTCAAGTTTTCCGCTTGTACCGTTGCGCACAAGAACATAACCGTCTTTTGCAGTTGTAGCAGCCGCAAGAGAAAGAACTTCACTTGCAAACTCATTGTCGCCAATGAACAAGTCATCCGGCCCGTGGTTAATGATCTGGCTATTGCCTGTGATATTTCCCATTACAGTTGTCCTCCCAATTCTTTTTCAAATGCAGCCATTACAGCGGCATTGTCCCTCTGTGTGTTGTCTTTTGGCGGCACAACTTCTGGAATGTTTTTTTCATCTTCCTTTTGTGCGGCAACAACCTGTGCGGCAATCTTTTTATCCATGAATGCGTCAATAACTGCCGAATCAGTAGGATCGGCGTTATTCTCGATACATTCAAGGGCGTAATCAGTGCAACCGCATTTTTTACCCATAGCTAAAAGACGGCTTGCGCGTTCGCGTTCATCGCTTGCGCCTTTAGCTTCGCCTTCTGCAACAATCGCCGCATAAACATCGGGATTGCTCTTTTTAAGTTCTTCAGCTGTCATTTTGCAGCCCCCCATAATATTTTTGCCGGTGGCTGCTTTTCCGCCGCCCGGAATTTCCGTATTTGAGTTTGCGCTCATTCTCATGCGCTGGTACAAATTTGTCTGCGCAGCCATTTTCATACTGTTAAAGCTATTCTTGGCAACGGCAACAAAAGCTTCTTTCAGTGATTCATCAACTGTGTCCGGTTCCTCTATGAAACTATCTGCAAACCCTGCATCAATAATTTCCTGCCCGCAAAGCCAGGTTTCCGCATCCATGTCTTTTTCAATTTCTTTTTCGCTTTTTCCCGTTCTTTTTGTGTAAACGCCAATCATCATTCTGTCGGCTATCTTTTCAAGCCTGTCTGCACAAGAGCGTAAATCATGCCTGTTGCCCTGGCAGAATGTAAGGCCGTTATGAATCATAAAAACAGAATTGCTTTCAATTAAGATTTTGTTTTCTTTGTCTGTGTCTGATGCTGCCAAAGCAATAACACTTGCCGCACTCGCTGCCAAACCGCGAATGTATGTAGTAACCTTGTTTGAATGGTTGCGGCAAAAATCGCGGATAACATTGTAGATGCTTATGCAGTCAAAAACATCACCACCAGGGCTGTCTATTGTAATGCGAATATCATCTTTTCCGGCTGCCTGCAATTCATCCCTTACAAAGTCTGCCGTAATTCCTTCATCAAACCAAGTTTCTCCAATTTGCTTGTCGATTAGAATTTCTTTCATAGTTTTATTTTCACCGCCTTTGATAAAACTCGCTATATCGAAAAAAGAAAAAAAACAAAAATATTTTAAATTATTAACCGCCCCTTTGCAGAGACGGTTATTCGTAAGGAAAAGTCATTCAGTCAGCTTTTCTTTCTGCGCCTGCATTGCCGAAACAATAAGGCTTCCGATAATTGCTACAAGTCCAAAAACAGCAGAAATGACTGTAACCATCGTATCCTTGTTGAACTGTCCGAATCCAAGCAGGAATGCCCCGACACCAAGCAAAAGGACAGAAACCAAGGCAAGCCATGTTTTTTTTGTCTTGTCGCGCTTATTCCACAGTTGTGCCGTCGCAAGCCCTGCACCAAACATTGTAATTGCAAAACCGGACGCATCGGACTGCGGGAAGTTTGCAAAATATGCCACTGCAACCCCAGCAATAACAAATACCAGACCAATAATAAGAAGAGTATTTTTTCTCATATTTTACCCCTTGCCAATTCAGGCGTATTTATTTTTATGAGCCTATGCCCATTGTTTCCTATATTTTGTACAGGCAGCCCAAAAGGTTTTCTCTGCTCCTGAAAGCAAGTTTTACACCGTCTTGTTTAAACCCGTCCTGCTCCAGAACAACAAAATACTTTGTGTTGTAGACACAAACCAAGATTGCAACGTGCCCATAGGGATTTTTCTTGCTTGCCCCCCAGATAAGCACGTCTCCCCGTGTATAGTCTGCAAGGGCAGAATCTCTTGTTACAGAAAGTTTCCCTGGATTGTCTATAATATCCTTTGCACCCTTTACAGAAGGTGTTTGCGGGATGTTCCAAACATCATTGCAGTATAGCCTGTATAAATCCACACATTGAAAGCCGTTTGCATGGTCCCAATCCACTTTCTTTCCTAAGTTTTCTTTTATGAACTGTGTTAATGTTAGCACTATCTGTCTTTCTCCAATCGAACCAGAATCAAACTACTCACGTGAGTAGTCTTGTTTATACAATTCTTTTATCTCGTTGTAATTCTTTTCCGTTTCCTCTATAAGGATTTTGTATTCTGCAAGCCGCAAAATCCATTCTGCCGGAACATTAACGCTTCCGTCGGCATTCTCACTTCCGCCGTCCAGAATCGGAAACGCCGGAAAAGTTATTTCTGGTACATACGGCTTTTCTATGTATTCAACCTTTCCGCATACGCAACTCACTAAGAGCGTTTGCAGTAGAATTACCGCTATGCAGGCTGTTAATTTTTTCATCAGATTCGCTCCTGTTTTTTTTCAAAATGCTTATTGTGCTTTCAAGTTTGATATTGCTTGCAATCGTTTCATTCAGCTCTTTTTCTGCAAGCTTCAACTCTGCATCTTTTTCCTTCAGCTTTGCTTTTTCGGACCGCCATAAAAAGAAAAAGATAGCAGTGCAGGAAGTTAATACCAGCGTTGCAATTAATAGAATCTTGACAGTCATTTTTTACCCCATAAATTCAAAATTGTGGCACCTACGGCAAAGAGCACCATAAAAGCCACAAGAATAATTATGAACAGCCCCATCTATCTGTTGCCATCCGTTTCTTTGCCTGTAAACTTGTCAAACATCAAGTTTAAGTCAATGGTTCCAGCTCCAACTGCATAAACACAAGACCAGACCTGACATATTTCTGCAATGGTGCTTCCGGGGAGGATTCCGACCCATTTTAAAACTGCACAAACCACAATGCCGCCTGCCGCCACAAACTTGAAAATCTTGCTGATAGTCTTTGCGCTAAGCTTTTTTTCTTCACCACTTCCAACTTCTTTTTCTTCGCTCATACAAAACCTCTTTCCTGCTACTCACGTGAGTAGTTACTTTCCGCCAAGCCATTGAATTATTGTTCCAATGTTTCCAATTATTGCACCTGCTATCGTAGCTATAAAAATTCCGGTTATCTGCTTCCAGAGTTCTTTTGCCTTTTTTCCGTCAGCCATTTCCAGTTTTATAAGCCGCGCCTCTATCTTGTCAAAATGGTCGTTTCCCTGCTGCAACCGTGTCAGTATCTGGTCAATGCGCTCATTTTGTCTGGCATTGGATTCTTGCAGTGCTTCAAGTTTTGTCATACGCTCATCAACCTTTGAAAGGCTTTGCGCAATTAAGTCCAATTTGGTTTCTTGCTGGGCAGTCTGTTTTATGTACTCAATCAAGTCCTTCTCTTCCATAATTTCTACTCCTGCCTTTTTTCTTTCCAGTGGGGTAGATGCTGCCACACTTTTACATTGATTTTTTCATGCCTTTCCGTAAACCAGGTATTGCCGTCAAAAAACGCCGCTGTCTCAACTCCGCCCTCAGAGCATACCCATTTTAGAGAACTGTCAGATGGCAACACTGCCTTTGCATCTCTCCATTCCTTTTGCAGCCTGTCATTTATAACCAGCCAGTCAAAATGGGAAAGTGTTTCATAGCCTTTTCTGTACCATTCACAAATTCTTTCCGTTTGCGACAAACGTTCCCTTAAGCGGTTTATGGTTTTCTGCTGGTCCACAATTACGCTTACAAGCTGTTCCTTTTCTGCCGCTTCAAGAGATTTTCCTTCTGGTTCCCGTACAGTCAATTCTTCCATGCCGTTCATACGCCGCTCCCACTGGTACTGCCTGTAGAAGCAGGGGTTGCATTGCCGTTCAGGTTGCTTTCGTCGTTAATTGCTTCTGAATCAATGTCTGATTCCGTGTATACAGGCTTTCCGTTTTGATCCTCATCCACTTTTGGCACAAAGCCCATCCTTGCCATGTATTCCCTTTCGCGTTTTTGTGTCTGCATAACCTGCTTGAATGTCATGCCGCTGTTACGCAATGCTTCTTTGTCAAAAGTAGAAAAGCCGTTGTCTACCGCAAGCTGGCTTGCCCTGATTTCCTTTTCACGGTCAACAGAAGGACGGCTTAACCCTAGCCATGCAGTCTGGAGCCAAGCACTTTCAATACGCCATTTGTCCTTGTTGCCGTAAGCGTTCAAGAATCCGGGGGCGGTAAGCATTCCTGTAAGAATAGCCTGCGTAATGAATGAAGTGTAGATATTCCTGCAAAATGCGTTTGCATTTTCTTCAACTTGCTTTGAAAGGTATATTTCAAATTCGTTGTTTGCCTGCCGGCTTGCGCTGTAATTATTGCCGAATTTAAGCATGAGAATTTCCGGCGGAATTCCGTGCGTCCATGCCAATGCAGAAATAATTGCCTCTTCAAAAATGCGGTAATTTACATTCGGGCGGTTTGTTGCAGGGCTTACTATTTTCTGTCCGGGGTCCAAGTCATCAAAGAATGTTCCCGGTTTCATCATGCGCAGGTCTTCACCAAGCTGCTTGCCGGGAATAGGATTGTAGTCTTTTGGTTCTGCCGCAGGTTCACTTCCTACTGTTGGCCGCAATCTTGCCAATCCGTCGCTAGGACGCGCACCTTTTCCTGTGTCCTGTGACCGCTCCACAAAGAAGGCAAGCATTGCGTTAATAACCGCAGCGCGTGTTTCTGCATCACGGTAGCGGTCAAGGTCTTTGAGCATGTAAAGCGTGTCAGCTAAAAACGGTTCACCCCTTGTGTCGTCAAGAAGTGTTTCAGAGCCGTACACCATCCAGCTGATAAGCCGTCCGCTTTTTTCGCCGCGTACACGTACACGCTCATATTTGACATTTCCGTTTGTCTCCGTACGTACATGGAAGGCTGTTTTCTTTCCGTATTTGTCAAATTCTACGCCGTGCTTAATGTAGTTTCCGTTTCTTGGTGTGTAATCGTCCGGGGTGCGTATGTTGTCGCCGTTTACCCATTGCCAGCGCGGAAGCCCTGTTTTGTCATCAATACGGCTGATTATGATTCCGTCACCGCAAATAAGGCTTTCAAACCGTACCTGCCTTTGAAAAGCCCCGAACGACTGTTTTTTGCCCCAGTCAAAAATTGCTGGAGTAGAAGCGTAGAGGTTGAATTCCGTTGCAAATATTTCAGCATATTCTGCCGCCTTTTTTTCCTGTTCGCTTTCTTCCAGCTTTGGCCATATAACCGAACCTATAGGAACTGGAGCTGCAACAAGCCCCGTGTGTATCTCATTCCAAAGCAAACGGCGGATGATTCCTTTTGCGTACAAGTTTTCTTTAAATAACCGCAACGATCTTTTTCTTAATGTCCAGTAATCAACGAATGTAAAATCTTCAACGGGCCCTAAGCTACCTTCAAATTTTGAGCCATTCCAAATATCGTTTACGAAATCGCTTATGTACAGACTGTAATTATCAAGTGTCTTTTCAACCATTTAATACCCCGGAACAATTCGCCGTACCGCTGGCCCGTTCAATCCTAATGAGCGTTCGAGTTGTGCAATCTCTGAAACAAGCCTGGAACGCGTTGCAAGAAGGGAGGAAAGATTTTCACGTTTTACGGTCTGCCTGTCCTGCCCCGTGTCAATCGTGTATTCTACAGTTCCGTTTGCGCCTTCTGGTGAATTAAAAAAAGTAATTGCCGTATCAATCTGTGAAAGAATCAGCCTGTCATTTGCAAGCTGTTCGGTCCAAATTTTGCGGCTCGATTTATTAAGATATTTTTCTGCACCCGGTAATAGCATACTTAAAGGATAAGAGGGGAGTGAAAAATTCGCTATACCGAAATAAAAAAAATACTGCTACTACTCACGTGAGTAATAAATTTTTTTTCAAATTTTTCTTTTTTCTACTTGACAATACGTATAATGCGCATTATATTATAAGTATGAAAGACAAAGAGCTTTTAAGTCTTTTACGGAAAAACGGCTGGCAGCTGGACAGAACAAGCGGCAGCCACTACATTTTGGTAAAAGACAATCAGACAATATCCCTGCCAATCCACGGCAAGGATATGAAAAAGGGCTTAGAAACCGCAATCCTAAAGAAAGCGGGTCTAAAGTAAAAGAAAATGCGGGCGCAAGCCCGCAAGGAGTATAGATTTATGAATATTGTTTATCCGGCAATATGTCACTTTGAAGACGGTGGCTATTGGTGTGAATTTCCAGATTTGGACGGCTGTTTTTCGCAGGGTGATACAGAATTGGAAATTGTGGAAAATGCAAAGGAAGCTCTTGAAGGATATGTTGTTTCAATTCTTGAAAGGGGCGGTTCACTTCCAGAAGCAAGCACAATAACAAGCATTCATGCAAAAGAGGGTGATTTTTCAACTTACATTTCTTGCGATATATCAAGCAGCGGAAAGTTTGTAAGAAAAAACGTAACTCTTCCCGAATGGCTTTCTGTTCGTGCTGAAAAAGCATCAATCAATTTTAGCCAGACTTTACAGGAATCCTTGTTCAAAAAACTTGGAATTTCTGCAACAGTAACGGCTTAACAAATAATACACCGTGGAAAGAAAGATGTTTTCCACGGTGTATTTATTCATGCTTCCATTATTTATAGCAATTGTCAACAAACTTTTAATAATCCCACTCACATAATCCTGGTACCGTGTGGTAGCAAACAAATATTTCGCCGTCTTTTACACAGAATAATTCCTCGTACAAAAAATTCGGATTGCTCCAGCACCGCTGCGCAGATTCTAAGGCGTATTCTTTTTTGTCTTCTGCAAAACAGCGCGTGACAAGCAATCCGTTAAAATCCAGTGCACACA
This sequence comes from Treponema sp., assembly GCA_017651065.1. Classification (GTDB taxonomy): domain Bacteria; phylum Spirochaetota; class Spirochaetia; order Treponematales; family Treponemataceae; genus Treponema_D. The sequence continues at coordinate 37,338 of JAGCDP010000032.1, forward strand.
GTTTGTATTTCTTTTCCGGCGTCTGCTTTTCATTCAAAAATGCACGGCGTTCTTTTTCAATCACTTCTTCCATGAATCTCATAGTCATAATCATTTTAAAAATTCTCCTACTAAATCATGCAGCTCGTTAAGAAAAAATTTTTTCTATTTTTCTCCGGGAACAAGATTTTGTTTTGCGTATCTCCAAAATACGTCCATGTTCAAAGCTTTTAGCCCGATGTCATTTCTGCAAATGTCATCCGCAAGAATTTCAAGGGCAGCGAGTGAATATACATAGGTGTCAAAACCGTGGTTTGCCGCCCCGAACTTTGCACGCCAGATTGTCTTTAGCCATTGCCCTGTGTTCTTGTCTATGACTTCAACTTTTTCTTCCGCCTCAAACATTTTAAAATAGTCATCACGGAAATTTTCGGGAAAGTTCGGAAACCAAGCTGGCTGCATTTCGCCTTCGTTCCAGCGCAAAACATTCATGCTGTTGGAAATACGGTCTTTTAGCTTGCCTGTGTTCACGTGGTAAGCCAACGGCAAACCGATGCGGTCAAGCGTTGCACGGCTGAAAAGCTGGTAAGTCTCGCCGCCTTTAATCCAGTCCATACCTTTTGAAGCGTACACCCCGGCTGTAAAACGCGCCACAAAGGAATAGACCCAATCCGTGTAATGCCCGCTATCCACAAGTGTTATTGCAATGCGGTAATTCAAACCTTCTTCGTCTGTAAAAACTGTGTTTTCAATAATCCGTTCTAGTTCATCCCATGGACCGCCAAACTGTTCCGTTGCTCCCTCAATGAATTTAAAATCTATCGTGTATGTAACGCCGTTCGTTGCGTAGCCTTTAACATCAACAAACAGACCGTTTTTCTGAACATCCACTGCACAGGTTAAAATAAGAATCGGGCTTCCGGCTTCTTCCCTTGCAAGTTTGTTCGGTACGGTTCCACGTGCAAATCCGAAACGCCTGTGCAGGACAGCCTTTTCATATTTAATCTGCTCGTTCTGTTCCTGAAAAGTAAGCCCCTGCTTAAGGTTTCTGAAAACCCTGTAGCGTTCCTTGTCCCGCACCTTGTTGTTTTTTAAATCCCAGCATCCTGCCCATTGGCTTACGTAGTCTTCCCAACTGAACATTACTGGCGGATTGTACAAAGCAGTTATGTGGTAGCTTTCTGTGTTGGGCTGAACCGCGTTTGAAGTTGCCCGCCATTCACCTTTTGGGATAAGGGCTGCTTTGTCATAGTTTTTCATAATACCACCGCAATGCGGGCATTTGTAGCCTACAGTCTCCAGAATCGGTTCAAAGTTTTCGTTGTTTTCCCAGACAATGCCGCCTATCTGTTCTGTTTTTTCTTCATTCCATACTGCCCATTCAAGGCGTTGCATGGTTCCGCAAAACTTGCACGGAATGTAAAAATATTTTTGCGTTCCCTGTCTGAACAGCTTTGCAATCAATGAGCTTCTTTCTTCCGTCGGTGTTGAACCAATAAAAAGTTTGCTGCTAGTGGGGTAGGCATCCAAACGTGCAACCGCCAAGTCATAAATAGAACCTTCGCCTTTGACCTTTGACTGCATACCGTCTGCTTCGTCCACAAGTTCAATTTTGTAAGAAAAGTTTCTGAAACGGTTTCCGCTTCCTGCTCCTACCGCATGCAAATATCCACCCGGATATTCCTTTTTTAATCCGGTGTCTCCTGTGTTCCTTGCGCCTGCTGACTTTCGTGTTTGTGCAAAAATAAGAGGCCGTAAACCGCAGTTGTCTATTGTCGGGTCAATCTTTGTGTTCACGGCATCACGCGCCATCATTTCGTCCGGCAAGACGTAAAGCTGCGGTGCAGGACTTTCGCCGATGTAATACATCATTATGCTTTCAAGCAGGCCTGTTGTCGCTCCTACCTGGTTTCCCTTCATAACATAAACGCGTCTTGTCGGGCAGTCCGGTGCAAACTGGTCTACAATTTCCCTAAAATACGGAAATTTGTCATAGCTGAACTTGCCCGGAAAAGGGGAAAGCGCACGGTCAATGTAACGCACGCTTTCGATGTATTCGCTAGGCTTTCTGTAGCTCCGCTGTGCCGTTAATCGAGAAAACTGTTCAATTAAAAAATCAACATCATCAAAATTGACTTTAACCTGTAACATAGCCCATTGCAGTCACGCAGGAATTAAACGTCTATTTTGATTTCGCGGATTGCCTTCTTTAGTTCTGCTCCTGGCTTGAAAGTAACCGCGTAGTGTGGCTGTACTTCCAAAAGTTCCCCGGTCTTTGGATTCCTTGCATTGTGCCTTCCTGCTCTTTTTTTTGTAAGGAATGAACCAAAGCCTCTCAGCTCTATTGTGTTGCCTGCCATGAGCTCATTTTTCATCTTGTTAATTACGCAGTCTACAATCCTCAACGAATCTTCTTTGCCAATTCTTTCACTGAACGTATCAAATAAATATGCTGCAATATCGGCGCGTACAATTTTCTTATTCATATATACCTTCCTTGTAATTTTGCTCAATTTGTGTAATGTCTTTTGCAAAATTATCCAGTTCTTTTTTCAGCTCCACAATTTGTTGCTGAATATCGTCTGTTTCTACCTCCGGCAAGGAAGAATCAACAAATAGTTTTTGCGATTTTCCCTGCAATCCCCGTGTGCACAACGCTTGTATCACTGCATTGTTTTGCCGCTGTTTTATCCTCATAGATTCCCCCTTAAGACATGAAGTGCAAAAGCAAGCCGCTTTGTAAACTTCTGTTTGTTTATGTAATCACAAAATGCACGGTAATGCCGCAGCGCATCCCGTCTGTTTTTTCTGTATATTTTCCTGTTTGGGTTAGAACTCATCTTCATTTTCTCCCGCCTATCATTTGCTTCCTTGCAGCGAATCCAGTTTGTCGGAAATATCCGTAATCACTGTTGTAGAATCATCTTCCGGTTTGTCGTATTTACCTTTTAATCCATTCAATTCGGAGATAATATGTTCTTTGCAGCCTCCGATGCACCGCGTCAAATTGTCGCTCAAAACATTTATAACTTCCTGCCTCCGTTTGCTTTCTTCAGTTGAAAGCGCAAGTGCTATAACCTGGTCGCAAACGGCTTCCGGTACATCCAGGAGTTTGTTCATAAGCTGATCTATAAAGCTGAACAATCGCGAGATAACGAAATCTTTTGGAATTTGCAGCATTCTTCTTTCCTGCGTTTTTTGTTCGCGCTCATCAGCGGCGGTAAGGTCTCGTAAAATTTTTGCATACTCACCGATTCCTTTTGTGTTTCCGTAAGTAACAATTAATTCCTGTATTGTCATGCCCAGCATACAGGCTGCCTTTCCTTGCGTTTGCCTTGGTTCTAGCCCCTTTGACGTATCTGGAAGGGAAGTAACAAGAAGGGCGTTTGCTTTGCTGGCCATTATCTGAGTTGCCCCTGTGAGAGACTTTTCAAACTCTTGCATTTGCAGCGCGGCTTTTTGTTTTTCTCTTTTCTTTTCGAGATAGGCACGGTTTAATGGATTGTCTGTGTCCAGTTTTCCGCCACTGTTTAGTATAAGAGTTCCGTTTTTGATTTTTCCGCTTATGGCCATTCTTGAAACGCCAGCCATTCGCGCAAATTCAGCCGCCTTAACTTCCATGTATAAAATTGTAAACCTTGACAAATTAACTTGCTATACCATGTAAATTTTTTGTAAACCTAACACAAGACATGGCACACAAAAAACAAAACGCACCCGCCGCCGAATAATTGCATAGGGGTATGGGGTCTGGGCAGTACCTTTTGAAACTTTTTCTGTTTTCTTTTGTAGGTTAGCAAGTGTTGGTAAAACAATAAATTATTCTTGCTGGTAAAGCAGTAAAAGATTTTTGGTAAGAGTTTCTAAAGTTTTTTCTGGAATAAATTTTTCTCTCTTCAAAAATTTTTAAACTTAAAAAACTTTTGTAAAGTAATAGAATTTACTTTACTATTTTACCATAAAAAATATTATAATTATTTATATTACAATATTTTACAAAGTAAAGTGTATTTTTAAAATTGAATCAGTAAAAAAATAAAAAAAGTTCTAAAATTTGTTTTTTTTTCATTTTTTTCGCGTTGGGGAACCGCAAAAAGAAAAGCATTACCTTTTCCAGGGTAAATTTTTTTTTGAAAAAACACGCTAGTTAAACTGCCACTCCAAAAGAGCAGGTGTTATCGCGTGTCGATTTTAGCAAATACCGCGCAATCAAATCTTTTTCAACCTGCGGCATGGGGTCGCCAGCGCAATCTGTAAGCGGTTCTTTTAGGGTGACGGGGTAAAATTTTCCGTTCATAAAAGCACGAATACCTGTTTTTTCAGAAAGGCAAAGTGTAAAATCTTGGCAAGCGGCCCGTGCTGCCTCAAGATGAAATAAAAAACCGTGAAAAATAAATTCTCCGTTCCAGCGAGTACGTTTTTTAAACTTCACGGAAAGTAGTTTTTCAAGCTCATCATCTGTCATGTTTGTAGGTTTAAATCGTGATTTTTTATCTTGTGGGGGTACTGCAAAGCGATCTTTGTACATTTTGATGTATTCCGGCATGAAAGCGTTTGCTTTTTCAATTGTATCTATGCCTAAAAACCGCAGCAGTGGGGGCAAACGACCTTGTAGGGTTTCCCAAAATCGTTCTATACGGCCTTTTGCCTCCGGGGAAAGTGCAAGAATTATATCTGTTTTCATCTCTTTGCAGATTTCAGTCCAGTGCGTTTGTTCTTCTTTGCTGTATGCCAGGCGTTCCTCTTGTGTTTTGCCGTCTTTCCGCTGATTTTTAACAAAAGCTGCGTGTCTGTCTATGTAAACAGCTTCCGGTTTTCCTTGCAGAGTAAGAGTTTGGCGTAAAACTTCACTGTAACCTAATCTGCATTCATTGCGACAAAAATACAATCCTGTAGGCTCGTGTGTTGCATCGTCAACAGCTCCGTGAAGTGTTATTTTTTCACCATTCATAAGCCAATCGTGTTCCGACGCGTCCAGTTGTAACAATTCTCCAGTGCAGGGGCGTTCTTTTCGTGGCAAATGCTTCTTCTTTTCTTTTTTAGGCCCGCGCCATTTAGGAGAAATTATGTTGTTATTGTTCAAAATTTTTGTGAGTGTGGGTGTACTTATTTTTGTATTGTGATATTGTTCAAGTCGGTCGCGAAAAGTTGCGAAATTTGTATTTCCCCAGTGAGTTTTGTATATGCTGCATATTTCAAGCCGCTTTTTATTGCTGAATTTCTTGCGCTGATAAGCCTTTCCCGTGTGCCCATTTATGAAAATATTGGCACCAACGGTGTGATAGCGTACTTTTAAACGAGAGACAGAGCGGGCAGTAATGCCTATTTCTTTTGCCGCCTGTGCAATAGTGCATTTTCCAGCACACGCAAGAGGAATCCACTTTCGCTTGCGTGCCTGTAATTCCTGGTATTCTTGAGACAAATACAACCCCTAAATATGTTTTCCGCATTGATTTTTTCGGTACAAAATATCAAAAAAATTAAATATGTCGGTAAATTTTTGAAAAAAAATATCTGACTTTAAAAAAAATGCTTGACATTGTCAAAAAAACCCTTTAAAGTCAGATATAAAGCAAAGAGTTGTTAGTTCATGTCGTCTTTACTAGCCACTCTTCCTTTACGAGTGGCTAAACATAAGGGGCAACCCTTTATGTTTTCCGC
>JAGCDP010000033.1 GCA_017651065.1 Treponema sp.
AATGTGTGAGTGAACGTTTCCGTCAGAAACAAGACCAATAAAATGAAGTGTTGTATTTTTGTCGTTTACATTTTTTACAAGTTTTTTCCAGGTATCTGCAGCAAACATAGAACCGTTTGCAATTGATTCACCTACAAGTTTAGCACCCTGAGCAAATACACGTCCGCAGCCCATTGCATTGTGGCCTACTTCTGAGTTACCCATGTCATCATCGCTTGGGAGACCTACAGCAGTACCGTGTGCTTTAAGCTGTGTATGAGGACAGTTTGCAGTAAACCAGTCCAGATATTTCATGCGAGCTGCTTTTACAGCGTCACCATCTTCGAATTTACCATATCCAACGCCGTCCATAATTACAAGAACGACAGGACCACGACGACCCTTCCAATTTGGGTTCTTTTCCAAAACGTGCATTGTGTCTGCCATAATAATTTTCCTTGATTTTAATTAAGATTATGGAGAATAGGGGGCTCGAACCCCTGACCCTCGGCTTGCAAAGCCGATGCTCTAGCCAACTGAGCTAATTCCCCAGAAGATAGTCACATTCTATATTATTTTTGTAGTTTATACAATTCCTCGGTTGCAATTCTTGCTTTTGCTACAATATCGCCCGATTGTTTTGGGAAGCAGTAGTACAAGGTTTTCATATCGCCAATACAAATCATATCGCCAATTTCGTACCAGTAATAGTCGGAATAAAGACTGTAGCTTGCTTTTGGAGACTGTTCATAATGAAGCTTTCCCTTGCAGCCGTCGAGCACAAAGCCGTTGATGTCGTGTTTGAGTGTGCCCTCGCCTACATGATAAATTGCTTTTGTATTTACAAGCATGTAGATTTCTACAGGAGTTTCAAGTTTATATGTGCCTGCTTCAAGTTCGCTTCTTACCTGGTCACGTTCCCAGCGGAACCAGGCCGGTACAGAAGAAAATGGTTTTGCAGGCTCCAGTGTACCGTCTTCCTGGAGCGTCCATTCTGTATTGCAGGCACCGCAAGTAAGGTGAATGCCTTTTCCAAGCATTTTACCTTCTGCACCACAGTTTGAACATTTATACAAAACTCTGTTCAGATAATCTGCGCGGAACGGCTCTGTTATGCGCACATTGTTCTGCTTTTGCCATTCCCAGTTATCAAAGGTAAACTCTCGTTTAAGAATATCGTTCAATTCTTCAACCGGCTTTTGCTGGATATCTTGAGGCGATAAAAGATATTTTATATCTGCGCTTATATCAACTTTTCTTTTTTGAAGATTATTATAAAGAGGGTCTCGCGCAAAAGCCCCGTAAGTGCGTACCATTACAACAGGTACATTAAAAAGCTTTAGGCATTTTCCAAGAGTTTCCGGGAGCGGAGTTGCAGTACCGTCAAAGGTGTAGCTTGCTTCGGGGTACATAAGAACAGAAGTTCCAAGCTTTTCAAAAGCATATTTCATATTACGTACAAGAACAAAATCAGTTACGAATTTGTTTGTAGGAATACAGCCCAGATGACGCATGAGCCAGTTCTTTCCTACAAAACCGTCGCTTGTACAAACAATATTCATCGGGCGGTGTGCAAAAACAGTTTCTGCAATCAGCAAATCTGTAAAACAAGAATGGTTCATAAGGATGAGACAAGGTTCGCGTTTTCCAAGCTTTTCCATGCCAATATAATTTGCCTTGAAGTTAGTTGCCTTTAACTCACCTTTACCAAGCACACGCATAAGCCATCGCCAGAATAATCCGGGCTTTACAGGCTTCTGAAGTTTTTCGGGTTTGAGCGCAAGCACCTGCTCATATGAAAGTTCTTGTATTTTTGTTTTCATTTTATTGCTCCTGAAGGGCTTTTGTCATTTTTCCGTCTAAGTATTCAACTTTAATGGAAAAAAACGGTGTACGATTATCAATAAGTTTTAGGAAAATCTCATCACTTTCCCAATGAGGAAGATCATTCATTTTTTCTTTTGGAACCCATTCAAGCTCGCCTTCATCACATTCGGGCAACACATTAGAATCAGGGTCACCGGGCATCGAAAAATCATCAGACCAGAAAACATGCATGAGCTCGTAGTAAGGTTCGGCCCCGTCACTTGTGCGAGAAACAAAAGTAACAAGTCCGCGATATTCAACCTTGTTTAAGATAAAACCAGTTTCTTCTTTTACCTCGCGCATAATACAGTCAAAAGGACTTTCGCCTTCTTCAAACTTTCCGCCAATGCCAATCCATTTATCTTTGTTAACATCCTTGATTTTTTTGGTGCGGTGCAGCATAAGGTAAGAGTTGTTTTTTTCTATATAACAAAGCGTTGTGTTAATCATTTTGAATATCCTTAATTTCTACTTTATCGTTTTTAGCTTTTTTAATCAAAAGCATAATGATGAGGATTGCATCGGCAATAAAAAAAATCAGACTCACAAGCTGCGAAACTGAAAGTACAAAAGTTTTGCCGAACAAAAACTGTCCTCTTTCATCTGCACGTAAAAATTCCAGACAAAAGCGGACTATTGAATAATAAAGAATGTACCATAAAAAAAGAGGGAGCCCTTTAGTTTGCACATGCTCTTTACGCATAATCAAATAGAGCATTACAAAAGCAAACGTAAAAAGCAAAAGTGTCTCCATCAGCTGAACAGGAAACCGCCCCGCAACAGCAAGAAATCCGTGATACTCAATACCATAACAGCAGCCGGCACAAAAGCAGCCTATTCTGCCAAAAGCATGAACATAAGGAATTGCAAAAGCAAAGGTATTCAAAAAGCTTGTAATGCCAACACGCGCAATTTTTATTCCAAGAAAATATCCGGCAATGCCACCAATTAATCCGCCATAAAAAACAAACCCGCCAGAAATCAATCCCGAAGTTTTTGGATGTAATAGCATCTGACCCAGGACTATAAAAAAGTTTGATGCCCCGTAATAATCAATCAGAAAAAAAAGTTTTGCACCCGCAAAGCCAAACGCACCTGCAGTTGCAGAAATAATTATAAAATCATAAAAATCAATATTCTGAATGGAGCACAACCTTTTGCAGATTGCGCCCGCACTCAGAATACCCGTTACAATCATAAGACCGTAAAGAGGAAGCTTTATAAAACCAAGATTTATAAAAGGAAACGTAGAATTGCTTCCTTAAATTAGTCAAAGAGCCCCAGACTTGCTCCTATTCCAGCACCTGTTCCAATACAGGCAAGACAGGCGACTGTAACAATGAGTCCCCAGCAAAGAGAAACAATTCCAAGGATCAATCCTGTTTTGGCTGTTTTTTTCTGGTTGCCGCCTGATTTCATTCCAAGGGCACCAAAAACAATTGCAAGGATACCACAAACTGATCCTACCCAACCTAATCCCGCTGCACTACCACCTATGGCAATTACGAGGGAAATTATTCCTAAAACTAATGCTGCTGTTGGCATAACATTTTCTCCTGAATTTTTGTTTTTTTTATTATATCACAAGAATAAAAAAATAGTTTATAAAAAAACATTCATTTGAGATTTTTATTAGTTTGAAGTAAAATAAAGATATGGTTATTCTTAGTGTTATTATTTATACCCTTTTTGGTGCAATGTGTCTCTGGTTTATTATTTCTGGAGTTCGTAAAATTAAAGAAATCCGTTCAAGTCAGGCGCTTTCGGAATTTTATACAGATGAAGAAGAACATAACAAAGCTATTGCCGATGCCGAAGCTTACGAAAAAGGATATTTTGAGCGAATACGTCAGGGTGAACAAAGTCAGCAGTTTTTAGCAGTTGGAAGCTTTGGTGTATGTTCATTTTTGAGAAGCCTTCTTGCCGCCGAAAATATTCCTACCTATACAGAAAACGAACACGTAAACAGCATGTATTCGCTGAATGCTTTGGGCGGAAGCTCAAGCTTTTCTATAAAGGTTTTTATTCTGATTTCTGATTATGACCGCGCTTACGAAATTATAAAAGATTTTATTGATTCTCATGAAAAATCAAAAGAAGAACAAACTGAAAAAGAGGCTGTTAAAGATGCTGTAAAAACTACAGCAAAAGCATTTGCAACAGGAATGTTCTTTGTAAGCATTCCGCAGGATGCAGAAGAAACAATTCACGGAATTATGATTCTGCCTCGCGTTACCGGAAATGATTAAAGCCAGTTTTTAGAAAAAAAGCTTTTTGATATTTTCATCAACTAACTGATTCAGATTTTCAAGTGAGAGCCCTCTAACCTGTGCAAGGTAATTAAATACGTGCTCAACAAGAACAGGAGTATTGGCCTGTCCACGGAAAGGAACTGGCGCAAGATAAGGAGCGTCTGTTTCTGTAAGAAGTCTGTCTGACGGAATGTAACGGATTAATGCTTCCATCTGTTCAAGCTTTGATTTTTTTGTATAGGTTATGCCGCCACCAAGAGCAATGTACCAGCCACGGTCAAGGAAGGTGCGTGCTTCGTCTATACCGTAACTGTAGCAGTGAATTATTCCATTATCGTAGCCTATGTTTTTTATGCATTCCAAAGTGTCTTCGTAAGCATCGCGGCTGTGAACAATTACAGGAAGTTTAAGTTTGCGTGCAAGTTCTATCTGTGACTCAAAAAGTTCACGTTCTCCACGGTAAAGTTGTTCATCAAAATCATCTTCACAGCGGCCGTCTGCACCACTTGGATTCCAGTGATGATCCAGACCACACTCACCTATTGCAATTACACGGCGATGAAGAGTGTCCTGATCTTTGTCATTTGCAGCAGCCTGAACAGAATCGCGCAGGATTTTCATCTGATTTTCACGGTCTTTAATGCTGTCTACATCAGGCCAAATTCCTGCGGTAAAATACATAAAGGAGCGGGCTTTGTCTGCAAGGCGGGAGTCAGAAATAGCGGCAATGCATTTTTCTACGGCAAGCTGTCTGCCCTGAAGGTCTCCGGCGCGGGTTCCAATATCAAGTCCAAAAAAACAATCGCGGCTGGCCATAGTTGTCAAAGTTTCAAGGCCGTTTATGCCGCGTTCTTCTGTCATCATCTTAAAGTGAAAGTGTGTATCGCTGAACATGAAGGATATTATAGAAAAAAAACAGGTTTCTTTCTATAATAATTTTATTATGACAGATATTGGAAAATTTTTATGTGATGTTGAAAAGGTAAAAAAACATGCCCGCAATAACAAGCCTGGATTTTCTGGCTACAATGATATTCGCGATGATATTAGAAATCTTTTTGAGCGCGCAACTTCTTGCCCAATGGGACTTCCTGGTTCAATTTATGAATACTGGGAAAACACTTATGTTTTTAACAGCACAGATTTAATGTACGAACCAAGCGACGAAAACACAGGAAAGCTTGCCGCAATGTTAGCATTTTTGAATAACAGCGATGAAGATCAGGATTTAATTTCTGACGAAGACTGGCAGGAAATTGGCCGTCTAGTAAATTACGAAGCCGAAGATTTACCTGTAAATATTTTACAGGAGCTTATGATGGTGCTTGTTTCAAAGGGAGCATACTGATTTTGAATTACGAGGATTTTTACCGCGATTGCAGGCAGTGTCCAAGAAAATGTGGCGTAAACCGTGTGGTCCCTGCGCTTGTCGAAGGACCGGGCTTTTGCAAGGAGCCTGCAGACCTTCGCATTGCATTTGCGGGCCTTCACTTTGGCGAAGAACCTCTTGTAACAGTTTTTGGCGGAAGCGGAACAGTCTTTTTTACAGGCTGCACTTTGCGCTGTGCGTTTTGCCAGAATTACCAGATAAGCCAGGATGGTTTGGGACGCGCAGTTGACAGCGCCGAGTTCACAGACATCTGCTTAAAGCTGCAGGCCGTCGGTGCAGAAAATATCAACCTCGTAACAGGAAGTCACCACATTCCAAAAATCGCAGAGTTTTTGAGGGCTGCACGAGACGGTGGAGTTACAGTGCCTTTTTGCTGGAACAGCTCTGCGTACGAGTCAGTTGAAATGCTTGAGCTTTTGAAGGGCCTCGTTACAATCTGGCTACCTGACCTTAAAACTCTGGACCCAGCTCTTTCAAAAAATCTGTTTGCCGCACCTGACTACCCCGAGTCTGCAACTGCCGCAATCCGCTGGATGATAGAAAATAATCCGTTAGAAATTGTAAGCATCCCGGAGCCACCAAATGCAAAACCTGCCGAATGGGCAGAACCCGGAGAACCCCGTGACAAAATGATGTCTGGTGTAATAATACGTCATCTTTTTATGCCTGGAAAATTTGAACAGACCGCCAATGTTCTGCAATGGCTCAAAGAAAATGCCGACGGCCGCGCAATCATCTCGCTTATGAATCAATACACACCAGTGCCTTTTGAAGAAGAAGCAAATCGTTTGGCTGCCCGACGCACAGCCCTTGCCTCTTTAGAAAATCGTCTCGTCACCCCGCAGGAAGATGCCGACATCCAGGACCTCATAGAAGCCTACGACTTTGAATATTTGTTTTACCAGGAGCTTACCGACGACACAAGCTGGCTTCCGGATTTCAGGCGGGCACAACCCTTCAGTAATAAACTGGCGACACCGGTTTGGCATTGTTAATTTCTTTTCTTGACAACTTGACAAGTTAATCATATCATAATCTTATGATACAGATGACAGTAGGTGAATTTAAAGCACAGTTTTCCTCGGTTTTGGATAAGGTTATGCAGGGCGAAGAAGTTCAGATTCTTTATGGCCGTGCAAAA
>JAGCDP010000034.1 GCA_017651065.1 Treponema sp.
ACATCTTGAAGCTATTGATATAGTGAACAGCATAACCTACAGCCAGCGCCATTGATAACAGAACAGTTATAAGAAGCATTGTGTTGTTGCCCTTTATGTTCATCCAGGCAGAAGCACCAAGTGTTGTACAAAGAGCGCCTACTGTTGCAATAGATGGAACAACAACTCCACGAAGAGAGCGGATAAAGATGATAAGGAAAATGAGCATTACTACAAAACCCAAAGCGATTCTGCTTATACACTGACTTACGATAGATTTTTCTTCTTCGTATTCTGTATAAGAAAGTCCAGCCGGACGGATTTCCCATTTATCTGATTTGTATTTGTCGGAAGTAAAGATTGCCATAGCAGGTGGCGCAATTTTTTCCATTGCTTCATCAAGGTTTTCGGAATACTGTTCAAGGTTTACGATAAGCCAGGTTTCTGTACAGTCTTCGCTTACAAGGGAATTAATAAGGCTTTCTCGGCTCATGATGAAGGCTTTTTTTTCAGCAAGCTCTGACATGTCAGTTGGTACGCCGTCTTCAAAGGGGCTTGTTACTTCAAAACCGTCTTCTGTTCCAATTGGGAGTGACAGTTCCATAAGAGAAGTGATGCTGTCTGCATATGGAACATTGTTCAAAAGCTCATCGCCAAGCTCGTCTATCATGTTCAGAACTTCAGGGTCAAATACATCTGTGCCCTTTGTGGTGATGTGAGCCAAAAGCGAATCTGTTGACCCAAAGATACTTTCAAAGTGATCCTGATTTACTTTTGTAGTTTCCCAGTCATCAAACCAGTCTTCTTCTCCGTTGTCCAGCTTAAGTCGTGTAAGGCCTAAGCTACAAACTACAGTTAGAATCAACAGCCCGATTATAAAACCCCATCGATGCTTAATTTCAAATCGTCCGAATTTTTCGAACCAGTCGTTTATTTTTTTGACTTGCATTTCTCCTCCAAAATTAATCGTCATCACGAGCGTTAGCGAAGTGATCCATTTTTATGGATTGCTTCGGTCTGCGACCTCGCAATGACAGCTTTTTATTAGTTAGTATGTGCTAACTAGTGATAACACTGTTATCTTAATGATAACAGTGTTATCTTGTCAAGAGAATTTGAGGAATTTTGATAACATTGTTATCAAAATTTGTTGACAAAGTACGTTTTTTGGTTAAAAATGTCTTTAAAAGGGCCCTTTTATGCGGTTGCTGAGCCTGTCGAAGTACAGGGACCCCGAGTATTGAATATGTCAGAAACTTCATTAGACACAAAGAAAAAGCTTCTCGAAAGTGCCAAAAAGGAATTCCTTGAAAAAGGCTTTATGGGTGCCTCCTTGCGTACCATTGCCGCTAATGCAGGGGTTACTACTGGCGCAATGTACCGTCATTTTAAAGATAAAGATGCCTTTTTCTGTGCCCTGGTCGATGAAACAATTGAAACAACAACAAAAGTAATCATGCTTGCAGATTCCACACATCATGCGGGGATAGAAGGCCCTCACATGCAGGAGCACTTAAAGCTGGAAGAAAAATCAGTAAAAGAATTTATTGATTACATGTTCGATCATTTTGACATTTATACACTGCTTCTGACTAAAGCAGCTGGCAGCACCCACGAACATTTCCAGGAAGAAATCTGCGAACTCTACACAAAAAACTGCGAAGAAACCTTTACCTGGATGTACAAAAACAAAATTGCAAAAAAGAAAGTCCAGCCAATGACAGTTCACTTTATGGCATCAACAATCATCAACGCCTACTGCGATATAATCCTTCACAACATGTCCAAAAAAGATGCCGCCGCCTACATAAAAGACATCATGGAATTTACGCGCTACGGCAGCATGCATCTTATGGGCATGTAATATTTTTATAACTTCCAGCTTACAGCCTGCTTACGTGAATCTATGAAGCGGGCGTAAATTCCTCCAAGCTTAACTAAGTCGTCGTGTTTGCCTTGTTCTACTATGCGGCCTTTGTCTATTACAACAATCTGGTCGGCATTGCGGACTGTATGTAGTTAGCAAGTGCTAACTAGCACATATTACAGAATTACAGGAAGTTAGTCAATGCTAACTAAGTTAGGAAAGTTCTTTTTCCTAAAATTGAAGTCTAATACAATATACAAAAAAAGTATAAAGTATTTGACTTTAAAATAATTATGCTTATACTATAAGTATGAACGAAACTTTACGGGCATTAAGAGAACAGAATAATTATTCTCAGGCGGCAGTGGCTTCTTATCTTAATATTTCAAGGCAGATGTATATTAAATATGAAAACGGTGATTCTGTACCTCCTGTCAAAATTGTCGTAGATCTTTGTAATTTTTATCGTGTTCCTTATGATGTGATTCTTGAAGACAAGTTAAATAATAATCAGAAAGAAAAACAAAAAGCAGGGATTTATGATATTCCTGATGAACATGTTTTGGAATTACATGATTCTGGATCAACTTTTGGCCCGGTAAAAAATACACCATCTTATTATCTCAAAACAATTCTGGAAATGCTTCCTAAGCTTGTTTATAAAGAACGGCTTAAAGTGCTGGAAAAGGTATCGAGGTTAGTACAAGAAGAAACAGAAGAAAAATTGAAGACTAAAAAACAAAATTCATTTTATGAAAATCTGATGGAGCTTAACAAAAAATATCATCCAAAATCAGATGGTAAAAAATGGACAAGGGATGAGTTGTATGAGAGATAATAAATCAGTTGTAACAACAGCAGGAAAAGTGTTCTTTGATACAAATATACTTGTTTACTCTGCAGATGCAAAAAATCCTCAGAAACAACTGATTGCTGCAAGTTTATTAGAAAAAGCTTCAATTGAAAAAACAGGCCTTATTTCTACACAAAGCCTCCAGGAATTTTATAATGCTGCCACTAAGAAACTAAAGCTGACAAAGCAGGCCGCAAAAGAATATGTTGAGCTTTTTTCCAAACAATTTCCGGTCAAAGAAATTTCTATCCCTCTTATTCTAAATGCTGTGGACATAAGTATAAAACACAAGCTTTCTTTTTGGGATTCTCTAATAATTTCTACTGCAAATGAAACAGGTTGTGTCGTTGTTTATTCAGAAGATATGAATAACGGACAAATAATTGATGGGACAAAGATTTTAAATCCTTTTGCTAACTAAAAGAAAAGGCCTTTTACAAAGATTTCAATACCGATGAGAATGAGGATAATTCCTCCAAGAATTGTTGCTTTGGAACTCAGGTGCTGGCCGGCCTTTTTGCCTATTAGGAGGCCAATCATACAGATTATAAATGTGACAGTCGCAATAATCATACTTGCCACAAATGCCATCAAAAGCCCGTAATCTGCGATTGTAAAGCCTACGGAAAGGGCGTCTATGGAAGTAGCTAGTCCCTGAAGAATAAGTGTTGCAAAAGTAAGTACTACGCGTTCTTCTACAGCATCTTCGCCTGCTTCCTTTGATTCACGCAGCGCTTCCCAGATCATCTTGCCGCCAATGTATAGCAAAAGTATGAGTGCAATCCACGGAACAAACAATTCAAACTTTTCAAAATATCCGACAATTGTATGAACGCAAAGCCAGCCGATCATAGGCATTGCAAACTGGAAGAATGCATAAATGCCGGCCATAAAACACATACGGCGTTTTTTCATGTTTGGTTCTTCAAGACCATTCGCCAGAGAAACTGAAAAAGCATCCATTGCGAGTCCTACGCCAAGAAGGATGCTGTTAATAAAAAATACAAAGTTCCATTTCATACAAGTAGCCAAATTATTGCACAGATAAAAATGATGGTCAATAAGAATGCCGCTAAAACAAATTTAAACTTGACAGTGTTAAGATTGTGCGTTATATTATGCCTTGTGTAAAACTAAACACTGTTAAGATATAAAAACCAAAACGGTGCTTGGACAAAGGAGATGTAAGATGAAACAGTTTAATTTGAAAAAAGGGTGTCTTGTTCTGTTTTTTGCAGTGGGATTTCTTACCGCCCTTAATGCACAGGAACCTGAAAAAGAAGGTATCAAATTTTCAGTTGTACCGAACGTAAAATTCACCATGCGCCAGGTTCAGGATGATAACTATCTTTATAGTCCCTTCGGTTCATTACAATTTATGCTGGAAAAAGACGAAGACGACAACTCGAACATGCCCGATTTAATCTCAACAAAAATATCATACGGGCAGGATATATTCTCAAAAGGCTTACCGGGTTATGACCAGGCAAACTTTCATCATCTGGGATTTTTTGAAAAAGTTGTAACAGGTAAAAATTCCTTCCTCTTAAAAATCGACAGTAACGGTGCAGATCCTTTTGAAAGCTACAAAAACTTTGAAGGCCTTTTAATGTACGGCCGCAAAATTATCGACACAGAATCAACTTCTCTTGTGTTTGGTGGAGGCCTTGCAGCAACAGATACAGGAATAAATCTTGGCGGAGTAGATCTTTTCCTTGTTCCTCTCCCAATGTTATACTTTAGTTATACAGGCCAGCTTTTCACCACAGAGTTTGAATGGATTGCACTTCCGAACGCAAGGTTTGTACTCTTCCCGGAAAAGCTCTTCCGCATAAAGGCAGACCTTTCTTTTGCAGGTTTTAAATTGCCTGTTGATATAAACTTTGATACAGCTTTCGCCTGTTACCCAATTAAAGAAGGCCCTCTTAAAGATTATTTTTACATAAGCGCAGGCCTTTCTCATAATATTGAAAAGTTCAGAATAAATCAGGAAAGCTCTGTAAAATATCATTATTTTTGTGCCTATGCAGAAGTTAATGCCACTGCAATCGGGGCTCGTGCAGGTTATACCTTTGGCAGAAACAGCAGAAACGGTTTTTATCTTTTAATTCAGGGAATGTATAAGTTTTAGGAGCGCACGATGAAACAAAATTCAATTTTAATCATTGTTCTGGGAGCCTTTTGTATGATATCTTGTAAGAGTAATAGGGTTGTAGAAATGCAGGAAGCACATGGCGTTGAAAACACACAAAAAATCCGCCGTATGATAAACAATAAAATGAACGGAATGTTTATAAGCATGACAGATGAAAACAATCCGGTGCTTTTGTTTATTTCGGGTGGTCCTGGCGTTCCGGAATTCTGGCTCAATGAAGCGTATTCAAAAGAATATCCAAATGAGCTTAGTAAATATTTTACCGTCTGCTGGTGGGATTATCTTGGAGAAGGCCTTTCTTACGATTCAAAAATCAAACCACAGGAAATCACGGTAGAACGGCTTGCTCAGGATGCACACGAAGTTGCCCGATATCTTAAAACAACTTTCAAAAAAGAAAAGATTTATCTTATGGCACATTCAAGCGGAACAAATCTTGGGCTCTATCTTGCACAAACAAACAGCGATGATTTTTACTGCTACTTTGCAATGGGCCAGGATCACTACGACCAGAACCGCCGTTATGAAGAAGGCTATCATTTTATGAAAAAAGTCTTCGAAGAAAAAGGCGATAAAAAAGCGCTCGCAAAAATGAATAAGCTTGTCACTGTTCTGGAAGACGGAACTTTTAAAATCAATAAGCCTGCGAGCATAGGAAAAGACTGGGAAGAAATTCTTCTTCTTGCAGGCTGTGCTACTACAAGACAGATGCGCTCTGATTACAAGGATATTTTTAAAAAGCAGATGTCCTGCAGCTGCTACACCTTTGCCGAAAAAATTAATTACTGGAAAGGAAAAGCTCTTTTGGGAAAAAGCGAATACAGAAAATACCGTGTAAATCCTGAAGCTGCCTGCGTAATTCCGGTGCATTTTATTTCGGGCTACTATGATTACACAACTCCGGTTACTCTTTCCAAAGAATTGTACGATTGTCTTGAAGCGCCGGAAAAATCATTTTATACTTTTAATGATTCAGCTCATTCACCTTTATGGGAAGAAAATCAACTTGTTATTGAGGCTATGCTAAAACATGTCAGATAAATATCATCATGGCGACTTAAGAAATGCGCTTATTGAAGAAGGAATAAAAATGATAAACACAGGGGGCGAAGAATCTCTGTCTATGAGAAAGCTTGCAGAAAAATGCGGCGTTTCAATGGCAGCTCCCTATGCGCATTTTAAAAACAAGGAAGAAATGATTAACGCCATAAAAAATTATGTTACCGACAGTTTTACACTTTACCTCGAAAAGGCCGTAAACAAAACACAGACTCAAGATATTGAAGCAAAAATAATTGCCCTTGGAAAAGCATATGTTACATTTTTCATAACCAACCCGGAGTATTTTACCTTCCTATTTTCACGCGGCTACATTCACGCAAATCTTGATTTTACCCATTCCGATAAAAATGATTTTAAACCATTTGTGATCCTGAAAAATTTGTGCACCCAGTATTTCCAGGAAAAAAAGCCGGCCCTTTCAGATTACGAAAAAGAACTTGAGATTATCCGCATCTGGGCTTCGGTGCAGGGCATCACCTCCATAATCTTCATGAAAAACGTAAAATGGAGCCGTAGCTGGAAAAAAGAAATTGAAAACTTGTTGAAGTAAAAACTAAATTTGACAATACGTACAAACTGTAATATATTGTACGTACAGAGGTTTAGTTATGGAATCAAAATTAACTCTTAAGCTTAACGACAATTCTATTGCACGCGCAAAAGAATATGTTGCACAAAAGAAAATTTCTCTTTCATCTATTGTGGAAAACTTTTTTGACGGACTTACTCTGAACAAAAAATCTTCGGATTTTGAATATAGCCCTCTTGTAAATGAACTTGCCGGTGTTATTCAACTCGACGAAAACTATGATTACAAGGCAGATTACACTTCATATCTTGAGGACAAATATGAATAAGGTTTTTGTCGATACAGATGTAATTCTTGATTTGCTGGCTCAACGGATTCCGCACTTTCATTTTTCTGCAGTGCTTTTTACTTTTGCCGAAATGAAAAAGCTTGAACTTTACACAACACCTCTAATCCTTGCAAATACTTTTTATATACTTCGAAAACAACTTGGAAATGACGAAGCCAAAAAACTTCTGCGTAAATTGCGAATCCTGCTTCATATTATTGATTCTTCAGAAAGTGTAATCGATAAAGCATTGAATTCTGATTTTGCAGATTTTGAAGATGCCATTCAGTATTACACAGCTCTGGAAAATAAAATAACGTTGATTCTGACAAGAAACCTTCGTGACTATAAAAAAGCTTCTGTTGTTGTTCAAACCCCAGAAGCTTTTCTTGTGTCTCAGAAACTAATTTAGCTTCTTACACGCACAACACATCTTACAATGCTCGCAGGAGCAGCCACAGGATGATTTTCCTTTTTTCTTATTCTTTACCAGGGAAGAAATAATTCCTGACACAATAAAAACCAGAAAAAGGGAAATTAGAATTGTTCCAAGATTGTTTACAATCCACATCATCCTGTGCCTCCTGTTTTATAAAGTTTATTTACCTGCTTTTATTTCAAGCTTGTTTGCTTCTGTATATTTTTTGAAGAACAGCATGTAAACCATTCCGGCAATAGCTGCAACTGCAACAATCAAACCGAAGATGTTCAGGTGACCTGTGAATGCTCCGCCAAGCTGATTTATAATCAACGAAATTACATATGCAAAACCGCACTGGTATCCTATTGCGAACCAGGTCCACTTAGGATTGTTCATTTCGCGCTTGATGGCACCGATTGCGGCAAAACATGGAGCACACAAAAGGTTGAATACCAAGAATGAGAAGCCTGTTACTCCAGTGAAAGCCTGTCCGAGTGTCTGCCATACTGTGAGGTCTCCGCCGCCGTAAAGAATACCCATTGTTCCAACGATGTTTTCTTTTGCAACAAGACCAGTAATACTTGCAACAGCAGCCTGCCAGTTACCCCATCCAAGCGGGATGAAGAGCCATGCAATGCAGTTTCCGATTTTTGCAAGGAGAGAGAATTCAAGTTCATCTTCGGTGAGCATGCTAAAGCCGTCTTCGGTGAATCCAAAGTATGTTGTAAACCAGATTACGATTGATGAAAGCAGGATGATTGTTCCGGCCTTTTTGATGAATGACCAGCCGCGTTCCCACATTGAGCGCAGTACGTTTCCAACAGTTGGCCAGTGGTAAGCAGGAAGCTCCATTACAAACGGAGCAGGGTCGCCTGCAAACATCTTTGTCTTTTTGAGCATGATTCCCGAAATGATGATTGCGGCCATACCAATAAAGTATGCGGAAGTAGAAATCCATGCAGCGCCACCAAAAATGGCACCTGCAATCATGGCAATGAAAGGAACCTTTGCACCACAAGGAATAAAGGTTGTTGTCATGATTGTCATGCGGCGGTCGCGTTCATTTTCTATTGTTCGGCTTGCCATAATACCTGGTACACCACAACCAACACCAATAAGCATTGGAATAAATGATTTACCCGAAAGACCGAACTTTCTGAAGATACGGTCAAGAACGAATGCAATACGAGCCATATAACCACAAGCTTCAAGGAAGGCGAGCATTATAAAGAGTACGAGCATCTGAGGAACAAATCCGAGAACTGCACCAACACCGGCAACAATACCCTTGAGTATAAGACTCTTAAGCCAGTCGGCGGCACCAGCGGCATCAAGACCTGCTTCTACAAGAGCAGGAATACCAGGAACCCAAACGCCATATTCTGCAGGATCAGGTTCATCACCAATTTCTTCAAGTGTCTTTACTGCTTCTGCATAATCAGCAAGGCTTGCAGTTTCTTCGCTGATTTCCAGAGTTTCTTCATCTTCAAGAGTGTAAATGAAATCGCCTGTTGGTGCAGAACCATTTTCTTCTACATATAAATCATATCCGTCTACAATTGCGACAGCACCTGCATAATTTTCTGCAACTTCTTCATAGCCGCCGTCAATTCCAAACAGATGATATCCGTCGCCAAAAAGTCCGTCGTTTGCCCAGTCTGTAGCAGGAGCACCAACAGCAACCATGGCAATCCAATATACAAGGAACATAACTACAGCAAAAATTGGAAGACCAAGCCAGCGGTTTGTAACAATCTTATCAATCTTGTCTGAGATCGTTAAAGAACCTGCATTCTTCTTTTTGTAGCAGGCTTTGATAACCTGTGCAATGTAAACATAGCGTTCATTTGTGATGATACTTTCTGCGTCGTCATCAAGTTCTTTTTCGGCGGCGGTAATGTCGCTTTCAATGTGAGCAAGCTTGTCGGCAGGAATCTGCATTTGTGACAAAACCTTGTCATCGCGTTCAAAAATCTTGATTGCGTACCAGCGCTGCTGTTCTTCAGGCATTTCGTGAACAACTGCTTCTTCAATATGAGCAATTGCATGTTCAACAGGACCTGAGAAGGTGTGAAGTGGAACTGTCTTTCCGTTCTGGGCAGCGTTTATAGCCTCATCTGCGGCTTCCATAATTCCTGTTCCCTTGAGGGCAGAAATTTCCATAACCTTACATCCAAGCTGGTTAGAAAGCTCCTGGATGTTTATCTGGTCGCCGTTCTTTTTTACAAGGTCCATCATATTTACAGCAACAACTACAGGAATGCCAAGCTCTGTAAGCTGAGTTGTAAGATACAGGTTTCTTTCAAGGTTTGTTCCGTCGATGATGTTTAAGATTGCATCAGGGCGTTCACCAATAAGATAATTACGTGCAACAACTTCTTCGAGTGTATAAGGTGAAAGCGAGTAAATACCAGGCAAGTCTGTGATGATTACATCGTCGTGTTTTTTAAGCTTACCTTCCTTCTTTTCTACAGTTACGCCAGGCCAGTTACCTACAAACTGATTTGATCCGGTAAGCGCATTGAACAAAGTTGTCTTACCGCTGTTAGGGTTTCCTGCAAGTGCAATACGAATTCCCATTTTACACCTCCTCAACTTCAATCATTTCGGCATCGGCCTTGCGAAGAGACAGCTCGTAATTTCTTACTGTTACTTCTACAGGGTCTCCAAGTGGGGCAACCTTGCGTACAAAAACAGAAGTACCCTTGGTTATTCCCATGTCCATGATTCGTCTTTTAACTGCGCCTTCGCCATGAAGCTTAACTACAGTTACCGTTTCTCCGATTTTTACATCTCTTAACGTTTTCACTGTTTATCTCCTATATCATTATTTTTTTTGCGAGTTCATCACTTACCGCAATGCGGCTTTCTTTAACCTTTATGATTAGATTCTGACCCAGCGAGCTTACAATGCTTACCTGCCCGCCGACATTAAACCCAAGATCTTCCAGGTGCTTTTTTACCTCCGGGCTTCCACCAATTTTTCTGATGATTTGCGGTTCATCCTTTTGTGCATAAATTAGAGGCATCATATATTTCTCCTGTTAGCGCTGTAGGGTTAGTTATTGCTAACCATAGGGTAAAAAATAAAGTTAGCATTGGCTAACACAGATGAATTATAGTTAGCATACACTAACTTGTCAAGTCTGGATTGCCACGCTGCGCTCGCAATGACGGGAATCATTGCGTTGAATTATTCTTAACTATATGGTAAGTTAAAGGTAACCAATAAAAAGGAGACGCTTATGTCATTACAAGAATCTGGAGAAATGTATCTTGAAACAATTTATGTGCTTTCAAAGGAATCAAGCACAGTTTTAGCTATAGATATTGGAAATCACCTTGGCTATTCAAAGCCTTCTGTAAGCCGCGCACTCGGGCTCTTAAAAGAAAGTGGATATATTGAAAAATCAGATGTCGGTGGAATTAAACTTACAAAAACAGGCGAAAAAATTGCAAAGACAATCTACGAACGCCACAACGTTCTTTCTACCCTATTCATGAATCTTGGCGTAGATAAAAAAACTGCAGTAGAAGATGCCTGCCGCATAGAACATTACATAAGCGACAAAACCTTTAAGGCTATCAAAGCTCACATGACAAAATACAGTAAACAAGATGCAAAATAAAAAAATTGCCGGGTAAAAAACCCGGCATTTTTTTTAGTCAAGATTCAACTTCTTCGTAAACATAAACTGTGTTACTGCAAAGTATATTGCTGAAAGAACAATCATAATCAGCGAGAAGATTCCAAAGCTCTTCATTGCTGCGTTTCCAATTGCAGCTTCAGTCATAAATCTTGAATCAAAAGTAGGAACAAGGCGGAAAATCCAGCCATCAATGTAGAGCAAGCCTACAATGATAAGGAACTTCCAGAAGCCCTGACGGCCTTTAATTACAAGTCCAAAACTGTTTACTACAAAAATCAAAGTGATAAGGAAACAAGTTCCGGCAAATGACATCAAAAGTCCCATTCCTATGATTTTTCCGATTGTAAGATTATAGCGCTGAAGTTCCTGAATCATCTCTGGAAGTGCTTCACCAAGCGCACGGAAAAAGTCAGGCAAACCTAATCTTATAAAACAGAATAATACTGAAAGATATGTTACAATGCAGCAGGTAAACATCCAGATAAAGCCTGTGATGAATTTTCCCCAAAGGTGTTCACCCATTGTAACAGGAAGCGACAGATTCAAATATGCTTCATCTTCGAGCATGCTCTGCTTAAAACGGCGGGCAATTACAACAATTGTCATAATAGCGGCAACACATGCAACAACATAATAAGCAAAACCAATTGAAACTGTTATCCAGTCTCTTGTATTATTGCTCATAATTTCTCCGCCAAAAAACTCCTCTGTTCTTGTTGGTGAAATGCACAACCCTGTGAGCAATCCCAAGGCAAGAAGAACTCCATAAAGTGGAAGAAGCTTCTTTGATGAATTCTTAAGATCATATTTAATTACTTTACCGATTCTTGGAAATGGATTTCTCATTTTATTTCTCCTTTATTTAGCAGCGAAACTCTTCGCGGAACAATGCATCAATTGATTTGCCTGTTTCTTCGCGGATATCATCTACATCACCCTGGCGTACAATACGTCCCTCTTTCAAGAACAGAATGTGATTCAAAACCGGTTCAACATCTGCAATTAAGTGTGTAGAAATAATTACAGTTGCATTTTCCTGATAGTTCGAAATGATTGTGTTCAAAATGTAGTCGCGTGCTGCAGGGTCTACACCACCAATTGGTTCGTCCAGAAGATAAAGCTCTACATCGCGGCACATTGTTGTAATAAGCTGTACCTTTTCTTTTGTACCCTTAGACATTTCCTTGAGCTTGTCTTTTGGATTAATGTTCAGGCTCTTAAGCATATCAAGTGCCTTATCCTTGTTGAAGTTTGTATAAAAATCACCAAGCATTCTCATAAGATCTTCAACGTTCATCCAGTCGTTCAAATAAACTTTGTCTGACTGATATGCAACTAAATCTTTTGATTCAGCACCTGGCTTAAAACCACAGGCAATAACTTCGCCCTTTGTTGGCTGAAGAAGGCCTGTTGCAAGCTTTAAGAGTGTTGTTTTTCCGCTGCCGTTTGGTCCAAGTAAACCAACAATTGCACCGCGTGGAACACTCAAAGTAATATCATCCAAGGCAATTTTTTTGCCGTACTTTTTTGTAATGTTCTTAAATTCAAGAATAGATTCCATATTAACCTCTTTATTGTTCCGATATTAGTTTAATTACAGATTCTTTTGAAATACCTATTGATTTCATTTTTTCAAGAAATACACTGATTTCCTGTTCTGCAATTTCGTTCTTCATAGAAAGAATAAGTTCCTCGTCGTCTGTAATAAAACGGCCGGATGTTCTTTCTGTCCTTACCAATCCGATTCTTTCGAGTTCGGAAAGAGCCTTCTGCATAGTATTTGGATTTACCTTTGCAACAATTGCCAGGTCTCTTACAGATTCAAGGCGTTCCCCTTTTGGAAGCTCGCCCGAAACAATTGCCACTTTGAATACATCCATCAGCTGCAGATAAATAGGCTTATCGTTACTGAATTGATATTCCATACAACCTCCGTATTACTGTATTAAGTATATAATACAGTAATACAACAGCTTTGTCAACATTTTTTTTAAAATTTGTTATAATATCTTCATGAACATTTTAAGTGCACAGGATTTTGATTTTTCTCGTTTGCAGGCCTTTGTGGAACCATGGGAAAGCTCTTGTGTAACATTGTGTTCATTTATAAGAAAGAAGAAGGAAAACCTATATGTACTGTGTGACAAGCTGGACTCAGAGACCACACTGCATGGCATTCTTTACCTGGACAAAACCCTTCTCTACTGTATTCCAAACCCAGAAGCACTGCCGGATCTTCTTCCTTCTCTTACAGTGTTTCTTAAAGACAAAACAGTTTCTTGCCTTAACGGAGAAGCTGCTGCCGGTGAAATAATTCTTGAAGCACTAAAATGCATGAACCGCGAGCCTTATCAGACAAATCATTACAATATAATGACAATAGATACTCAGCCTATGCCTCCCCCGGAAGAATTAAGCTGTGATGATGAAATAAAACGCTGTGCAGATCCTGTAAACGAAACAGAACTTTTACTGCCCTTGCAGAAAATGTACATGGCAAAAGAAGTTGCCCCGCAAGGAAAACAGATAACTGACCTTGAAGCAAGCGCTCAGCTTAAATCAATTCTAAAAGATCAGCTTTGTTTTGCACTATATTCAGATGGAGAAATTGTTTCAAAAGCAAACACAAATGCAATAGGTTTTAATTATGTTCAGCTTGGCGGAGTTTATACACACCCGCTTTACCGCAAAAATTATTATGCATGGCATCTGGTTTATACAATCTGCCAGAGAGTGCTTAAAACCGGCCGTAAACTGAGTTTGTTTGTAAAAGAAAAAAATAATCCGGCGATTATGTTGTACAAAAGAATTGGATTCGTGGAAACGGGAACATATATAATTGGATATTTCAAATAAGTGGATTGCCACGCCCTTCGGGCTCGCAATGACAATTTTGTGTAACCTTAATATATATCTTATTGTTTTAAAAGATAAGGAGAAATTTTTTCATGAAAAAAATATTTAAATCTCTTTCGTGTGCAGCAGCACTTTTAATCTTATCTACTGCCGCCTTTGCCAACGATTATATAAAATTTAAAGGCTGGAAGCAGGCAGAAACAACACACTTCCGTTTTATATATGAAGCTGCCTCGGAAGAAGCCGCAAAAAAATATGCTGAATTTGCAGATGAAGCCTGGGAAAAAATTGCAGAAATTTATTCTATGCCTCAGGAAAAAACAGATGTTTATGTATTCAGCCGTCTCAACGTTGTAAATGCATATACTTATTTTTCGCCACCAGAAATTGTTATGTTTGACTCCCCTGTCATTGACAGCTATTTTGGTCTGCGTGACGACTGGATGAAGCTCTTCTTTACACATGAATTAATTCATATTGCAAATATCACTTTTGAAGACAAAGATTATCTTGCCGCAAAAATCTTTGGTGAATTAATACGAGGCTCTGACTATTCTTCAATTCCTGGCTGGGCTCTTGAAGGTCTTACAACAGTTTTGGAAACAGAACTTACAAACGGAGGCCGCGGCAGAAGCCCGTATTTTGAACTTGATTTTAAAGCCCCTACTCTTGATAACAACTTTATCCCATATCGTCTTATTGGCTCAGAACAGGAACCTCCATACGGACAGATTTATGTAATGGGTTATCTTATTATGAGAAGCATTGCCGACCGCTGTGGAATTCAGGCTCTTGCCGATATTGAACGAAACAGAACAGACGGCCGTTCCTGGGAAGAAAGCGTAAAGCTTGTAACAGGAAAAACTCCTCAGGATATTTACCGCGAAGTAAAAATTGCCCTTCAGAAAAAATATTCAAATGAACGAAAAATTCCTGAAGGAAAAATTATTTCTCCAAACAACCCGAATTCAAACTACTGTCAGCCTGCCATTATTTTTGATGACGGCTCTATGATTGTTTTAAGCGATTCACCGCAAACTGGTTCCGCTGCAGTTTATCTTGATCCAACTCAAAATGATGGAGTGGGCTACTACGATGATTACAGCTTTACTCCAAAAGAAACAATTCTTTTTAAAGCAAGCTTCCACGACAGCCGTTCTATCACAGCAGATGAAAACAAGGTTGTTTATTTTTCTGCAGCAGATCAGCGACTCGACAGAAACCCTGGTTACGAAACACGCTACAGCCTTTACAAATGGACAAAAGAAACTGATATTGTTCAGCTTACAAAAGACGAAAGCTCTTACTTCCAGCCTACAGTAAGCCGCGACGGAAAAATCCTTATTGCTGTAGAACAAAGTGGACTTAAAATGCGCCTTGTTCAGATTGATACAGAATCAGGAGAAAAAACAGTTCTCTTCCAGGATGAACGCTACAGTTTTATTCAGCCTGCTTTAAACGCAGACGGTACACAGCTTGCCTTTGTACTTGTTAAAAATGACCGTGCCTGCATTGCACTTGCAGACATGAAAACAAAAGAATACAAAATCGTAAATAATACAGAACACGATTTTATTACAGATCCTTCCGCTCCTTCCTTTAACAAGGACGGTACTTTGAACTTCTGCAGCAATGACCGCGGACGTCTTGAAATTTTTGAAGTAACTCCAAACTCAGACGGAACAACTTTCTCGTACACTCCTGCAGTTTCTGACCCTATCGGAGCTCTTTGGGCCTATAAAAATGACATAGGCGTTTTCTATCTTTCTTATGCCTCTACAGGAAACGTTATTAAAATTAAGCCACTCGAAGAATGGAAGGTTGTTCCAGACTTTGACGGACCTTCTCCTGCAGGTCAAATAATGACTTTCCGCGAGTTTGAAGATGATTATCCAGATTTTGATCCAATCACAGTTATGACCGATGCAAGAAAGCAGTCAAATCCTGAAACAGAAGAGATAGAAGAAATAGAAGAAGCAGAAGAAACTGTAGAAGATACTAAAAAGAAAAAGAAAGACGACAAAAACACTGTAAAACATCGTTCCGACGAAGCTATTGAAAAGCTTGATAATCTGGAATCTGCTGTAACAGAGCTTCAGAACGAAAAAGCCTTCTTAGGTAAGATTACACCTGTTTTGTATTCACCATTCATAAGCTTTGTTTCAGATAAAGATGACAATTATCTTGGTGTTGGAGGCTTTGTATTAGCACAGACAGCCCGCGTTCAGACAAAGCAGGGCTTTATGATGGCAGATGCCTTCTTCTACCCTACAATTAAAAACTTTACCGGCGACTTTGCATTAGAAATCCCGGCCGGCACAGGAACCTTTGATTTGTATTTAGGAAGAGGAACTTCTATTTCTGCAGGACTTCCTGGGTATGACAAAGACATGTTCTCTCTTACAAATATTGCTCTTGCCGGTTACACTCTTCCAATTGTAGCTCGTGCAAACATGAACAATACAAAAGTTCTTTCTGCATTATTCTATGCCGGCGGAACCTTCAATCAGCAGGCAGAAAAAGCCTTCTCTGTTAATGCCGATATTCCGTATACAAACGCCATAACCTTCCATACTGGTTTTGATTTTTCAACCTGGGCTAAGGAACATCACAACTTCTATACAGAATATTCATTTGTAAACCTGCTGCTTGGTAACTATGACTTTACAACAAATAAGATGTTACTTGGTTTTGAAGGTGAATATACCTTTACAACGGGCAACAACAAAATGAAACAGGAAATTTCTACTGTAGTAAGATATACAGATTTCCCAAGTGCAACAATTCCTTTCTTAAGTCGTGCTCACCTTGCAGGCAAAACAGAAAACTGCCTGTTCCCTGGAAAAGTGCTTTTGAACTACTCTTATATTTTCCCAGGTTTGTTAGGAGGCATGGCAGACGGAGCTATTAAGCTTCAGGGACTTGCATCGTTTGGAAAGAATTCAGATGGAACAACACCGTCTCAGGGAACTCTTAATGTTCTGAATTTCAAACTTGAAAAAGAGGTTGCACTCAACCTTGAACTTGATTTCCCGGTTTCGCAGGGACAGAACTTTACAGGAGGAGTTTCTTTCCTGTTTGATCTTTCTAACAAGCAGCAGAAAAAACCTGATATAAATCTGTATCTTGCTTGTAAGATGAACTGGTTACGATTCTAACTATTTGCTCACAAACTCCAGATAATCTTCTGGAAGCAGCGGATTCGAGAACATAAATCCTTGGATGTAATTGCATCCAAGGTAAACAACCATATCATATTCACCCATATTCTCTACACCTTCGGCAACAACCATCATATCAAGGTCTTTTACCATAGAAACTGTCTTGTGAAGAATAATGCGGGCCTTTTCATCATTAACAGCAGCCTTAACTAAAGTTTTATCGAGCTTTACATACTTAAAAGGATATTTTACAAGTGTGTTTGTATTTGAAAGTCCTGTTCCATAATTATCAAGAGAAAAACTCATGCCGTGGTCGAGCATAACATTCATATTACGGAGCAGAGTATCGTTTGCTATAATTGCAGTTGTTTCAGAAACATCAAGGTCTATATATTTATAATCAAGCTCGTAGTGATCCATTATGTCAAACAGAATTTCATAAAGTTTTTCCTGCATACACTGAATAACAGAAAGGTTTACATGAATGTTTTCTACACCTTTTTCCCAGAGCTTGTTGTTTGCCATATATTTACAAACTTCTTTAAATACATAGTTTCCTATCTGCAAGGCAAGCCCGTTCTTTTCTGCAAGAGGAATAAATTCTTCAGGAGTAATATCTCCAAGTTCATTACTGCGCAAACGTAAAAGCGCTTCAACCGAAGTATATCCGCCTTTATCTATATTATAAATTGGCTGATACACAATATCAAAAGCATTTTTTTCCATTGCTTCTTCAAGAATCTGAACTATCTTGTGCTCTCGTCTTCTTCTTTCAAGAATTCTTGGATCTGCTCTAAACGAAAAACCTTCTTCAAGACTTATTTTATCTTCAAGAGAATCTTCCGTTAAATCAAGCAAATCTTCCATATTGCTAACATCATCAGGATAATAAACAATCCTTACATTTACCGAAATTGATATTTCAATGTTTCCGCATTTTATTGGATCTTTAAAATAATTATTAATATCTTTTACAATTGCGTCACAGTCTTCTCTTGAAACTTCAGATAACAAAATAGCAAATTTTTCATAAGTAAGACGGTAAACATTATCGCCACCGGCAATTTCTTTTAAGTATGAAAAAACAATTTTAAAGAAGAGCTTTCTGTTTTCTTCTCCAATTGATCGGAGAATATGAACAAGCGGATCACTGTAAAGCCCGATTATAAACATAGGCCTTTCAAAATCTATGTTTTCCTGAGCTTTTACCATAAAGGCTCTGCGGTTATATATATTTGATTCTGTATCAATATAGTCAGAAGGATTTTCCAGAGACAAGAAGGTTATGAGAATTGTCAGCGAGAAAACAAAATCAGTAATCAAGAGATTTGGAATAAATGTCTGTATCATTGCCGCAACAAAACATGTAAAGGTAAAGAACATGAGCGACAGAATCTGATTCGAAGTAAACTGCTTATGATGACGTAAGAAATGAATGACTCCATTGCCTACATAGAAAATATCAAGCAGATAATAGCCGTAGAAAAACGGGCCGTGTCTGAAAATCAGATTTTCATCAAACCAGAATACAAGATGAGTAAAAGGAGATGTTACTGTAAACAAACTGAAGAAGAGATAAATTCCGAACATTATCCAATACTGCTTAAGCGGCATTTTTCTGTTTCGTTCAGACAAGAACCAGAAGCACATATAATAAAGCAGCGGCATTGCATTAAACATTATGTAATAAGCAATCAGAACAATATAATTGAGCCAGAGGTTTGCCGGAGAGATATACTTAATTAAAATAACAGAAACTATATCAAGAATACAGGAAGTAAAACACTGCCATATGAGCGCCGTAAATGAATCAGAAATTTTTGTCTTAATCTTTTTTTCGCGGAAGTAACTTATCATTACTGCTACAGAAATGAGAGCGGCTGAAATGTCAAATCTTATAATATAATCAGTCATATCCCCTGCGTAGCTCCGTATCATCATTTAATAATTGTAAGAAATCATCTCTGCTTATAGGTTTAGAATAGTAAAAGCCCTGAACAAAATCTACACCCATTTCATTCAGTTTCTCTACCTGCTCAGGAGTTTCTGCTCCTTCGGCAACAATTTCCATATCAAGCATTTTTACCATTTCTATTGTATTCTTTAAAATGATTTCTGCCTTTTTGTTATGCATTGCTTCCCAAACCATACCCTTGTCAAGCTTGATTGTATGGAAAGGATATTTAATAAGGGTAGCTGTATTTGAAAAGCCTGTACCAAAATCATCAAGCGAAAAATTCATATTTCGTTCAATAAGCCGGGCCATGTTATCCATTAAAACATCACTGGAGGCAATTGCTGCAGATTCTGTAACTTCAAGATTTATGTAGCGGTAATCAAGATTGTACAAATCCATAATCCTGAAAAGCTGATCTGCAAGTTTTTCCTGCATACACTGAATTACCGAAAGATTTACGTGAATATATTCAATTCCTTTTTCCCAGATTTTGTGGTGAAGAACAAATCTACAGACTGTTTCAAAAACAAATTCTCCAATCTGCAAAATCATTCCGTTCTGTTCTGCAATAGGAATAAATTCTTCCGGGCTTACTTCGCCAAGCTCATCGTTTTCAAGACGAACAAGAGCTTCGGCTGTTGTAAAACGCTTCTGCTCGAATGAATAAATAGGCTGATACACAACATAAAAATCACCACGACGTACAGCTTTTTTCATTACCTGTAAAATCTGAAGCTCCCGACTTTTTTTAGCAAGAACTTTTTTTTCAACATGAACAACAGTACCTGGTTCTTCATCGTAAATTGCACTGAGTGTAGATCGAATCAAATCTTCAACATCGGCTTTTTCATCTGCATCATCCGGATATTTATAAAGGGCAATATGTACTGTAAGCGAAATGCGAAAATCACCCATAAGGATTGATTCTTCAAAAACTTTCTGAATCTCTTTTACAAGGCGCTGTTCAATTTCGTCATCATCGGGAATATAAACATAAATACGACTTTCAGAAACTCTGTACAATTGATATTTGCCGCAGGCGTTTCTAAGTTTTATTGAAAACTTTCTTAAAACTTCCTGTTTATTTTCAAGCCCGATTGTTTCAATAAGAAAGCGTATTCCTATCATCTGAATACCAACAATCCTGAACGGCTTATTCTTAAACTTATACTGATCAAAAACATCACGGAAGGCAGCAAGATTCATTAAATCCATTTCTTTATCGAAATAGTTTGTTGGATTTACGAGAGAAAGAAAAACCATCATTGTAGAAACGGCAAAAACAAATCCAACTACAACAAGACTTTTATTCATTCCCTGAATGAAGGCTGCTGTAATACACATTGTAACATAAAAATAAACTGTATAACGTTGTGAACGGCTTGCTTCTTTCCTAAGAAGAATGATTTTATATATAGCACTTAAAAGGTATATTGCCGCTGAAACATACATTAAGATATAGCCCCAGCCTGTCCTGAAATTCATTTGTTCATCGAAATAGAAAATTACATGGGTCCATGGAGAAGAAACAATTAACAAAGAAATAATACTGATTGGAACGGCATATCTTACCCGCTGAAATTTGTTTCTTATGATATTTCCCGAAAGCGTAGTTCTGATACAATCGTAGAAAATCATTGAAAAACCTGCATTTAAGAGATAATAAAGGATATTTACAAGATAACAAAGCCAGACAATCTTTTCATTGATATGATCATTCAGTTCTATGGCAATAAGATCGATTGCACTCATTGAAAGAACATCTATAACAAGCAGGAAAAAAACTCTTGTTAATCTTGTGTTAACAAGCTTTTTTCTAAAAAAACTGAAAAGAACTGCAAGAGATAATATAACTGCTGCTATTTCATATTCAACAACGAACTGCATCTTATCTATTTTACACCTTTTTTTTCAAAAAAGATAGCAGAATAAAACAAACAGTGATATAATGAATTTACTAAATCTAAAGGTCTTTACGACCCGCTACAGGAGTTTTTAAATGAAAAAATTATTTATCATGGTTATTCTTGCTGTAATGGCAACAGGTCTTTTCGCTCTTGACTTGGGTGGAATTAAAGGAACATGGAAGGATGCCAAATGGGATGCAGACTGGACATTCTCTGCAGACGGACATATTGTTCTTTCACTTTCAAGCACAGGTGAAAAAATCTTTGATTTCAATGAATCTACAATTTCAGACTTCAAAGTTGATGCAGGAACAAAGGGTGTTACAATTTCTTTCTACTGCAAGGAAACAGAACGCTCTTATAAGTTCACAAAGGGTGTTTCTTTGAGCACAGACCTTGATATGGTAATTAATCCAGACTGGACAGACGAAGATTACAGCGTTTCAATTAAATTGAAATAAGTTTAATTGACCCAAATTAAAAGGGGGCTGTCCAAACGGGCAGCCCCCTTTTTTTAAAGGCATACTTAAAGGCGCGCAAAGCGCCGCCTCTATGGTTTGTACTGCAAACGAGCGAACGCGAGTTTGTCAGCACGAAACTAATTTCTCCCGCACGAAGTGTCGGGAGATTAAACATAATAGACTGCAGGCACGAACGTGCCTGTCAGTCTGATTATAATTTATTTTTTAGCAGCGGCCTTCTTTGTAGCAGCAGGCTTCTTAGCTGTAGTTGCCTTTTTTGCAGCAGGTTTCTTTGCTGCAGGTTTCTTAACACCAGCCTTGATAACAGCCTGTGCACCTGCAAGACGAGCAAGTGGTACACGGAATGGAGAACAAGATACGTAGTTCAAACCAAGCTTGTAGCAGAGTGCGATAGAAGCTGGGTCGCCACCATGTTCACCACAGATACCAAGGTGGAGGTTAGCCTTAACCTTACGTCCCTTAGCTTCTGCAATTTCCATGAGAGCACCTGGACCATCTGGATCAAGTGTAGCAAATGGATCGTCTTCCAAGATTCTCTGATCAAGGTAAGATTCAATGAACTTACCGTAGTCATCACGAGAGAAGCCGAATGTTGTCTGTGAAAGGTCGTTTGTACCGAATGAGAAGAAGTCAGCGAACTGAGCAACTTTGTCAGCAATAAGAGCAGTTCTTGGGAATTCAACCATAGAACCAATAGCAAACTTGAGTTTTGTTCCACACTCTTTGTTTACGTTAGCAATTACTTCTTCTGCCTGTCCGCGGATCTGTTCAACTTCACGGTAAGAAACAACGTTAGGAATCATAATCTGAACTTCGTGAGCAACGCCTTCTTTGTCCAACTGAGCTGTAGCACGAGCGATTGCTTCAACCTGCATTTCGTAGATTTCTGGATATGTGATTGCGAGACGGCATCCACGATGTCCGAGCATTGGGTTGTGTTCATCAAGAGCAGCAACTTTAGCACCAAGAACTGCTGGTTTCATTTCGAGTTTTTCAGCAAGAGCCTTGAGCTGATCTTTTGATTCAGCCTGGATGAATTCGTTAAGAGGTGGGTCCAAGAGACGGATAGTTACTGGATAACCCTTCATAGCCTTAATGATTTCATAGAAGTCTTTCTGCTGATATGGAAGGATCTTAGCAAGGTTAGCCTTGCGGTCTTCTGTGTTTTCAGAAACGATCATCTTCTGGAATGCTGTAAGTTTTGGCTCGTCGAAGAACATGTGTTCTGTACGGCAGAGACCGATACCCATAGCTC
>JAGCDP010000035.1 GCA_017651065.1 Treponema sp.
AAGAATTCAAGAAAGATTTGGTTGAATATATTACATATTACAACACAGAGCGTATTAAAATGGGATTAAACGGCCTGAGCCCTATTGAATTTAGAGCTCAATATGCCGCATAATTTTGTCTATAAAAAAGGGTTCAGTTCAGTCCACCGCAGCAAAGCGAGGAGGATGAGCGACAGCGAAGTGCGGAACAGCCGACCGGCTGCGTAAGCAGACGGGAATGCCCAGAGTGCCACACTTAGGCATTGTAAAATTTGGTTTTGATGTTACAATGTTTGTATGAGTAAAGAAGAACAGAAGAAACAACGGGAAAGTCATGTTAAGTCGCTCAGGCTTTTGAGGCTGGAAAAGGCTATTCAGTCGATTGCCTACCCTAGTGTGGAACGTCTTATGAAGGAGCTGGAGGTTAGCAGGAGGACGATTCTGCGGGACCTGGAGGAGCTTAAGATTTTTTATAATGCGCCTATTGAATATGACAGGCTGCGCAAGGGCTACTACTACACTGATGAAACTTTCTTTGTGAAAAACGTTCTGATTAGCGAAGGGGAGCTTGTTGCTATGGCCGGGATTCTGCCGCTTTTGGAACGGTATGATAATACTCCGCTTAAAGAAACTATTACAAAGGTTTATGACACTATTTCGCAGATGCTGCCAAGCCAGGTAGAGGTGCAGTCCAGCCTTTTGAATAATGTGCAGTTTATTTCGGATCCGCTGCCGGCGATTGACAGTGATGTTTTTAATAAAATCTTTGAGGCCATCAAGACGCATAAAACTGTTTCGTTCGGGTATCGTTCTATAAGCAGCACTACGCATTCGGCGCAAAAGCTGGACCCTTACAAAATCTACTGCCAGAAGGGCGACTGGTATGCCGTAGGATTCTGTCACAAGCACAATAAGTACAGCACCTATAACCTTTCGCGCATGAAGGACCTGGTGCTGCTTGATGAGTTTGCGCCCGACCCCGACTACGAAAGCAAGGTTCACATTGACCCCAACTTTGGAATCTGGAACAACGAGCTTCCGGTTCTTAAGTTTGAGCTTGTTTTTGATAAATCTATTAATACTTATATTCTGGAAAGGACCTGGCATAAAAATCAGAAGTGCTTCCAGGATAAAGAAGGGAACGTGCATCTGAGCTTTGAGTCGAACCAGCTGCAGGAAACGCTGTATTGGGTGCTGCATTTTGGGTCGGCAGTGAAGATTTTGAATCCGCCGGAGTTGAAGAAGATGTATAAAGAGGAAGTTGGGAAGATGTGGGCCGGCATCACGGGTGCATCACGACATAATTCCAAATAACGACACTTGAAAAAAATTCTTGCCCCCCTCCCCCATTTATTGTTAAACTATAATCAGGAGCAATCAAAATGAGTTTTATTGGAAATCTTATCTGGTTTTTGTTGGGCGGGTTTATTCTTGGGCTTGGCTGGATTATTGCGGGGATTCTCTGGTGCATTACAATTATTGGCATTCCGCTTGGGATTCAGTGTTTTAAGATTGCCGGTGTTGCCATGTTTCCTTTTGGAAGAAAAATTACATACAGCGATGGCGCAATGTCTCTTATCTTAAACATTTTCTGGATTTGTATTTCTGGAGTTGAACTTGCTGTTGCTCACCTGATTATTGGACTGCTTTTTTGCATCACTATTGTTGGCATTCCTTTTGGTAAGCAGCATTTTAAATTGGCTCAGGTTGCACTCCTGCCTTTTGGCACTTATACCTTTTAATCAATACTAATCTCTATGCCTCAAAATCAAATCAATCTTGCAAAAATTTTTAACGAGATACCCTTTGGAGAAGATAAAAGTCCATGCGGTTACTTTGAGGTTTAGGGGATTTATTTTTTCAAGAAAATTCTGCAGGCAAGGTAAAGCGGAACGTTTATCATATCGTTCTGTTCTTTGTATTCCAGCTGCGAAAATCTTATGGCGAGTTGTGGTTTTTGCTCGCGGCGGTAGCGCTTAAAGCTTGCGGAAAGGACGTTTGTACCGGCTTTGCATTCAACGGGGATTATCTGCATTTCATCCTGAAGGAGAAAATCTACTTCGTAATTTTGGGCTGGTGAATAATAATGAATATCGTTTTCGAGATATGCATGCAGCTGTTGAAGAACATAATTTTCGGTGAGGGCGCCTTTGAACTGGAAATCGGAATCGAGGATAATCTGTTTGTTCTGAACCTGTGCGGCACATTTTGCTAATCCTACATCAAAAAAGAAAAGTTTAAAACTTGAAAAATCTTCAAATACTTTTAAAGGATGCTCCGGCTTTTTTACATCATAAATGCGGATTGCAAGTCCTGCCCTTACAAGCCATTCTATGGCTACTTCAAATTCGCGGGCACGGGCTCCCTGCTTTACGCAACCGTAAATAAATTTTTCATTTTCTTTAGAAAGCTGAGTTACAAGGCTTTTGAATACCAAAAGAATACGCCCTGCATCTATTTTTTTATTATGCTTTGAAATATCGTTTTCATATAATGCCAGAAGTTCTTTTTGAATCTGTAATACCGTTCCGGAATTTTTTTCTTCTGCCCAGCTGGCTACACATTCGGGAAGACCTCCAACTATCAAATAATCGTGATACTGTTCTATAAGTTTTGTATGCTGAATAGAAATAATTTCTTGTGGCGGAGTTTCTTCAAGGTATTTTAAAAGAGGCTGATTGACTGCTCCTAAAAACTCTTCAAAATCCATGGGATAAACATCAAGGAGATTTACTTTACCAACCGGATAACTCATTGGTTGGGCAAGCAAAGTTCCCAAAAGGCTTCCGGCAGCTATTATATGGTATTCATTGGCGTCTTCGCAAAAGTATTTTAATGAATTAAGGGCATTAGGGCATTCCTGTATTTCATCAAAAATAATGAGGTGCTTTTCTTTTTCGATTTTATCGTTTTTAATTGTTCCTAAAAGCGAAACTATTCTGTAGGGATCTTTATTTTTTGCAAAAATCTTTTGCAGTTCGCTGTCATTTTCAAAAGAAAAATAAAATGTCTTTTCGTAATTGGTGCGGCCAAATTCTTTCATAAGCCAGGTTTTTCCAACTTGGCGAGCCCCTCGCAAAATAAGAGGTTTTCTGCGAGAAGAGGATTTCCATTCTGCAAGTTTTATCAGCGCTTTTCTGTACATATTCATATATTATACGATTTTTACACATTTTTAAAGGTTTTTTTTAGTTTTTTACACATTTTTATAGTTTTTTCATGAGATTTTTACACATTTTTAAAGTTTTTTTTGCGTTAGGCTATGGAGCAACCGCCTACACGGATGAAACTTTTTTTGCTTGTGGCGCTTGCCGGGATTACGGGTGCATCAAAGCATAATTAATCAAAATTGGTTTGATAATCCAATATACCGTGATTGTATAAAAGGCCAGGATACTTACGAACAGGGCGATGCGTTTGTAGAAGTTCTGGATAAAAAGTTTTACCAGGTCATCAAGGCGCGGGATTTCTTTGAGGGCGGTGAACTGGGTTGCGGCAAGGTCTATTCCGGCGTAGGTCCAGGTTATCAGAGGGTATTGTCCTTTAATGAAGCGGCTGATTCCTTTTGAAAGGCTGTGCTGGCGGAAGACGTTTTTTGTGATTGCCAGTGTTACCCTTCTGTAGTTTTTGCAGTAAAGGATGAGGCGCACAAGCCAGAAGGTGAATGCTGCTGTGAAAAATGGCATGCTGAGCCATGTTGCGAAATGGGTGCCGAACGGGTGAAAAAAGAGGATGAGCATTCCGGCTACATTTATGGCAAGGGTTATTGCGGCGTTACGGATTGTTTTTTTGTAAATCTGGCGGAGTTTTTGTTCGATGAGGTCGTAAGCTGAATTCAGGGAAGCCTGGAGCACCGGGGGGATTGCTGCGTTTACTGCGGCCCGGCTTAATCTGAAGAGTCTTACGGCTACCCTTTTCCAATATGCAGTCATTAATTAAGACCTTTGAATTCCTTATAGGTTTCGAGGTCGGCCTTAAAGCCTTTTATACAAAGAGTGACGATTCCGGCATCATCGAGGTAACCCACGAAAGGCATGAAGTCCGGGATGAGGTCTATTGGGGCGAGCACATACAAAAGTGTTGCTGCAACTGCTACGATTGTTCCTACAGGGACTTTTGTATATTTCTTTGTGAAAAAATCTTTGAGCATGGAAAAGTAGAGTTTTACATCTTCTATAAAACCGCCCAGATACTTGTTGTCCATTTTATGCAGAATGGTTTCTTCGTTATCGAAAACCTTGTTCATGTCGTCTTCTGAGTACTCTTTATTTTTGAACGAATTGAATTTTTCGTTTACGCGTTTTGCTTCTTTTTCGGAAAGCTCCTGCTGTTTGCCTCGTTTGAAATGGAACATAGCGGTCCTCCTGGGGTCTCCCCTCACCTGTATTTTACCTTATTCGGCTAAAATATTGAACTATTACATTCTATTTTGTAGAATTGAAGTATGAAAATTCGAGTTGTTTTTTGGGCATGTGTTTGTGTGCTGGTCGTGGCTTTGGCTTCTTGTGCTAAAAAAGATAAAAATGCTATTGAAAATGCGGAACTTGTGGTTGATTATGATTTGAAATCTGCACAGGAAAACATTCGGGAGCCTGACCGTTTTGTATCTGCCATTGTTCTTTCGCCTTCGACTAAGCTTTATCTTGAGGGCCGCGACGAAAATATGCATTCGATTTTCAGCTTAAAAAACAACGATATTATAGAAATTCTTCTTGCAAATAATTCTGATGAACCGGAAGCAAATATAAAGGATGAAACTTACTTTCATGCCGTTTATGATTCGATTGATTTTTGGATTCCCCAAAGTGATATTGCCTTAGCTTCTGAAAGTGCCGTTATTATTTTTGATTCTGTTTTGTATGAAGATTCTGAGTTGCTTTCCCCAAAAACTGACGGACTTACTAAATTAAGATTTGGTACAGTTATTGCAAGAAATTTGCAGCAGGAAGATGAGGAGTTGCAGCCGCGAGAATCCGAAAATATTTTTTATTACGATACCAGCAAAAAGATTGTCCAGAGTGGATTTATAAAACAGGGAAACACAAGCGATAAAGAAGACGATATTGAAGTTCTTAAAATCGTAGAACAACTAAAAGTCACAACCAAAGCCGTTGCCCGAAACGATCTTTTTGCCCGCGCTGCAAAATACAATCCATCTCCTTTGGTAAAAGCTGCTTTGGATGACCAGATGGTTGAAAAGCTTTCCTACAACTACGATGAAGTTGTCAAAAACCTGCAGAAGCAA
Organism: Treponema sp.; assembly: GCA_017651065.1. Classification (GTDB taxonomy): domain Bacteria; phylum Spirochaetota; class Spirochaetia; order Treponematales; family Treponemataceae; genus Treponema_D. The sequence goes on from JAGCDP010000035.1 coordinate 5,225, forward strand.
CTTTATGGGGTTGATGTTAACGAGCTGTTGACGGTGGATCAGAGTAAGGATCCGTTTTCGAAATAATAAAATAAAAAAATTAATATAAAAATAAAGAGAGGTTTTTTATGGGATTTGGTTTTGACTCAGGAACACTTAAGGCTCGTGGTTCTAAAGGAGAAAAGTATGTAGTTTTACAGGTTGTCCTTACAGAAAAGTTTATAGGTACCGGTTCTGGAATATCAAGCTTAACAAACTTACAGGCAGCCATAAACGAACAGGCCGAAAAAGGCTACCGCTTGCATACAATAACAACAACATCTTCCGGCTCCAAAGGTTTTCTTGGTGGTGATAAAATCCAGGCAACCATGGTCTTTGAAAGGATTGATGCGTTTAGTGCAGAATAACTCTGCCTTATTCAAAATCCTCTATATTTCTAAAATCAACCTTCTTCCTGTCGCTGCGTTTCTTAGGTGCCTTGCCGCCGGAACTTTTGGTTCGCAGATCACCGTTTGTCAGAACAGAAATTGATTTTTCGCTGGACTGACGGCGTTTTTTGGCATCGCTTTCCAGGAGTTTAAAGACGGTGTCTTTTTTTATGAGAATATCGTTGGCGCTGTTTAAGTGAAGGGCAAAAGTGAGTTGGGTGGTTTGGGCAAGATGTTCTATGCAGATTTCCAGATCTTTTAAGCTGATGCCGGCTTTGTTCTTTCCCTGGATTTTTGTGTTTTCCTCACCTTTTTGGCAAGAACAGCCTCTGTAATTAAAGACTTTTCCTTAAGCTGCTCAAGCGCGGTGACTATTTCTTTTTGGATGGGGGTTAGGTCATTCATTTTATATCTCGCTTTTTTATTCTTTACTACGCAAAACAGTACAGACTTTTACAGCTTCAAAGAAATCTTCTTCAGAAATTCCAAGTGCCTGGACATCCGGCCAGACTGCAGCTTTGTAGAACTCAAGGGCGTCTTTTGCAAACTCATTAAAAATCACATAGGTTCGTGCGTAATCAAAAACCGGGGGTGCAACTCGTGTGTTCATCCAGTCGATGATGGTATAATTGATTTTATCTGCAATCAGGGCTGTATCATTTGGAATCATGATGTTTAGAAAATGCATATCCAGATGACAGATGCAGCTTTTGTATTTTTGTGACAGGCGGGCGATTACTGGAAGTACTTCTGATTTTTCTTCCTCAGAAAGCATAAGACCTGCTGTTTCACTTAGCGGCGGAATTGTTGTATCTCCGGCATCTGCTTCATGGACAAAACGAAATGCCTTTGCAAGAAGCTTAAAGCCCTCTTCGGGAGCTTTAGGAACTGATTTTTCCAGTTGCTCGCCTTCAACTAAATCCATCTTGATGATATGAGAATCATCTGTGTCGTAATATTTTACAGGACAGAGGCCAGCCTTGTTCACTGCCTGTTGCTGTTGTTTTTCAAAAGCAATCCATTCTGCAGGATAAGACTGATTATAAACCTTGTAAGCAAATCCATGGTACAGCAGAACTTCTGCCTGTGCACCTTTACCAATGATTTTCTGAGAGCCGTCGAATGTCATTTTCTATCCCCCTACACTTTTATCTCTAAATCTCTAGTGAAACTGCGGCTTCCCAACGGCTGCCCTTTCGTTCAAAAATTGTGATGTTGTTTACAGGAAAGTCTTCTACAAGGTTCAGTTCATTCATAACCTCAAGCGCATTGCTTGTGACCCCGGCAGGAATATCTCTGTTGCTTACAGTAAGATGAGGCGTAAAGGGGCGCTGATCTTTTTTGGTACAGCCAGGAGCCGCTTTAATTACAGAGGAAAAAACTGCGTCTCGTAGAATTGTCCATCTTTTATCCTGCTCGACCTTTGCAAAAATCGTGCGGTCGCCAAAAGCATCAAAGTTGTTCACTTTGGCGGTAAATCCCAGACCCTTTGGCAGGACTTCTTTTTCTATAGCAAGAGCTAAATCCTCAGTTGAATACTCCTGTGGCAATCTGAAAGGCGGAACCAGCGTAACATGAATTGGAGTTGAATGCCCGGAACGACAGCCATAAGCTTCATTCATGTAGCGGCGGCAATCTTCCAATGTTGCGGTTATATCTTCGGAGGCAAGTACACCTATGAAGTGAGTTTGCTGCGGAAAGGTTTGTGAGTGTTTCATAGGGGTATTATAGCATATTTGATGAGAGATTCGAATATGTGAATAGTTTAGTATTAGTTATATATTGAGCTACATTCTCGATACAGAACACAGAATATTCAATTTATCGATTATAACTCCTCATAACAAACCAGCTCTACCCCTTCCCTACAATAAAGGAGCAGCATTAGCCCATCTTACAAGCAGAATAAATATTATAAACCCTAAAAGTTTTGCCAATCCTTGTTTTGCATCATTTCTCATGGTTTGCCTCCTTTTGTGGCTTTTTTTGTTGTGATTGTTTCTTTGCGGATTTTTTATCTGGCTCTTTTATTGAGTCTGTTTCTCCTTCTTCAAGAATTTTCCTTGCGCTTGGGGTGAAGTATTCGGCTGGTTCTACGTAAATTAATTTCATATTTGACCTCCTCTTCTTATACTGTAAACTGAACGACAATCTCGTTGTAACTCAAAGCACTAAGCTTACATGTGTAAGACATCTTTTTAGGCTTTGCTTCGCGGATGATTTTGGCTGCCAGGGCTCTGATGTGACCGGCTTTTTCAAGACCAGGATTTCCAAAGAGCTTGGCTTCCACATTTTCGATGCAGACGAGAATTGAATTCTTATCTACATGATTATATGGCTCGGCCTGTACCGAAACCTTGAGTGATTCGTAGAAGCTGTGCTTTGCGTTGCGGATTTTTTCTGCAGCAGCTGGCAAATCTTCTGGGCTCAAATTATCAGTGAGCTTTGAAAGAGCTTCGGGCTCGATGTTTTCATCCCAGTGATAGAAATTGGTTCCGACAAGCGGCAAAGTGAGTGTTGCTGTATTTTTCTTGAACCAGCGCATGAAGGCCTGATCAAGATTTTCGCGGGAAGAATCAAAATCGAGCTTCTTTTTGGCACTTTCGAAAATCAACGGGATATTGTCCGGGTCGATATTGTTCATCTTTCCGTAGCAGAGTGAGAACAAAATCTCTACACAAAGCGGCTCAAGAATGTACTGAGTGAGCTGTGCAAACTTTTCGAAAACCTCGCGGCGACGGAGGAACAGTTCACCTGCAAGAAGAGAGTTCTTTGATTCAACTGCGGCAAGCATCGGTCCAATGTGAATAAGGTAATCAAAAGTATCCTTGTCTGAAACATCAACTTCTGGGGCAACATAAACCATAGGATTGCAGTTCAATTCGCTCTGGATGTATACATACCAGCATGGAGAATGAAAAGTACTTGAAACAAATTCCTGGGCGCCTTCGACATTTGGAAGCGCGTTCTTTTCCCACTTACCAACGTAATCGAGCTGACCTGTTTTGCTCTTTGAGAATTCGAACCAGTCATTGGTTGTTTTGATTAAGATTTGTGCGTTCATAGGCTTTACCTCCTTATTTACGTCTTAATTATACGACAGGGGGTGTTGCAATATGTGGTACACCCTAAAAATTTTTTGTGATATAATTATAAAAGAGATTGTCGGGTCAAGCCCGACAATGACACGGTACACCCGACCCTTCGACAGGCTCAGGGACCCCGACAATAGGAGGCACTTATGGCCCAGAAGAAGAAAACTGAAGTAAAAACAAACACATTTCATACTCTTAAATACATTATGGATATTGACCGCTCCATTAGAAACGGAGAATATCCCAATGCGAACAAATTAAATAAGATACTTGGAACGGATTTTAGCCGAAGTACTTTCCTTCGTTATATCAGAACTCTGCGCGATGATTATGGGGCTCCTGTTGAATTTGATTTTCAGAAAAACGGATATTATTACACAGATAACACTTTCTTTATTCAGCAGGTTATGCTTAAAGAAGGCGAGCTTCTTACTCTTTCTACAATTCTTCCGCTTCTGGAACAATACAAAAATACTCCAATGGAAAAATCTTATCGGGACCTGATGAACAAATTAATTAAGATGCTCCCGGACAGCATTACCGTTGACTCTGCCCTCATAAATAACGAAGTTCACTTTATTTCTGATCCAATCACAACAATGGAAGACGGAGTTTTTGAAGCAGTTCTTAAGGGAACCAAACTCCACCGAACGCTAAAGCTTGAATACAAAACCGCAAAGGATTCTGAATATCAGGAACGCTTGTTTGATCCTTATCACATCATCTGCCAGAAAGGCAGCTGGTATTTGCTTGGATATTCTCATTCCTCTGATGCAATTCGTTTGTGGGCCATGCCGCGCATTCGAAACTGCCAGATTACTGGAGACAAGTTTTCGATTCCAAAAGACTTTAAGCTTGAAGACCATATCGATGTTCAGATGGGAGCCTGGGGCTTTACCGGTGAAAAAGTTAAAGTCGAAATTGAGTTTGTTAAGGGGCTGAAAACTTATGTAATGGAACGCACCTGGCACAATGGTCAGACTATCCGCGAAAATCCAGACGGCTCAGTTTATCTTTCTTTTGAAACAAATCAGCTTGGTCAGGCAGCGGCATGGATTTTGTCTTTTGGTGGTGGTGCAAGGCCGCTTAATCCACCAGAGCTTATTGATGATATTAAGCGTTCTGCAAAAGAGATTCTTGCAGGGTGTAAACTACCTATGCTATAATCACTAAGGAGATTGCTATGTCAGAAGCAGATATCGAAAAAACAAATTGGAGCCAGTCGGTTGGCGGCGTGTGTATTCGTGATGGGAAGGTTTTGTTGGCCCGTCATACTTATGGAGCCGGCAAAGGCATGTTCATTATTCCCGGCGGCTATGTTAATTTTGGCGAGATTCCGGAAGAAACTTTGGTACGTGAATATCAGGAAGAAACCGGCATCACTGTAAAAGCCGGCAAGCTTATTGGAATGAGATTCAGTGCCAAAGACTGGTACGCCGTTTTTGAAGCAATTTATGTTGAAGGCGAAGCCCGTTCCGATGGCGACGAAAACGACCAGGTTGTCTGGATGAATCCCGAAGAAGCTCTTGCCAACGAAAGTGTTCCTGAACTTACAAAGAAAATGATCAGCTGTGCAGTCAGCGGCAAAGGCTTTGAGCTTACCCCTTATAACTCTAAAACTCCGGGAAGGAATTTGTATATTTAATTTTCCTCCAGAAACGGTGCGTTGGAATCATAATCAGAAATCTGAGTGATTGGAATTTCTAGCTTTAATCCAATCTGTGGGTCGGCGTAGTTTATTTGTTTTGAATGACCATCCTTCCCGGTTTTATTAATTGCAAAAAGCTGAATTGTATTATCTTCCAAAGATATGAATGCGTGTCCGATTCCTGCCGGCACCAGAACAGCAAGGGTGTTGTCTGCACTTAATTCAACAGCTTCCCATTTAAGATACGCGGCAGAATTTTTTCTAAGGTCCACAACATAGTCCATTCCCCTACCCTGCACTACAGAAACAAGCTTAGAAAATGGAGTTGCCTCATCACTATAATGAATCCCAAAAAAAGTCCCTTTCTGCGGCATGGTGTAAACGCGGGTTTCTCTGATTTCAAATCCATCGATACTGTCTTCATATGCATAAGTCATCGGCCCGCGATTATCAGTACGAGATTTTAGTTTGTAGATTTCAACACAATCAAAAATCTTTTTTACAAGTTCCAAATTAGTATTCCTTCCTCACACTTTCTAGATTATAAAGCTTTTTGAAGGCAGCCTCATCTGCAGAAGACTGAATCACCATGACTTCTGTAAAATGCCCGTTTGTTTTGTTCTTAAAGCCGGCAACCTTTTCACCTGTACAGATTGAACTTTTGATTACGGCATACTGAGTTTGAGGATCAAATGGGATGATTGAAGATGCGTGCTTTTTCATTTTCAAAAGTATTTAAACTCTCTTTGAAAGTGGAGTTGGAGTTAGCGTATATCCTATGGCATGAAGAATATTATAAACTGTAGAAAAGGCCGGGTTGCCGTCTGGAGAAAGTGCCTTGTAAAGTCCCTCTCGTGTTATTCCAGCTTCTCTGGCAGTTTTTGCCATTCCTCGCGCTCTTGCTACATCGTTTATAGCTTTGAGTAATTCTTCAGGAGTTCCATCTTTTGAAACTAATTCAAGATAATCTTCTCTGAGTTCTTCTGTATCGAGATAATCTGCAACATCAAATTTTGTGGTTTCTAACATTTTAAACCTCCTTTGCCATATCCTTAGCAGCTTTTATATCCTTGTCTTGTGAAGATTTGTCGCCTCCAACAAGCAGAATGATTATTGTATTATCTTTATTCGTGAAGTAGACCCTATAGCCTTGGCCAACATCTATTCTCAATTCAAAAACTCCTTCACCAACAGATTTTGAATCTCCAAAGTTGCCATTTTCTAACCTGACAATCCGCCTGGCAATAGAAACTTTTGCAACATTGTCCTTTAGCTTTTTAAGCCAATTAGAGAATACAGATGTCTGTCTTACTTCATACATAATATAAGTGTAAACTATAATTCACAGGTCGTCAAGTTTTTGAAAAATCTTTTTTAGCTCAAAACCTGCCTCAAAAAAATCGAAATTTAAATTATCTTCATATATCTCAAAATTATAGTATAATAAGTTATCTTTTGAATAATTAAAGAGCGACTTATGACCTATTTTAGAATCCACACCGCCGACATCGCATATATGACTCAGCAGCCACGAGGGCTTTTTACTGCAATCTGGAAGCTCGTTGAGTCCAAAACTTTGACCCAAGAAGAAACTGCCGAATACTGGAAGAACCGCGAATACTTTGAAAAGGTTCTCCCCGTTCCGCCATTTTACGAACAAGGCAACCCAGACAATGCCATCACCTGGTTCAAAGACACTCCCCAAGGAAACGACATTTACCGACAGATGGATTTTTACCGGGCCATGGCAAACAAATACGGCCTCAAGCTTTATATGTCAAAATGCACCGAACCGCCTGGAGAAGTTATTTACGAAGATGATTTTCAAATTGCGATAAAAAATCAAAGAGCAGATGCAGAGATTAGTGTGTCGGAATTATAGGACTCTACTCCCTAAACAAATCCGTAACATGAAACTGAGTTAAATCTTTCACAACTTCCGCAGCAATAATCATACCGGCAACAGAAGGAACAAAAGCGTTACTGCCTGGCGCCTGCTTTTTTGGAGTACCCTTTCGTTCAGGAGTCACCCCGGATGTATCTTCAAACTCCGAGTCCATCTCATCAACCTGCGGCGGAATTGCAGTCTCTGTAGAAAACACAACCTTGAGCCGTTTGATCTTGCGCTTCTTAAGTTCGTTTCTCATAACCCGCGCCAGAGGACAAACAGAAGTTCGTGTAATATCTGCAACCTTAAGCTTAGTCGGATCAACCTTATTCCCAGCCCCCATGCAGCTGATAACCGGCTTATTAAGCGCTTTTGCACGGGTTATAATTTCAAGCTTACCGGTCACAGTATCAATGCAATCAACAATATAATCATACTGCGAAAAATCAAACTGATCGGCGGTGTCTGGCATAAAGAAGGTTTTCCATTTTGTAACCTTGCAGTCCGGGTTAATATCATGAATGCGCTCTTCGGCAACATCAACCTTGTCCCTGCCGATTGTAGACTGCAGCGCAAAAAGCTGGCGGTTCAAATTTGAAAGACAGATTTTATCATCATCAACAATATCAATCGCCCCAACCCCGGAACGCACAAGAGCTTCAACAACATAGCTGCCTACCCCTCCAATGCCAAAAACAATCACGCGGGACTTGTAGAGCTTTTCCATATTGTCTTTTCCGAATGTAAGCCTGGTTCGGGCAAACCGATTTGTGTTCATAAAAAATCCTTACACAAATATTACAATATGATATAATATGATTCAATGGAAAACCAAAAAACAAATCTAGGCCCACTTTTAATCATCATCGCAGCATGCTTTTGGGGCAGCATGGGAATCTTTGTAAGGAAACTCGAAAGCTATGGCTTTAGCGCAATTCAGATAGCTTCTATAAGGCTCACACTTGGGGCTCTGATTTTTTGTCTGGTTCAGCTTATTGTTGACCGTTCAGGCTTTAAGATTGCCCTGCGCGACCTTCCGCTTTTTCTGGGACTTGGATTTGGAAGTGTTTTGTTTTTCACAATCTGCTATTTTTCTGCAATTACAATTATGCCTCTTTCTACAGCCGCAATTCTTTTGTACACTTCGCCAATCTGGATCATGCTCATGTCGGCAATTTTCTTTCATGAAAAACTGAATGCCCGGAAACTCATCGCCCTGCTTCTTGCTTTTTCCGGCTGCGTCCTTGTTTCAGGAATCTCCGGCAACGGAATCACTTTGTTCGGCTTACTGATTGGACTTGGTTCAGGCTTTGGCTACGGACTTTACAGCATCCTTGGAACAATTGCCCTGCGCCGCTATTCTCCTTACACAGTTACAACTTATACATTTTTATTTGCAGGCCTTGGTTCCTGGTTTATCTGCAAGCCCGGTGATATGATTTCTCACTTTGCCCAGGCCCCAAATCTTCCTCTGCTTATCGGCTTTTGCATTCTCACCGCTCTTATAACTGCCGTAATTCCTTTTCTGACCTACACGCTCGGGCTTCGCACAGTAGAAGCCAGCAAGGCCGGAATCATCGCCACCCTTGAACCAGTAGTCGCAACAATAATTGGAATCCTGTGTTTTTCCGAAATGTTAACCGTACTTTCTGCGCTGGGAATTATCCTTGTTCTTTCTGCGGTTGTTGTGTTGAATATTAAAAAGAAGGAATAAAAAAGAGGGGGAGGGGTAGATTGTAATTGCAAGTGCAACACTTAAAATAAATAAAAAAACTTCATAGAATGTTTTAACCCAAAAACTACCACATTAAAGGGAAAAACAAACTATGAAGTCATACAGTCATTTTACACAAATGGACATATGTTGTC
>JAGCDP010000036.1 GCA_017651065.1 Treponema sp.
ATATTAATATTCCGCGTATATTTGAGCTTTACAACGAAAGCCGACGCTACGGAGTTGCTTCCCACAGGTGGAACTACAACGAGGAGCTTAAAAAATCGGGTAATCCTGCTGAATGTATCGGCTGCGGAAACTGCCAGGGCCACTGTCCTCAAAAGCTGGAGATTATAGAGCTGCTTAAAACAGTCAGCCAGACCTTTGCATGATTGTACAAAAACACTAAATGTAGTATAGTACTCGTATAAACTACACTATATAAGAGGTCTATTATGCCTTATACCGAGCCAACAAGTCTTGCGATTGTTGCCTGTCCTGGTGGCGAAGCTTTCGCCGATGAAGTCATAACGCACCTTAAGCATATGTACAAGCATCGTTTTACTTTGAAAAACGATGTTGTGTCTAAGCGTTATGAGCTGACTAAAGAAGAGCTTATACAAAGGATAAATCTGCAGAATGATTTGCAGACCAGCGATCTTTGTATAAGGGGTGCTACTAATAAATACAGACCGCCTGTTTTCAAAATCAATTCACGTTTCTCTTATTTTGCCAACGGTGAAGTAAAAATCGAACTGCTCGATACCGTTCGCGGTAAGGACGTATTTATTTTTCAGGATGTCGAAAACCACGAGGTGCTGTCGCTCAACGGCGGTGCTAATAAGGTGCGGATGACTGTAAACGACCATGTTATGTCTCTGCTTGTTACTATTGATGCTGTACGCATGGCAGGGGCCGGAAAAATCACCCTGGTAGTTCCGGCTTATCCTTATGCACGCCAGCACAAGCGCAAGGGACGCGAAGGTTTGACTGCAAGTCTTCTTGGTCATATTTACGAAATGCAGAGTGTTGCCAGAATCATTACTCTGGATCTGCATTCCCGCGAAATTCCTAATGCTTTTTCAAAATGTAATCTTGATAACCTGCATGCAAGCTATCAGATTATCCGCGAGCTTAGTAAGATTGTAGATTTATCCGGCAAAACCGAAGACCTTGTAATTGTTTCTCCGGATACCGGCGCTATTGATAGAAATAAATTTTATGCTTCCGGCTTAAAGCTTCCTCTGGCTTTGATTTACAAGGAGCGCGATTATTCAATCGTAACTCAGGATGCTCACAGCACAAACATCAAGTCTGTAAAGCTTTTGGGTGATGTTAAAGGTAAGGTTGCCTTCCTGGCTGATGATATGCTTGGTACCGGTGGAACTTTGCTCAAGGCCATGCAATTCCTTAAGGAGCAGGGTGCTACAAAAGTTATCTGTGCAATTTCGCTTCCATTCTTTACCGGCAATGCCATTAAGGATTTTGATGAAGCTTATGAGCAGGGCCTGTTCTACCGCATTATTGGTACTAACGCTGTTTACCACGAAGATCTGCTTAGCCGCGAATGGTACATCAGCACTGATGTAAGTGGTCTTTTTGCAAATGTAATTACACGCATTCACTATAATCAGTCTTTGGGTGAACTGCTGGATAACCGTTCTATTATTGAAAAGGTTGTAAAGCAGACAAGTCCTAACAAGGCTGATAAAGCTTCTGATTCCGAAGGAGCTGCCAGTGCCGATGGGGCCAAAGAATAATATGGCTGAATGTATTCTTGCCGCTGATATTGGAAGTACAGCCTTAAAAGCGGGGCTCATTGCAAAGGACGGAAAGGTTATTGCTATGTGCTCCGTGCCATATTCTGCTCCCGAAAATCGTTTTGTTGCCGAAGGCTGGATCTGGGCACTCAAGGCTGCGATTGATAAGTTGAAAACCGCTGTCGAAGAGGTCGAAGCACCCCATATAAAGGCCCTTGCCATCAGCGGTAACGGCCCAACTCTTGTAAGCGAATCCGGCCTTACTTTACGTTGGAACGAATATCCTGCAGCCCGTCTTAGTGTTGACGAAACTTCTCCCGAAGAAGCCCATCGCTTTGCTAATTCAATTTTTTTACCAAGAATCCTTTTGTTCCGCGATTTAATCAACGACGAATACGAAGCAACAGCTCATCTTTTTTCGGGGCCTGAATATTTAATCTGGCAGCTGACCGGTAATGCCGTAACAATTTTGCCCGAAGAACGCTATGAAACTGCTTACTGGAACCGCGAGGTTTTGGAAGGCTTTGGCATTATGACAGGAAAAATGCCTGACTTTGTAGAACTTGGCCACAAGTGCGGAAAGCTCTTGCCAAATGCTCAGGAACTGCTGGGGCTTGAAGACATTCCCGTTATAGGCGTTGGCCCTGACTTTATAGCTGCCCTGATAGGAACAGATACAACCAGGACCGGAACAATCTGCGATCGTGCCGGAAGCTCTGAAGGAATTAATATGTGCGTTGATAAAGAAATCCGTGCGGAAGGAATACGAACTTTACCAGGAGTAAAAGCAGGTCTTTGGAATATTTCTGTTTTGATTCCAAATAGTGCAAGCCTTCCCGAAGATGTACGTCTGCAAAAAGTAACAGACGCCGTTCAACTGCTCAAAAAGTTTGCTGAAGAAAACGGAGTTGCTTTCCCAAAAGTAATTACTACAACAGGCGGTCAGGCAAAGGACCAGGTATACTTTGAAAAGAAGCGCACCGCTCTTGCTGCACTTGGTCTGGAACTTGTAGTTGGTTCTTGTGTAGACGCAGAACTTGAGGGAGATGGAATTGTAGCATGGGCAGCCCTTCGAGAGCTTCAGGGACCCCGGGCATGAAAACCTATAATCTTCCTGAAAATCCAAAAACATTAATCTTCGATATCGACTCAACTCTCTACACAAACTCTGCCTATGCCTTTGAACAGGTGGACTGTCAGGTACGTCAGTTTGCAAAAGACCGCGGAATTACTGCAGAAGAAGCCCGCCGCATGGTAGCCGACTATCGTAAACAATATGCCGCTGCAAACAACGGTAAAAAAATCAGCCTTGGAAACACTCTTTTAGCTTTTGGAATCCCGATTGCCCAGAGCGTAGAATGGCGCAAAACCTTAATGGAACCGGCAGACTTCCTTACCCGCGACGAACGCCTTATTCAGACACTGAAAAAACTTTCAAAACGCTTCAACTTAATCTGCGTAACAAACAATCCGGTATTTACAGCCCGCAAAACTCTGAACGCAATAGGGATTTCTGAATTTTTCCCCGAAATTGTAGGCCTTGACACCTGCTTAAAATCAAAACCGGCCGTAGAACCTTTCATGAAAGCCTGCGAAATCACTCACACAGACCCACAAAACTGCATCGCAATAGGTGACCGCTACGATATGGACATAGCACTTCCGCTTGAGCTGGGCATGGGTGGCATTCTTGTTACAGGCGTGGAAGAGGTATATGAACTGGCTGCATCCAATGTTTTTACTGACATCTTTTAAAAAATGTGGTATAATATATAGAAATGAGCTCGAATGATAATTCTGTTTTGGAATTAAAAAACAGTGGTAGACTTTCGGTTTTCTTTATAGGAACGGGGAGCGCTTTTTCAAAAAGATATTTTCAAACTAATGTTCTGGTTGTTAAGGGAGACGATCACCTGCTTATCGACTGTGGAACTTTGTGTCCTTATGCGCTTGAAAAAAACTACTGACTGGAACTTAAAAAAATCGATAATCTTCTTTTGACTCATCCACATGCAGATCATATTGGCGGCGTTGAAGAGCTTGCTCTTGTTGGTCGCTATGTAAAAAAACAAAAATGCAATCTTGTAATTACCGACGAATTTAAACAACTTCTTTGGGATGAATCTCTTAAGGGAGGACTCAAAGTGAACGAAGAAGGCGCTCTTGATCTTAATGATTATTTTAATCAGATAAAGCCTGAGCTTTTGCAGTCTGAGCCTTTTGAAATGTACGAAACAAATATTGGAAACATAAATATTAAGCTGTTCCGCACCAAACATGTTACCTGTGAAGTTACAGGAGACTTCCAGATTTCGTATGGAATTCTTATTGATGACAAAGTTCTATTTACAAGCGATACTCAGTTTAATTTTGAACAGCTTGAATTCCTTATTCAAAAATATCCTGTAAAAGTTGTTTTTCATGATTGTGATTTTTCTGGCTATAGCGAAAGTGTTCATGCTTCTTATAATCAGCTTAAGACTTTACCGGATGATATTAAAAAGATGACTTATCTTTGCCATTACAACGGACTTGCCGAAAAATTTGATGTAAAGGCTGACGGTTTTAGGAATCTTGCCCGTTCTGGTGTCTGGTACAGGTGCTAGACTGCTGCGCGGGCTAAAAATAATTCTGGTTCCGTAGCTCATCTGGATAGAGCGGTTGCCTCCTAAGCAACAGGTAGTGCGTTCGAGTCGCATCGGAATCATAAATCATTTATAGGAGATGGCCGCATGAAAAAGCTGCTGATTGCTTCTACAAACAAAGAAGTTATTTCTACTGTAAAAACTGCTACACAAAAATATTCGGAATATTTTGATCCGATTTATTGTCCCGACACAGATGAAGCCTTGAGTCTTATTGACTACGAGCTTCCTGAAATCAAGGTTCTTGATTACACTTCAACCGACATGGATTCAAACCGAATTCTTGCAGCTATTCATGCAGACCCTTGGCTTCATAATGGTGGTATTATTGCTGTTGTTCCTAACCCGGCAATGATGCAGCAGATTGAAGATAAAAAAGATCCTAACATTATTATTGTAATGACTCTTTATACCTTTAAGGAAAATTTTGAACGTTTGCTTAAGATTTTATGGAGCAACCAGCAGTTCCTTTTTAACCGCGGTATTCAGGACAGAATGGGTGGCCAGGAAAAGGGTCAGTTTATCTGCGACAACGATCCTCTTGATACACGTCTTTATGCAAGCTTCCTTGTAAACTATCTTTACTGTTCAAACAGAATTGATGACGAAGGACGTTTTGCTTTGCAGACTGCTTTGATGGAGCTTAGTACAAATGCTCTTGAACACGGAAACTGTGGCATTACTTATGAAGAAAAATCAGCGTGGATGAAGAGTGGAAAAAATGTTCTTGATTTGATTGACCAGAAACGAAGTCTTCCTGAAAACAAAGACAAGAAAATTAAGATTTCATATTTCATTGGAAAAGATAAATCGCATTTTGCTATTGAAGATGAAGGTCCTGGTTTTGACTGGAAAGCACGCATGGTTTCTGGCGATGTTCCTGATTTTGAACTGGAGCATGGACGAGGAATCAGTCTTTCGCGCGGACTTGTTAGTGCACTTCATTACAACGAAAAGGGAAATGCTGTTTCTTTTGAAATTACAAACGTAAAGGATATGTCTAACACCGTTCCTGGAATTATGGTTCCGTTTGCAACTATTGAATATAAACGTCATGAAATTGTATGTAAGCAGGACGAACCGAGCAATGATTTGTACTTTATTATTTCTGGCCGTTACGGAGTTTATGCAGACGGAAAGCTTGTTTCTGTTTTGACTCCTGATGATATGTTCATTGGCGAAATGGCCTTCCTTTTGAATGACCGCCGTTCTGCTACAATTTTGAGCGCAGGCGATGGAAAACTGATTCGCATTCCAAAGGTTTCATTTCTGAATTTGATTCGTAAAAATCCGCACTACGGTATATTCCTTTCAAAGCTGCTTGCACAACGCGTTGTAAGGCAGAATAATAAGACTGTAGAGTTGAGTGAAGAAATAAAAGAATTGAAGAACAGATTAGAGGGAAGAGTATAGGAGGTCCAGAATGACAGATATTGAAATTGCACAGAAAAATAAGATGATTCCTATTGCCGAGGTTGCGGCAAAAATTGATATTCCTGCAGATAAGCTTGAGCTTTACGGACCTTACAAGGCAAAGCTTACTTTTGAAGAGCTTCGTGTACTTCAGGAAAAGGCTGCCAGAAATCCTGGGAAGCTTATTCTTGTTACAGCCGTTACTCCAACTCCTGCCGGCGAAGGAAAATCTACTGTTTCTATCGGGCTTGCAGATGGACTCAACCGCATTGGAAAAAAGACTGTTGTTGCTTTGCGTGAGCCTAGTCTTGGACCATGCTTTGGTGTAAAGGGTGGTGCCTGTGGCGGCGGTTATGCACAGATTGTTCCAATGGAAGATATTAACCTCCATTTTACAGGGGACATTCACGCAATTTCCATCGCAAACAACCTGATTGCAGCCCTTATTGATAACCACCTGCAACAGGGAAATGAATTGAACATTGACCCACGCACTATAAGCTGGAAGCGTTGTGTTGATTTGAACGATCGTGCTTTGCGTAATATTACAATTGGTCTTGGCGGACGCCTACAGGGTGTTCCTCGCGAGGATCATTTTACAATTGCAGTTGCCTCAGAAATTATGGCAATTGTTTGTTTGAGCCGTACAATCAGCGAGCTTAAAGAGAGAATTGACCGCATTGTAATTGGCCAGAACTATAACAAAGAAAACGTGACTTTTGGTGCTCTCAAGTGTACCGGTGCAGTTGCTGCTTTGCTCAAGGATGTTATTAAGCCTAATCTTGTTCAAACCCTTGAAAAAAATCCAGCCTTTGTTCACGGTGGACCTTTTGCAAATATTGCTCACGGCTGTAACAGTGTAAATGCAACTTTGTGTGCTCTTGCAAGCGGCGACTATGTTGTAACAGAAGCTGGTTTTGCCGCTGACTTGGGTGCAGAAAAGTTCCTTGATATTAAGTGCCGCAGTGCAGGACTTAAGCCAAGTGCTGTTGTAATTGTTGCTACAATCCGCGCGCTTAAGATGCATGGCGGAGTTGCCAAGGCAGATTTGTCTAAGCCAGATTGTGCCGCTTTGGAAAAAGGATTTGAAAACCTTAAGACTCATATTGAAAACGTTGCTAAGTTTGGACTTCCTGCAGTTGTTGCAGTAAACAAGTTCATTACAGATACAGACGAAGAAATTGCCTTGCTCGAAAAGCTTTGTGAAGGCGTTGGTTCAAAAGCAGTTCTTAGTGAAGGCTGGGGCAAAGGCGGTGAAGGCGCAGAGGAACTTGCTAAGGCTGTTAGCGAAATTGCAGACAGCGGAAAAGCTGCATATCACCCGTTGTATGAACTGGACCTCCCACTTGCAGACAAAATCAAAAAGATTGCAACAGAAATCTACCGCGCTGCAAATGTTGAAATTGACCCGGCAGCCCTTAAAAAGCTCAAAGGCTTTGAAGAAACAGGCTACGGAAAGCTTCCGGTTTGTATTGCAAAGACACAGAATTCTATTTCGCACGATCCAAAACTCATTGGTGCTCCACGCGGCTTTACATTCCCGGTACGCGATGTTCAGTTGTACGCTGGCGCAGGTTTTGTTGTAGCACTTGCAGGCGACATCATGACAATGCCAGGATTACCAAAGGCTCCGGCTGCATTGGATATTGATGTAGATGATAATGGTGTGATTTCAGGATTGTTCTAGTCACTGTCATTGCGAGCGAAGCGAAGCAATCTCTTCTTCAGAAAGCATCCTATACTCACCAAGTTCCAGCTTAGGGTCTAGTTTCAGCTCTCCCATACTCATACGCTTGAGGTATGTAATCTTGTTGCCCACGGCTGCAAACATTCTTTTTACCTGGTGGTATTTGCCTTCGTAGATTGTCAGGAGGGCAGTGGAGTCGTCTTTCCATTCAAGGAATGCCGGCTGGCAGGTAAAGCCTTCTTCGTTATCTTCTGGGCCTACTGCAATGCCTTGTTCAAACTGTTGTGTTATTACCTTCTGATGTTCTGGAGTTTCGGGGTGTTCAAGCCCGCAATAATAAGTTTTACTTATATGTGTTTTTGGAGAAGTAATTCTGTGAGTAAGCTCACCGTCTGTTGTAAAAAGGAGCAGGCCTTCTGTGTCCATATCCAGACGGCCTACAAGATGCAGCTTTTCAATAAGATAAGGAGTGCGTAAATTATCATCAAGCAAATCAAACACAGTCTGATGGTCGCCTTCCTTAGTAGAAGAAACAACATGCTGCGGCTTATTCATCATGATGTAGAGGTTGGTGTGAAGGTCAATTGTCTCGCCGTCAATTTGAATAACATCCTTGAGCGAATCAATCTGTGCTCCCGGATCAAACACCTGTTTGCCATTTACAGTTACAACACACCTGCGAAGTATTTTTCTGATATCTTTTCTTGACCCAATTCCTTCATGTGCAAGAATCTTATCTAACCTGTCCATATTCCTTCTCATAACTGGATCGCCACGCTCCGCTCGCAATGACATAATCTATTATACCATTCTCCGGGGTTTTATGGTATAATATAAAAAGAATACAAAATTAAATAAAAATTTCTGAGAAAATATCAGATACGGAGTGAAAAATGGCTGAGGACAACTTTCTCTGTTGGCCGAAGACATTTTCCACGGGAGTGTCTGATATTTTCTCCACAAATATGTATTATAATTTTGGAGGCCTTTTATGTACCTTGGTGGTGTTGATGTTTTTTATGTTCTTTTAGTTTTACCCGCAGCTCTTTTGAGCATTTTTGCTTCAACTCTGGTAAAATCCCGCTATGCAAAATACAATAAGGTAATGGCTTCCCGCGGGGTGTCTGGTGCACAGGCAGCACAAATCCTTCTTAAAGCAAACGGAATTACAGATGTCCGTATTGCTCATATAAACGGAAATCTTACAGACAATTACAATCCAAAAACAAAGGTATTGAGCCTTAGTGATGCAACTTTTGCAAGCCGTTCTGTTGCTGCTGTTGGAGTTGCTGCTCATGAAACAGGACACGCTATTCAGCATAATGTAGGCTATGCCCCGCTTGCGTTCCGACGAATGCTTGTTCCTGTTGCTAATTTTGGTTCGCGCTTTGGACCGACTCTTGCTATTCTTGGAATTATTCTTGGTGCAATGGCAAACTTAAAAGATTATCTTCAGATTTTCCAGATTATTACAGATGTTGGAATTTTGCTTTTTGGCGCTTCTATGATTTTTTATATCATCACACTCCCGGTAGAGTTCAACGCTTCCCGCCGCGCACTGAAGATTCTTAAAGAAACAAACACCCTTGTTTCAAAAGATGAAATCAAGGGTGCACGTAAGGTTTTGACTGCTGCAGCGCTTACTTATGTTGCTTCGGCGCTTACAGCTATTGGTTCGTTCCTGCGACTGCTACTGATTGCTAATAGTCGTCGCTCTCGACGATAATTACTTCTTTCTTTCCTTAATAGGAACATAGTCTCTTTCTTTCGAAACGTTCTTGTAGGCTGGACGGTAGATTCTTCCGCCGCTTACAATTTCCTCAATGCGGTGTGCAGACCATCCGGCAATTCTGGAAATTGCAAAGATTGGTGTAAACAGCTCGCGAGGAATGTTGAGCATAGAATATACAAGTCCTGAGTACATATCGACGTTGGCGCAGATGCTCTTATCTGAATGATGAACTTCCTGAATGATTGCAGGAGAAAGCTTTTCGATAAGTTCATAAAGTGCAAGTTCTTTAACAAAGCCTTCGCCTTTTTCTTTTGCAAGCTTCTTTGCCTTGGCCTTGAGCAGAACTTCACGAGGATCGCTGATTGTATAAATAGCGTGACCCATTCCGTAAATAAGACCTGTACCGTCCCCTGCTTCTTTTCTGGCAATCTTTGTAAGATAGTTCTTAACTTCTTTTTCGCTTGTCCAGTCTTTTACGTTAGCTTTAATCTCATCCATCATTTCCATAACCTTGATGTTGGCACCACCATGACGGCGTCCTTTAAGCGAACCAACAGCAGCGGCCATTGCAGAGTAAGTATCTGTATCGGCAGAAGAAACAACATGAACTGTCAAAGAAGAGTTGTTACCACCACCATGCTCTGCATGAAGGATAAGTGCAAGGTCTAAAGTTTCTGCTTCGAGTCTTGTATATGATTTGTCTGAACGAATCAGACGCAAAAAGTTTTCTGCAGTAGAAAGTTCAGGCTTTGGATTATGAATGAACATACTCTTGTTATCATAGTAGCGGCGCTTTGCCTGATATCCGTAAGCTGCAAGAGTTGAAAAACGAGCTATAAGTTCAATACACTGCTTTACTACGTTTCCAACACTGCGGTCTTCAGGATTTTCATCATAAGAGTAGCTTGCTAAAACTCCGCGGGCAATTTTATTCATAATATCATTTGACGGAGCCTTCATAATCATGTCTTCGGTAAAGTGCTCAGGAAGTGCGCGGAACTCTCCAAGATATTCTTTGAAAGTATCAAGCTTGTCCTGTGTTGGAAGCTCTCCGAACAAAAGAAGGTATGCACACTGTTCATAACCAAACTGCTTGTTCTTTTCGGCATCGGCAATTAAATCTTCTACATTGTAACCGCGGTAAACAAGTCGTCCAGGAATTGCAATTTTCTGGTCATCTTTGATTTCATAACCTACAACATCACCAATTCGGGTGAGTCCTACAAGTACACCTGTTCCGTTTGCATTTCTTAATCCGCGTTTTACATCATAAGTTTTGTATAAATCAGGATTGATGGGATCATTGTGTACGGCAAGTTTCTCCAGGCGTTTTAAGATAGCAGCATCTGAGCTTTTTGAAGTCATAATGGTCCTCCTTTGGAACGTGATATTTATGCATAAAAAATGCATAAATATGCAATAATTCTTAAATAATTTTAAATAATTATACAAAAATTAAAGAAGAGTTGCAACAATAAAATGGATTGCCACGTCGCTTCGCTCGCAATGACCGTCATTGCGAGCGAAGCGAAGCAATCTACCTTATTTTTCAATAAATCTTTGTGCCGGCGATACAACCCAGATAGCTGTGAGCTCTGTATCTCCAACGTTTTCTACAAGATGTGGTGCTGCAGAAGAATACGAAACGCTGTCTCCTTCATTAAGAAGATATTCGCGTGTACCGTATGTAAGGCGTGCCTTGCCCTTTAAGATAATTCCAAACTCACGACCAATGTGTCCGTAAGAACCGCGGTGTGTATGTGAGCCTGCCGGAATCTTAAGCATGTAGGACTCAAAAGAACTTTCCTTTGCAGAATCTGCAGGACGGGCAAGTTCTTCGTAAATAATGTCGTCTTCAAACATAGAAGGGCGCTCTTCTGAACGAATAACTGTTACAGGACGCTCCTTTCTGTATTCTTCGAACAGGAACTCAAGGTTAATATCAAGAACATCGGCCAGAGCAAGCAGTGTATCAATTGCCGGAGAAACATGATTTCGCTCAATCTGAGAAACAAGACTTTCACTGACTCCTGCTTTCTGAGCAACTACCTTGAGTGTATAACCCTTGTGCTCGCGAACGCTGCGGAGCTTTTCTCCAAAGTGATATGGAATCTTTTTATTCTGCTGATCCTGTTTTTCTTCATTATTTTGATTTTGCGAAGGTGTCATTGTTCTGAGTCTCCTTGTTCTGTACGGTTACAAACTGAATAAAGTAATCTTCAAGTGTTTTGTGCGGTCCGTTTAATTTAAGTCTTGTGCGTGAACGCGCGTTATCTCGTCGTACTGTATATTTTGCATAAAAGTCGCGGTAATCAAGTCCGGCATCTGATTTTACATGTTCGCCTAAGAATTTTGAAACTTCATCACGGCCAATTGCTGGGATTCCTTTTTCTTTAAGGATTGTGCGCAAGGTATTAATCTGTTCAAATGAAATTCCAAAAAGGAACTCTTCCATCGCCTGCGAAACTCCTGGGTCACCAAGCTTTTGTTTAATAAAGGCAATCCACTGGTCATCCATCTGCATTGAAATCTGAAGCAGCTCGCTTGTCCCCATCATTGTTCCAAATGCTGGAGCTAAACGGCGGCGTGCCATCCATACAGACTCAAGAACGGGTGCAACCTGAGCACTTCCCTGGTCGTTCCAATGCTCCCATAGCAAAAGCAAAGACAATGCCCATTCACGGCGGAATTCCATTGGCTGTGTGTTATCGCGGATTAAGTTTAAGTAAACGTCTTCAATAAGAAGAGAATACATTGAGGTTATAGTTTCTGTATCAAAAGCTTTAGAATATTTTCTAAGTTCGTGAATATGATGTGTATATTTTGCAAAGCTTGAGAAGGTATGCATTTTTGCAACAAGAAGACCTTTTCCAAGCATTGCCTTTGACGGAAGCTGGATTGTCGAGTCGCCCGCATCCTGGTGATCAATAAGAGAATCAATCAAAGAGGTTGGAGTTCGGGTTCCGCCAATAAGTTCGTGTCGTTCCAGAAGCGACGGAAACATTGCAACAGACTGAGCAAGCGACTCCAAAGCATCAAGACGCTGCTGAAAGCTGTTTGCTTTTTCGGGGTCTATCTGCTTAATCAGAGGCATTACTTCCTGAATGAGTTGTTTTTGCTGTGTGGTGAGCATCTCTGCCTTTTCGTTCTGGTCAGCTGCCAGACTTTGAGTATCAAAAAAGGTGTTGAGATCTACCTGTTCAAAATTATTCTGCTGCATAAGAGTAAAATCTATTATAACGCATTTTGCAAATTTTCACAAATGGGTTGAGACAGTTCCTGTTGTTTTTTAAGGTTATACTGGTAGGCATCTTTTTGTGCATTGTAAATATTTCCCTGCATAAAGCGTATAACCAGATTAAATTCAATAAGCGAGAAGGTCCAGAAATCAAGAGTACAAAGTGACCAAACGCTCACGGCAATCAGCGAACCGTTTAATAAAAAGGCATTCAGTGAGTCTGAAAAATTTGCTGCGTATAATTGACCAAGACCCGGTATAAATGAAAGGTATCCGGCAAGCTTTTGATTTTTTGGTTTGAATTTGTTCAGTTTTTCAAAAGAATCACGAATTATTGTCTGCTGTTCTTCTGTCCACGCCTGAGGAAAAAGCTCAACAGCCTTTGTATATGTTTTCTGGGCATATTCAATTCGTCCGTTCTGCATTGCATTTGAAATTGCTGCAATATATGCACGTAGCCTTACTGTGTCCGAAAATCCCGGAAGATTCATATAAGAAAAAATATACAGATTATCATTCAAAAAATCCTTTTTGCTTTCTGCTTCCTTTTCAAGATAATTAATGTGACACACTCTAAGGGCGTTTATATAGCTTTGTTCAGAACCATTCTGCTCACAAAGGACAATTGCTTTCTGGGTACAATCTGCAGCAAGCGCATATTCATTTTTCATTTCATAAATGCCTGCAAGTGCATTCAGGGCTGCTGCTTCGTATTTGCCTTTTGCATAGTTCTGCATAAAGATATACCGCTTTAATTCTACCTCTGCCTGTTCGTATGCACCTGACTGATAAAGCGACAACGCATAAAAAAATACATCAGAATAATAATCTGGATTTCGCGGCAGAATATTCTTTTCCTGTGCAAAAAACGGCAGTGATAGAAAGAGAAGAAGGATCTGTAGAACAATAATCTTAATACTCTTTTTCATAAATTGCTTCTGCTTCCTCGCAAAGAGTTCTGTATAAGGCTTCATTGTATCGTTTGGCGCTCTGGTATGAACCGTAAAGCTCTGCAATATAAAGAACGGCTCCTATAGTTCCAAATACATAAGGCTGCCAGCTTTTCCATTCTGTCTGAATACCTGTTACGACAGTTCCTGCAATAAACGTACCGATTGAAAAAAACGAAGACATAAATGCTCCGAACGAACCTGTATACCATTTACCGCTTCCGGGAATTACCATAGAAAAGAACAATGCAAGCCCTGCTTTTTTTAATTTATACGACTTACACAATTCATTAAGTTTTTCATAATCTGGATTAACTAATGCAAGGTCTGCACAAAAGGTTTTAAGTCCCTTTATATCGTTGTTCAGAATAAGTGATGAAGTATCTATGAGGTTAGAAAAATCAGGAGAGAACGACTGTTTATCATTTTCAATTCCAGCTGTAAAAAGCGAAAAGTTTTCTGCGTTGCGTGATTTAAAAATAAATTCAGCCTGGACAAAATTTATTTTTTCTTTTACAAACGGATTTGAGTTGTCATAAAAATTTTCCTTGAGCCATTCAATGCCCGTAACGTTTTCCTGCTTATTGTAAATATTTGTAAGCGCAAGGAGAGAATCCTGGAAAATGTTGTCTTCCTGTGGCTGTGCAAAAAGAAGTCTTTTATATTCACCTTCGGCCTGACTTAAAAATCCGTCATCATAAAGGGAATCGGCAAAAGCTTTAAGCACCTCTGTTTGATAAGGAGAAGGAATATCTTTTGGTGCGGCAGACTGATTCAAATTCTGCGCATTAAGAAAAATCACAAAGGTAGAACAAATCAAAATCAAAAAAAACTTTTTCATAATAAACCTCAATCTTTTTTCATGACAGGAACAGGATCATAATGCTTGCCGTTGCTTAGTGTAGGGTACAGGCCTCTTGCGTGTTCTGTAGAGGTGCAGCGCTTTAAGCGTTCAATGCCCTGAAAAAATCCGAATAATCCGTTTGCCGAAACAGCATCGAGCATAAACTGTGAGCACGAAGGATAGAACGGACAGTTTGACATATCCTGACTTGTGATGAATTTTTTATAAAACGAAAAGGATGTGCTTACTAAAACAGAAGGCAATGAAACTCTGTAAGTCACCTGCTGTGGAACGGATGGTGTTGCTGCAGCAAGCTCCTTTGTACGGTCATTTTTTGGAAGCTCTATATTTCTTTTTGCAGCCTGGTCAGCAAGCGTGTTTATTGTAAGAATATCATCTTTTGAAAGTACAAACGAAACATTACTAAACTTAAGCTCCATTTTCATAAAAGGAACATCTTCTGCATACGATGTAGAATTTATTGTTGTAGGATAGGGAGTTCCCCCGTCGCTTTTGAAAGAAGAAAGATTAGTTTCTGTAACAAGAGTATTCCCGTTTACATACATCATAAGTTTTGTAAAACGTCCCTCAGAATCGGACCATACAAGCACCTTGTTCAGCGGCTGATTTTCAAAATGATAGCAGTCCCATTGTGTTATAATCTGATCCCTGTCAACACATTTATCACCGGCCCTAAAGTACGATTCTGTCAATCCGTAATCAGACTTAAACCAGTTTAAAAAGTCTGTGCAGGTTTGAATAAGAAAATCCTTGTTTTCGGCAATATCATAAACTTTTCCGTCTGTGCCTCCTTCAAGGATAAATGCATTGTCGTCATTTACATACAAAATCTGCTCAACAGGAGTTTTAAGCTTGAATACAAAAACAAAAGGATTCTTATTATAAATAATTGTGCCGGACATTGAAGTTGTCTGATTATTTTCAAGAATTTCTTCGGTGCGTAAAAAATCGAGCTTCAAAGAAGTAATATTCCTTGAAGCTGTAAAACCTTGTACAAAAGTTATTGAGAAAAGAACTGTCGCAGTAAGAACTGTGGAAAAGAATTTTTTATGGAACATAAATAGGAATTAACTCAAATCCGTTTACAAGAAGGCTTCCTATTGATTGTCCTGAACAGTTAATATTTTCGCCGGAAGATGCACAAGCCTCATTCATAGAAGATGCACAGGCTTCGTCCATAGAGGTAGCACAGGCTTCTCCACAACCCTCCCCACAACCTTCAAGAATGCTTTCTGTAGCAGAGGCACAACAATTAACAGAACTGTCTGTAAGATAATATGCACCAACAATAATACCTGCAGTAATTACAACTCCGACTATAACATAAGTAACAATAAGGCCTGCATTCTTTCTTTTTTTAGTTGTAGGCTCGTCAGAATAATCATAAGTAGTATCTTCATCGCCGTCTTCGACAATTATTCTTTGCTGTGTTGTATCTGTAGCGGCCATTGATACTCTTGCGGCAGAAGAAGGCAAGCCTCCTCCAAAACTAGAAAATGAATATGTAACAGACTCTGCAAAAAGTGATGCAGAAAAGCTGAAAAATGCTAAAATGATTGCAAATAATTTTAAATTTCTCTTCATAAGCATATTTTACTCCCTTTGTATGAATTTATCAAGTTTTCGGGGTTCATCATATTTAAGCAGCAACTGCCCCTGCTAATATAAAACAATCAAAAAGCCGATAAGTAACTATGATGATGAAAAATTTCTTTAAAACCGGGTTATCATGTTTTTTAATTTTTGCAGGAGCCTGTAGTTTTATTTTTGCACAAAATACCTCAGATTCTCAGAAAATCACATATACTCCAAAACAGAATGCCATGCGTATTACTGCTAATGACATTAAACTCGTAGAAGCTAAAAATGATGACGGCGAGCTTACAGGATACGATTTATATATACGCAAAATCAAAGGGGTAGAGTCTGTTTTGTTAACTGAAACTACACGCGACCCTACAGGAAAAGCAGACAACTATGCCTACAGGGCACTTGAATACAATCCTGTAAATGGTGATGAAATCCGCTACCTTGACGGAAAGCAGCTTGTTTCTGAAGGTGCAAAATACAGTCTTATAGATTCTACAACAGAAAAAGTCGAAGGTTTTGGAGACGCTTTTCATATTTTTATTCCGTTGAAGCTTCAGTTTGGATATGAGTGGAGTCGTAACGGAATTGTAGAAATTGGTCGCGGAACTTTTATAAATATCAGAACTTTTGAAAAACCATATGCAGATTACACCGGCGAGTATATGGATAGTCCGTTTATGTTTAATCTTGAAACACGCCGCAGGGCAAAACCTGAACCAGTGCCACCGGATCCTCCTGTTGAGCCCGAAGTTGTCCTTACAGATGATTACAATCCTGCCGCAAGTCAGAAGTTTGAAGAAATGTCTGATTTTATTGTTTATTCAAAAGGACCGGAAACAATTGTAGCCGATATTCTTGAAGTTTTTGATGATATTGGAGACAAAGATAATCTTGATGTTGTATTTGCAATTGATGCTACAGGCAGCATGAAAGATGATATTGAAACACTTAAAAAAGATCTTCTTCCAGCACTGCTAAAAGAGTTTGAAGGTGCCAAGAACGTTAAGTTTGGGCTTCTTTTCTATCGTGATTATGGTGATAACTTTAATTACCAGGGATTGCCTGTAAGATTCTATGCATTTACAGACAACCTTACTGCGTTTAATAAAAATCTTAATGCTTTGAAAATCGTCGGTAAAGAAGGCGGTGATATTCCGGAAGCAGTTTACGAAGCTATTTATGCCTCTTCGGAATTTTATGTCTGGAGAGCGGGAACAACAAAACGCATAATTTTAATTGGAGACGCAGAACCGCATCCAAAACCACGAGGACTTGGTAAGTATTCAAAAGATTATGTAATGAACTTAGCCGAAGCTAAAGATATAAAAGTAAAAGCTATTCTTCTACCGAGCGATTAGGAATTTTTTCCATTTCAATCTGGGCAAGCTTTTTGTATGCTGCAGGAAGTGAACCGGCCGGTGCATAATCATAAATTTCAAGAACTTCTTCAAGAGCAGCTCGTGCCTTGTCATAATTCTTTGTCTTTATATAAAGATGTGCCAGTTCGTATTTTGCTTCAATGTAGGTGTCTGTGTTATCACCATATCTGTCTAAAGTTGCAAGAAAATACGCTTCAGCTGTTTTGTAATCAGCAGCGTCATAAAAACTCTGACCTCTTTGTAATAGTTGAGGAGCTGTTAAATCTTCTGGAATATCCTTTACTGTTCTGCAGGAATTAAAATATAAAGCAGAAACAACTGCAAGAATTAAAAAACATAAAAATGAAGTAATCTTTTTCATGGCTTAATAATACAATAAAATTGATGTATAGGCAATTGTCTTTATAATTTTCCGTTGTTGTTGTATAATTAACTATAATGAGAAAGATTTTTTTATTGCTTATGCTTTGTTTATTTGCAACAAGCTGTGCAAGTACAGGCGGTAAGAATTCAGACAAAACAGATGATTTTCCTGCTGAACCAATGCTTTTTGCAGACTGGCAGTATCGTGGCTTTGGACAGGATTATCCTTATTGGGCAGAAAGTGCTCTTAAAGAAGGCGAATCAGCAGCAGTACAGATACAGTTCGCTCAAAATCTTGATATGCTTATTTCTCATGAAGCTGAAGAATCTGAATCAAATGCGGTTCAGGAAACATGGGTTTATATTGACCCGTATTATGAAGAATATGAATACAGATATGCTTATATAAAAATACTGGAGGAATAAAATGAAAGTTTTAGTAATTGGTGGAGCAGGATATATTGGAAGCCATGTTGTAAAGGAATTAATGAAGGCTGGTCATAAAGTAACGGTATTTGATAATCTTTCGAGCGGCCTGCGCTGTAATTTATTTCCTGAAAATGATTTTATTTATGGAAATATTCTGATTCCGGCAGATCTTGAAGCTGCTTTTTCGCAGGGGTTTGATGCTTTTGTTCATCTTGCAGCTTTTAAGGCAGCAGGAGAAAGCATGATTCTGCCGGAAAAATACAGTGTAAACAATATTACCGGCACATTGAATATAATGAATGCAGCCGTAAAGTATAATTGTCTTAAGATGGTTTTCAGTTCTTCTGCAGCTGTTTTTGGTGCACCGGAATATTTACCAATGGACGAAGATCATCCAAAAAATCCGGAAAACTATTATGGATTTACAAAGCTTGAAATTGAACGCTTTATGGCCTGGTATGATAAGCTTAAAGGAATGCGTTTTGCAGCCCTTCGATATTTTAATGCAGCAGGCTATGATCCGGAAGGAGAAATCCGCGGACTTGAACAGAAGCCTGCAAACCTGTTGCCACGTGTAATGGAAGTTGCAGCCGGTATGCAGCCAAAGCTTAAAGTTTTTGGAACAGATTATGACACACGTGATGGAACATGTATTCGTGATTATGTTCATGTTACAGATCTTGCACGTGCTCATGTTATGGCTTTGGATTATATTGCTAAAAATGATAAAAGCATTACATTAAATCTTGGTACCGAAAAGGGTACAACAGTAAAAGAAATTATTGATGCAGCCCGCAAGATTACAGGTAAAGAAATTCCTTCAGAAGATGTTGAGCGTCGTCCCGGAGACCCTGCCTGTCTTTATGCAACTTCTAAACGTGCAAAAGAACTGCTCGGCTGGGAACCAAAATACAGCGATGTAGAAACTCTAGTTAAGACTACCTGGGAAGTATACAAGAAATGACACCTGCAGATTTTCTGAACAACTCTCATAGTGATATTGTAGAGCTTGAGTCACTCCTCACAAGTATTCCTGCCATTGCACCGGAAGGCGGTGGCGACGGAGAAACAAAAAAATGTGATGCTTTGGAAGCCTGGCTCAAGCAGAATGGTTTTGCCAAGAACGGCTGTACAATTGAACGCTTTGAAGCTCCAGATAGTCGTGTAAGCTCCGGGGTTCGTCCAAGTCTTGTAGTAACAATTCCTGGAAAAGATGATTCACAGCGTGTATGGGTTATGGCTCATATTGATGTTGTTCCTGTAGGAGACCTTAGTCTTTGGAATACAGATCCGTGGAAGGTTATAGAAAAAGATGGAAAACTTTATGGCCGAGGTGTAGAAGATAATCAGCAGGGCTTATGTTCTGCAGTTTTTGCGGGGCTTTATTTTGTTAAAAATGGAATTACTCCTTCAAACACAGTAAAACTTCTATTCGTTGCAGATGAAGAAAACGGAAGCGAATACGGCGTAAAATGGCTTTTGAAAAACACAAGCCTGTTCCGCAAGAATGACCTTGTCCTTATTCCAGATGGCGGCGACAGTCAGGGACAAACAATCGAAATTGCCGAAAAAAATCTTTTGTGGCTGCGTGTTCATGTAATGGGTAAGCAGACTCATGGTTCCCGCCCTGATAACGGTGCAAATGCCTGTCTTGCAGCGTGTGCACTTTCTTTAAAACTTCATGAATTAGAAAAGATTTTTGATAAAAAAGATAAACTGTTTGAACCTGACTATTCAACCTTCCAGCCGACAAAACGCGAAAAGAACGTAGACAGCATAAACATAATTCCAGGCGAAGATACCTTCTGTATGGACTGCAGAATTCTGCCTTGTTATTCGCTTAAAGAAGTACTTGAAAAGGTAGACAAATGCTGCCGCGAAGTAGAAGCACAGTATGGCGTAAAAGTTGAATATACAACTCCACAAAAATCAGAAAGTCCTGCAACTTCAGTAGACGCTCCTGTAGCACAAAAGCTTGCTGCTGCCATAAAGAAAACTCATGGTATAGAACCACGCTTTATAGGAATAGGCGGTGGTACAGTAGGCGCAGAACTCAGGCGTGAAGGCATAGACGCAGTAGTCTGGAGCACCCTCGATGATCAGGCTCACCAGCCGAATGAATACTGCGTAATTGAGAATCTTATTAAAGATGCTCAGACACTTATAGAAGTGTTTATGTAAATGTCATTGTCGGGCTTGACCCGACAATCTATTATCTGATCTTAAAGAAGATTCCCAGAATTGCGCAGGTAACAAGAATCTGCATAATCATGAATTTGATAAGAACCTGTGTAGGTGACCAGCCGCGGTTTTTGCGCATGTGGTCGTGAAGAGGGAATCTGATATTTTCGAAAATCTTTATTTTGAAGAAGCGGAGCAAGGCAACTTTTAAAAGCCCCATACCGCCGTTTACAAAAATGATTGAGCTTGTTGCAAGAATGAGAAACGGGTTTCCGCTTACCATAACACAAACGCCAATAAAAAATCCAAGTGCGCGGCTACCGGCATCGCCCATAAGACATTTGCTTGGGAATGCATTCAGCCATAAGTATCCCATTACAACTCCGGCCATTGCAAAAAGCATGATTGCCCAGTTTGCACCACCAGGAAGATGTGGAAGCAAAAGGTATGCAGAAATATCTTTATGTCCAAGAACAAAGTAGAAAACAGCACCAAGAGTAAGCAGTGCAATCAATACAAGAGTTGCAGAAAGTCCGTCAACTCCGTCGGTACAGTTAGTTGTATTAATAGAAGCCCACAGCATGATTGTACAGACAATAATATAAACAACAGGATTCACTGCAATCAGATTAGAAGTAAAAGGAAGCCAGAAGCGTACAATTCCATCTTCACTTGCACCTTTCATTCCATAGTATAAAACAAACGATGCGGCAATACTTAAGAGCAGATCAAGTGCACCCTTAAGATATTCACCCCAGGAAGTAACGCTGCGGTCATCAAGGTAACCTGTAAGCATTGTAAACCAGGTAAGGGCTAGAATAGCTCCGCGAACCCAGTTCATAGGAACTACAAGAATACAGATAACTGTAAAGATAGTTATAAAAACAACACCGGCTCCGGTTGGTTTTCCTTTTGCTGCTTCGGCATTATCTTTTAATGTGAATTCGCGGCCTCTGTCGTGAGGAAGCTTGTTAAAGAATTTTGGAATGAGTTTATATGCAGAAAAATATCCGGTATAAAGAGCTAAAGCTATAAGAACTGCATAAGATGAAAGGAGTCTGGCCGGACCCCAGAACTGCTGTAAGTATTGTCCTAAGTAATAAATCATAAAAGCCTTCTTTGTATATATTGAACACTAGTTTACCGAAAATCACAAAGAAAATCAGTAGCTTATGTGCGGCATATTCGTAAAAATAACAGAAATCAGGTGGTCATTACAAAAATTTATAAATTCTTCATCATTCTGAGTACCACCCGGCTGGATAATTGCTTTAAGTCCAAGGTCTGCCAGCTGTTTTATAGAATCACAAAGCGGAGTAGGCGCATCGCAGACAAGAACATCAGCAAGATTTAACTGCATGTTTTCAGGGTTCTGATTTTTTAGAAGTAATGCTTCTGAAAGAGCAACATCAACTGCACGGATTGAAGATTTACAAGCCTGGGAAAGTCCCACAACTGTATTGTCTTTTACGAGTACTGCAGAAAAAGTTCTTGAGCCCATAGAAAGAATTGTACCAAATGCCATCTGGTCTGCAATTACCTGTCCCGGTCGTGTTTTTGTTTTAACATCCCAGTGATCAAAAAGAACTTTATCTTTTGTCTGGAAAAGAAGTCCGCCGTTAATAAGTTCCATTTCGTAATCAGAGGTAGAAATCCTTGAAATTGTAATAAGCTGAAGTTTTTTAACGGCAGAAAGAATTTCTTTAGCTTCTTGAGTAAATCCCGGAGCTACAACAGCGGCAAAATTTCCCTTTGCTATTTCCTGGGCGGCAGCTTCATCAATAACAGCGCTGCTTGCAACTGTCGCACGTTTTACACTTTCGGTATCATAGGTGTAAGTGTTTTTAAATGAGTTTAAGGTATTAGAAGAAATACATGCACCCAGAATAGATTTGTATTTTACTACAATAGTAAAGACTGTACCTGTAAGCGGAGTAAACTGAGTTTCAAAATTATAGCCGTCACAGTTAGTTGTTTTTACAGAGAACTGATTTTTAAGGTTTTGTGAAAGCATACAAATCTGTTCCCAGGCAAATGAAATGTCGGAAATAGTATTGTAGCTTAATTCCTTTCCCTGCTGCTTTTGAAGCGAACCTACAGTTCCGGTTCCACCAGGGAAACGGTAGAGGCAGGAACTTTGATGCTGGTTTGCACCCTTTGGAAGCATATATTGTTTTTCAAAAGGATAAGTCAGGTAGTTTAAGAAGCTTTTCTGTACCTTGTCCGGATTATTCATAAGGATTGAACTTGCAATACCACCGTCAAAAGCCGAAACAAGATTAAGTGCCTTTGCGGCAAGATAGATTCTGAATTCCTTATCGATATTATCTGTACGAAGTTGAACCATGGCTTCCTTGTAATCAGCCGGATCACAAAGAATAATAATATTTTCATAGTTTAAAAAAGCATTGCGAAGAATTGTTGAAACAAAAAAGTTGAAAGGCCTTGTAATAGCCTTGAATTTTTTTTCAGAATTGATGTTGTGCAGCGTAGGGTACACATTCATACAAATTAAACCAATGTTTCCGCCAGACTGATTCGCAGGAGAGTTAGGCTCTTCAATAAAAGTTGAAGACATGATTCTTTGAATCAGACCTGAAGTGTCGTTTAAAAAAAGGTTGTTTTCTGCAAGAGCCTGCTCCTTTACAACAGGAATCTTTGCCTTTTTAAGAATTTCTTCAGTTCTGTTTGCGCTAAGAATTGTCCAGCCCAAATCGGAAAGAAATTTTGCAAAATCAACAACACCTTCTGTATTATCAACATGAAAAATCGCTTGCTTTGTCATAAGTATATTTTAGCAGATTTTTTTAATAAATACCATTATAATATTTGTAAGATAGAGGTAGAGATCAAAAAATGAGAATTGTATTAATCCGTCATGGCGAACCAGATTACGAAAAAGATTGTCTTACAGAAACCGGCCACAAGCAGGCTAAAATAGCAGCACAGCGTCTTTTGAAAGAAGGTATTGAAGAAATATATGCTTCTCCATTAGGTCGTGCCAGACAGACTGCTCAATATTTTTCTGAGGCCTCTGGAATTAAAAAAATCCAGATTCTTGATTTTATTCAGGAAATTCGTTTTGGCCGTGAAGGAGAATTGTATGACAGCAAATGGAATCCGTGGCTTGGAGTAGATGCACTTGTAAAAGCCGGAAAAGATTTACAGACTCCTGTCTGGCGTGAATATCCTGTTTTTAAAGATACTTTTTCTACAACAGATGTAGACAAAATTGCGGTTGAAGCAGACAAGTGGCTTTCAACATTAGGCTATGAACGTGAAGGAAAGTTCTATCGTTGTAAACGCAAGGATGATAAAGAAAAAACAATTGCAGTATTTTGTCACGGTGGTTCCAGCACAGCATTTATGGCACATGTTTTAAATCAAACCTTTCCGTATATGTGCGCCGTTCTTTTGCGTTATCCTTTTACAACAATTTCAATTTTAAAATTTGACAGAACTCCCGGAAACTTAACTCTTCCTATAGTTGAACTTTTGAATGATAGCGGACATTTAAAATAAGAGCAGGTAAAATAAAAATGGGAACAATTAGAATTATCAAAGGTGATATAACAAAGCTTTCGTGCGATGCAATTGTAAATGCAGCTAATTCTTCGCTTCTTGGCGGAGGTGGTGTTGATGGTGCAATTCATCGTGCCGCTGGTCCTGAACTTCTTGCCGAATGCCGTACACTTCATGGCTGCCAGACAGGTGAAGCTAAAATCACAAAGGGTTATAACCTGCCGTCGCAATTTGTAATTCATACTGTTGGCCCTGTTTATTTTGAACATACCCCGGCTGAGTCTGAAGCACTCCTTACTTCCTGCTATGAAAATTCGTTGAAGCTTGCAAAAGAAAAGGGTCTAAAGACAATAGCATTTCCCCTTATTTCTGCCGGTGTTTACGGGTATCCGCAGCGGGAGGCAATTAAGGTTGTGGTGGAGAGAATGAAGTTGCATCAGGGTGAATTTGATGAGATTACGCTGGTGCTGTTTGGGGAGAGGGAATTCAATTTTGCTAAGGCTGATTTTGGTGAGTTTGTGAAGGAATCTTAAAATATATTAAGCCAAACAAGCCACTTTAACATTTACAGGTTCATGCTGCATAGCAAGCCATAAGGTCAATTTCATCTGCATGGTCATCCAGCTTTCTGGACTGGTTTTAGTTGCCTTAGCAATTCTTATTGCCATTTCCGGGCTTAAAGCAGATTTTTCATTAACAAATTCAGAGAGTGTTTTTCTTGTAACACCAAGCATTTGTGCGGCGTCAGTTATATTTATACCAAGTGGCTCGAGAACATCTTTTAAGAATACTTCACCTGGGTGAGTTGGTTTTCTAGTCATATTTTTCTCCTAGTGATAATCCTGATAATCAACAAGAATAGCATTCTGTTCTTCAAATTTAACCCTGTAACGCGTAACGTGTCAAGTTATATTATATAAATTCGTTTCAATCTTGGGGTTTTATGCAAACTGGTGGTGGGTAGGACTCGCCGTTACGGTCGCCGCCGTCCTTGGCGGCTCCCTCCACGGCGCCTTCGTTCGCTAAGCTGGCCTCCCTGTCAGCTTTCCAAAAAAACGCTCCGCACTGCTCGCCTTTTTTTGGACCGCTCACTACGTTTCGAGTCCTGCCCTCGCTAAAAAAGGATAAGTGTTAAAATTAAAAAGCGTTTCCTGTTCTTAGGAAACGCTTCTTCATTTGTTGCTTTTTTAGCGAGGGCAGGACTCGAACCTGCGGCCTCCGGGTTATGAGCCCGACGAGCTGCCAACTGCTCTACCTCGCGTCGTGTTGGGAAATATTATAGGAAATATTTAATGTTGTCAATAGTTTGAGGCTTGAATTATTGAATTTTTTATGCGACCGGGTCTTCGGTTGTGGCGGAATATTTCAGGCGGCATTCTACTATTGCCAGTAAGATGGCGGCTATTGAGAACCAGCGTAGGGCGTTCTGGAAGCCGGCGAAGAAGTCGTATACTCCGTGGATTAAAACTGCGGAAATAAGGCAGGTTATTACTGTGCGCTTGTTTCTTATGCTGTAAATAAAAAGTCCGCACAAGCCGGTGCAGGTCATGTGGATTATATCTGAACTGAAGATGCGGGCAAAAATCTGGCCGTAGAGAAGGGTTGCGTTTCTGTTGTTTGCCATCTGAAGATGATCTAAGTAATAAACTATTGATTCAAAGCAGCCTAGTGCAAGACCCATTGTAAAGGCGAGCAGTAAAAACTCTAAGGCCGATTTATCTTTTTTTGGTAACGGAAGTACAAAAACACATTTTAGAATTTCTTCTACAAGTCCGTACAGGAAAAGTGATTTTAATATTTCGCGCAGGATTGGCATTGAAGTTAATATGTTGAGCGATGGTAAGAAAAACTGAATTACAGAAATTGGAATAACAGCGGCAAGACCTAGTAAAATTGCGATTGAAAGATGGCCGGCGTTTACTTTTAATGCAAAGGTAAAAATTAAAAATGCAGCAATCAGAGGAATAAAACACAAAATAATTGGTAAGATGATACTTAAAAACATACTTATAGAATATCGCATTTTTTGAATTGATGCTATAATTAAATTATGCCTTCAAGCATACCTTTTATAATTATTTTGTGTTTTATCCTCATTTTCCCGGTATGGTTGAGTATATATGATATTAAAACACTTAGGGTGCCTTTGTGGTGTGTGTTATTGGGGACTGTGGGGCTTCTGGCGGCAAGAATCATTTTTTATACAAGTACATTTTATCTTTATATAATCTCTTCGGCTGTTCTTACATTGATTTATTTTCTTATAAAAATTCTCACCCACGGCAAGCTTGGAACCGGGGATATTTTGTTTGGGTTATTTCAAGGTCTAGGGTTCAGACCGCAGTTTATATGGATTTGTCTTTCTGTTGAAGTTGTTGCAGGTTTGATTTTCTTTTTGATTAAACGTGGGACAAAAAAAATGCCCTTCATACCGTTTATGGCATCAGGGCTTTTAGTTTCATTTATTATTGACGCCGCAACCACCGCAGCCATCGCTTGAGCATTCTCCACCACCGCAGCCGCCACAACCACCGCAGCCACCGCCACAACCTGATTCTAACTGTGCAAGTTCTTCTTCCGTAGTGTCGCGAACTTCTACAACTTCAATATCAAAGTTTAAAACCTTTCCGGCCATTTCGTGGTTGCCGTCTATTTTTACTTTGTCGCCGTTTACTTCTATTACAGTTACAATTGTAGGCCCTGCTGGAGTCATTACCTGAAACTGCATTCCAACTTCAATTTCGGCATCTGTTTCAAAGCGGTCTTTTGTAAGTTCTGCAACAAGTCTTTCATCTCGTTCACCGTAGCCGTCTTTTGGCTGGATTGTACATGAAAACTTGTCTCCGGCTGCTTTTCCTTCAAGCTGTGCTTCGAGTCCTGGAATAAGATATCCTCTTCCGTGAACATAACCAAGCGGCTCTGTTCCTGTCGAAGAGTCAAGTTCAACTCCATTTTCATCTTTTAAAACATAGTGGAACGCAGCGAATTTATCTTTTGTAATTACCATTTAGAATCCCATCTCATCAAGATTTTTTGCATTATCCTGTACAACTTCAAGAATTTCAGGACAAGCGTCTTTTAAATATCGTTCAATTCCCATTTTAAGTGTCATAAGTGCCATAGGACAACTTCCGCATGCACCGGTAAGATTTAAATGAACGCGTTTTTCATCATCGATACAGACAAATTCCATATCACCACCATCAGCCTGCAATTGTGGTCTGAACATTTCAAGTGCTTCTTTTACTGTGGCTTCTAATTCTTCCATAATCATTTCTCCTTCAAAGGGCGCGCGCCCGTTATTTAATTATCAAGTTCATCCAATTTTCTGTTCAACTCTATTATGCGAGTATGCAGATAATGGTCAACTGTTGATTTCTCTAAAATACCAAGTGTGTCGCCGTCGGTATCAATAATCGGCATTGCGTCAATATCGTTTTCTTCAAAAAGCTGATAAGCATCAGGCAGAGTAGTTGAAGGCTTTACTGTAACAGTAACAGGATCCATAATATCCATTGCAAGCATGCTTTCTGCAAAGTCACCGATCTGCATAACTTCTTTTAAGTGCTCAAGACTGATTACACCAACAAGTTTTCCCTGATGATTTTTTACAGCGTAATTCAAGTTCTGATTTCTGCTGAACGAATTGAGGATTGTAAACAGACTGTCGTTTTCGTTTACAATTGCAGGAGAGTCGTAATTGCAGACTTTTTCTTTTCCCCACATAACATCAGTAACGCGAGAGTTCTTTTTAATATCATCAACTGTAACATTGAGTCCGCATTCACCGGCTTTTGTAACACCAATCTTTACAAATACAGGTCCAACAAGCTGAACAATAAAGGTTGTTGCTGTGATTATTAAAAGAATCTGTGGTCCTATTGAATCTGCAAAGTCGTTGCCGGCTGCAATAGAAAGACCAATTGCTACACCAGCCTGACTGAGTAAACAATACGGCAGATATTTTTGAACTGTTTTTGGTGCTTTTGTAAGCCAGGCTCCAATGGTAGAACCAATTGATTTTCCAACCGTTCGTCCAATTACATAAAGAACTGCAATAAGTCCAAGGAACGGTGTAATAATCCAGATGTTCAGTTTTGCACCTACAAGTACAAAGAACAAAACGTAAATCGGCGGAGTATATTTATCTACAAGCGGGAAGACTCCCTTTGTTTTTGAAGGGGCAAAGTTTACCATTACAAAACCAAGGCTCATTGCTGCAAGAATATTGTCAAAATTAAAGGTTTCGCAAACACCTGTACAAAGGAAAAGACAACCCAACGCAAATGTTAAGATTCTGCCTTCCTTATTTAAAAGATGTCTTGTAATAAAGCTGAGCAAAAATCCAAAGGCACCGCCAATAAGAAGTGAGCCGAAGATGTCGCGGAAAATGTTGAGCAGCTGTGGCCAGAAGCCAAGGGAGTTTCCTCCAATAATCGGAGTTACAATTGTAGAAGCAATTGTATACAAGATAAGGGCAACCGCATCGTCCATGGCAACAATTCCGTAAACAGTTGTTGTGAGCGGACCACGTGTGCGGTATTCTGCAAGTACATCTGTTGTGGCAGCTGGAGCTGTTGCAGAACAGATTGCGCCCAAAAGTAATCCGAGTGATAATGAATGTGCAATATCTTTTGTAATAAGCCATACTACAAGTGTAACAATTCCACCAACAACAATCGCAGGAGTAATTGCTTCAAACAAAAGAATGCTTATAAACTGCTTACCGTATTTTTTAATTACATTAAGCTTAAGCTCGCCGCCGATTAAAAATCCTATAAGAGAAAGTGCAACTGTGCTTATAGGGTCCAGCGCTGCAATTACATTTGGTTCAAGAATATGAAAGCCGGAGGAACCAATTAAGATTCCCATTACAATGTAACCAACAACCTGAGGGATTTTTAACTTCTGAAAAAGCCACCCTCCAAGTGCGCCAACAAAAAGAATAAGACCTAAAAGAAGTACAAGTTGAGTTGCCTGTATTTTTGTAAAATGAAATATTGCCGGTAATAAATTCGCTAATGGATCATCCATAATTTCACCTGATATATCTAATTATAATTTGTCTATTGTAGCAGATTTTCGACTGTTTGTGCAAAGGCTGTGTAGTCAGAAAGGTCTGTATCTGAATAAAGATATTCGTACATTATTGTTGCACTTACAAGTTTTCGTCCGTATTCGCGTGTTTCTGAAACAGGGATTGTTTCAAGGAATAAATCCATATCAAGATTTCCGGCTTTTCCAAAATCCATCATGGAACTGTTGAGCCAGGTTGTTACTTTCCTAAAGCCTGCATTATATGAAAAGAATGCCCTTAGTAAAGAACCGTCTCCCCGTCGTATAAGTTCAGAAAGATAATAAGTTCCAAACATTATATTTGTTTCGGGGTCGGTAAGAGAATATTCTTTTATTCTGAGCTTTTGTGCAATTTCACCTGCTGTAGGACTCATAAGCTGAGTTAATCCGACTGCACCGGCAGAACTTACAACCTCTTTATCAAAAAAGCTTTCGCTTCTGATTAATGCATAAATAACTGACTGATCAATATTAAATTTTTTAGAATAAGCGTTTACAAACTCTGAATAATTCTGCGGGTAAATAGTCTGCATATTTTTTAGTGAAATAGTAGACTCTGCCATATTTCCGGCTCTGGCTGCAATTCTAAGTGCTTTGACATAAAAACTGTCATCTTCGGCTGCACATTTATTCAAAAAGTCTGCAAGATAAAAGCCTGTTTCTGAAGCGGCTCCTTCTTTATAAAGTTCCTGCCATTTGTTGTAAATTTTGTCTGAATAGCCAAAGGTGGCATAACCGCATAAAAGATTGTCTACAGGATTAGCAGTTTCATCTAAAACCTTTGGCTGAGCTCCGCCGCAGATTACCTGTTCAAGTTTTGTTCCTGAAAGTTTAAGCCTGTAAGCAGAAAGCAGCTTGTAATATACAGAAGTTCCACTATCAAGTGCTTTTGTATAGAACTTTTGAGCTTCGGCAGGACGTTCTTCTTCAGGTAAATCAACATAACCGCACTCTATAAAACGGCCATATAAATAGCAGAGCTGGGCCATTGTTTCTTTAGAAATATAACCGTCGAGCTTATCTATTAAATCTTTAAAGGCTGACCATTTTCCGTTTACTATTAAGGAAGGAATAAGTGAATCAAAAATATCATCAAAGTATTCGGGGTCGCTCCAGATTTTTGCATATTCATCAATTGAATCAAGTGTTTTATCGAGCGAAATTTTTAATTTAGTTTTTATAAGATACCACAGGGCATTGTCTTTTTTAGAAGGCTCGTCTGTAGCAGCAATTGCATTTTCGTAACAGGTCGAAGCCTGTGAATTGTAGAGGTTTCCCCCATCATAAAGCCTTGCAGAATAAAACCAGAAATAAAAGGCTGCCTGAGTCTCTTTAAATGCTTCTGCCTTCTGACGTAAAAATACTGCGTCTTTGATTATCTGCTCAGAACCGTAAAGGTAAGATTTACCAATATCGGAAGCAAGCATTGCAAGAGGTTCAAGTGTCCCTTCTTCAAAATAGGAAAACATTATTGCAGCTTTTTCATAGCCCAAAAGATAATCGCGTTTGTAAAGGGTAATGCGGAATTCTATTGCTTCTGCTTTAGGGCTAAGTTCTTCCGGCTGAAGCGGGGAATAAATATCTCTATAATACTGATACTGCTCCTGACTTATAGCCCTGCTTGTGAACCAGCGGTACGCTTCTTCCTGAAACTTTTCTTCAAGTTTAAGCTCGAGCAGGGTATTAAGTCTGAGTTTTATTAAAGCATCATCTGCAGTTGCAAAATCAATTGTGTCTGTGACTTCTATAAGCTTACGAAGCTCGTTTGAAACAAAATACTGCTGGGCCAGAATAAGAAGGGAATCCGGGTCAGGAAAATTCTGATACAGAAATTCAGCGGCAGCATTGTTTTCCTGAAGGTTACCAAGTTTTGTGAGCTGAATTGCACTTTCCTTGACGCAGTAATAAGTTCCTTTTTTTACACAGTTGTTGAATTTCTGTTTTGCTTCTTTTACATTTCCTTCCGAAAGCTTTTGCATTCCAATAAAATAATCAGCATCATAACCGTACTGTTCATTTGACGGACATGAAACCAGCAGAAATGCGGCCATTAAAAGAGAAGCTGTATAAATGAGAAAATTCTTTTTGCCCACCACAGAAAATCCTATTCTGCAGGAATTGTAATAATTGTTCCCGAGATAATATGATCAGGATTTTTTATTCCATTATAATTTGCGATTTTTTTGTATCGCCATGGATTTTTGTAGTAAGTGTCGGCTATATCCCAGAGAGTGTCTCCCCACTTGATTTTGTAAGTAACATTCTTGTTCTTTGTTTCAGCAGCAGGAGGAGGAACAGGCTTAACGTCTTCGGCTTTTTCAATTACTACTACTTCATCTTCTTTAGCCTGTGGAACAGGATCCGGTTTCTTTTCTTCTACAGGAACAGTAGTAGCTGGAGTTTCTGCTGGTTTTTCTACAGCAGTCTTGGCTTTCTTTTCTGCCATCTTCTGGCGAAGGTTAAACTTTCCTGGAAGAACAAGCAGTACAAGTGCAGTTGCAATAAGACAGATTATTGCGCAGACAATACAAATGATTACAGGTGCGCGTGTCTTTTTCTTAATATCGTCTTCTTCGTGAGCAGCAGAGTCGCCCATTTCTGTTTCTTTGTCGTAAAGTCCTGTAAAGTTAAGGCCTTCAGAAGGAGATGGTGTCGGCTCTGAATCAAGGTCATTTGAATCCATGTTATTAAAGAAGTCGTCAGTATCTTCTTCTTCGTTATCTGTAAGCTCTGGTGGAGCTGCAAAGGTTTCATCTTCAAGAACAGTTTCATCACCAGGGATTGTTGAATCGTCGGCGAATGTTGTGTCATCTGCGAATGTTGTATCATCTGCGAATGCGTTGTCGTCAGCAAATCCGTTTTCATCAGAGATTGTCGCGTCTGCATCAAATGGAGTATCGTCAGCAATTGATGTATCATCAGGAAGGTCAAATGAATCAAGTCCACCTTCCTGAGTGATTGTGTCATCACTGGCGTCATTATCTGTTGTTATTTCATCTGCGATTGTTTCTTCAGATGGAGTGTCATCAAGTGAAAAATCTTCAAGGCTTGCGTCATCAGAAATTGTTTCATCAACAGGTGCTTCTTCGGCAGGTGTTTCTTCAAAAGAAAAATCATCAAGACCGGCATCTTCTGTTACTTCAGAAATATCATCGTCTGTAATTTCACCGTCGGCAGGAACTTCATTATCATCCTTGTTTTTGTTTGCGGCCATAATTCCTGCAGCAGCAAGAAGTCCAGCGCCTGCAACAACACCAGCAGCAACTGCAGCGCCGTTTCCTGAATCTTCTTCAGCCGATTCTTCAGGCATGTCTTCAACAACTGGTTCATCTACAGAAGTTTCTTCTTCAACTGCCGGTTCGTCTACTACAGGTTCTTCAACAGCAAAATCATCTGTAACAAGTCGTTCTTCTGCAGTGCGTGAAACAAGTGTGAGCTGTGAATTGCTTGTTGCTCCGGTTTCAGGGTCTGCAATAGAAGCCGAAAGTTCGCCGTTTTCATCAAGGCCTACATCAAAAGAAATGCTAGGTTCACCATTCTGATGAGCATTGAGGTTTTCAATTTTGAGAGTGTCAATGTATTCTGCATCTTCCATTGAACAGGTCTTTGAACGATACAAATCAACCATTACACAGGTCTGATTATCGTTAGCAGTTGTGAGTTCAAGTTTTTTTGTCTGGGCTGAACCTTCTTCCATAATCGGGTAGAAAGATCCGTCCGCAAGTTTAATACCAACAGTTCTCATAGATAAACCTCAATTTTTTTTAATTTAAATACAAATAATTAATTACTGATAAACAAACTCTGACATAGAAATGAGTTCATTTACAGTTGTTCCAAATTTCTGTGCAATGTTGTACTCAGAAACTCTTGTTACGTTTCCGCCTGCATCATATTTTACAATAATTCGGTTTGTTACCTGTTTTGTATTATCGTAAGTTGTTATTTCAGAAAGAGTTCCGTTTGCTGCATAGCGGAAAACCTTTTTTTCTGTCTGTTCTGTATATGTGTCATAAACAGTAAGGCTTTCAATTTTTCCGTCATCTGAATATGAATATGTTTCCTGAATATCAAGTGCACCGTCTGCATTGTATTCAAAAATATCCTGAATCTTTCCGGCAGAATTGTATTTGTAAATAATCTTCCAGATAAGTGCACCATCGCTGTCATAGCCAGTTTCATCGGCAAGTTTTCCGTCTGTGTACTGATAGATTGTCTTTGCGCGCAAAAGGCCGTTCTTATCATATTCAGAAGAATCTGTTTTCTGTCCGTTTGAATAAGTGATGATTGTTTTCCACATCAACTTTGAATCTGCATCATATGTGTTTGATTCTGTAAGATTTCCGTAAACATCATATTTGTTTGCAGTTTTTGTAAGGATTGCATCACGTGGAGAAAGCTCTGTTACTTCAGTTGCTCTTCCTGAGTTGTCTAAAGTAGTAACAGTCTTAAGCACTGGAGTTCTTGTAAGGTTTCCGAATTTTGAACCAATATCATAATCTGTCTGTGTGTAGTTTTTTACATTTCCGTTAATCTGAACATAATTAAAAATATCCAGAGCAAAGAGTGAAAGACTCATTGCAGCAGCGGCAACAAAAGCAATTATTTTTTTCATATTTCCTCCGTATCTATATGAAAGATTTATTGTCAAACATTATAAGATATTCTATTATATCACATAATAAAAAAAAATGGGAGTAATTTTTGAACAACAATCAATGGAAAGTTTTTTGTGAGTTTCGCAGTGCTTTTAAGCAGAAGGTTCTGGAATGGACAAACCAGATACCACAACTGAGTGATTTACAGAAAAATGCCGCTGTTAAGGCAGATACTCCCGAATATCCTTTTGAAAATGCTGTAGTTTATAATACAGACCTTGATAAAATAACTGCAGACGATGAAATTAAACTGATTGTAATAGGCGATAACCCGGGCAAGGATGAACAGCTCAATAAAAATCAGCGTTATTTATGCGGGCAGGCCGGTAAACTTGCAGACGGATTTTTTAAAAATCATCCGGAGCTTGGAATAGACTTTCGCCGTAATGTTATTATTTTGAATAAAACTCCTGTTCACAGCGCAAAAACCGCACAGCTTAAAACAATTATAAAAGAAGGCGGCCCCAAGGTAGAAGAACTGATTTTAACTTCGCAAAAATGGATGGCAGAGCAGACGGCAAAACTCCATCAGCAGCTTGGTAATGTAGATTTGTGGCTTGTAGGATATTCTGAACTAAAGGAAGGTCACTTTTTCTGTCCGTACCGCGACACTTTGCAAAATGTCAGCCAGAATACTCCTGCCTGGAAGAAGGTATTTGTATACCAGCACTTTTCAATGAACAGATTTTCAATAGATTTGAAGGAATTTGCTGCCAGAAATCCAGCGCTTTCCTTGAAGGAGCAGCTGGCCGTTTTGGGAACCATGCACAAAGACGAGATATTTATTTGTCAGAAGTGATTTCGTTGAAAGAAGCTTCTTTAATGCTTGGAAGTTCTTTGCCTTCTGCAGCAGCAGCTGCTTCTGCTTCTTTTTTACGGTTGATTGCTCTGTTTGTGTAGTGAATTACGCTGAAGAAGATTATCATAAAGATAAAACCTTCCAGAAGCATTGCAGTACCCTTAAGCTTTCCAATAAAGTAGGAAAGAATTACAAGTCCGCAAAGCAATAACTGAATGAAAACAATCAGACTTAATGCCTGCTTTTTTGTGTAACCGATATTTAAAAGCTTATGGTGCAGGTGCGATTTATCAGGAGACATGATAGGTCTTCTGTCACGGATTCGTCGCCAAATTGCAGCGATTGTATCAAAAACAGGAAAGGCTGTTAGAATTACAAGAATAAGAAATTTATTATATTCAAAAATATCACTTGATGAGTAAAGAGGAATTGTAGCAACCATAAATCCAAGGAATGTACTTCCGTCATCACCCATAAATATTTTGGCAGGCGGCCAGTTGAAGCATAAAAATCCGAATATTGCTCCTGCAAGAATAAAACAAAGACCTGCTTCCATGTTATGTGAAACTGAGTAAAGAACGCCAAGTGTAATAATTGCTGTAATTGAAAGAGAACCGCACAAACCGTCTAAGCCGTCTATGAGGTTATATGCATTTATTACACCTGCAATCCAGCAGAAAGTAATTATATAACTTACAGGAACAGGAAGAATCCAGCCAAAAATCTGAGTAAAACGATAGCCGTTAAAAGTGACAAGTCCTGCTGCAGCAAGCTGAACAATCAGTTTAACAAGAGC
This sequence comes from Treponema sp., assembly GCA_017651065.1. Classification (GTDB taxonomy): domain Bacteria; phylum Spirochaetota; class Spirochaetia; order Treponematales; family Treponemataceae; genus Treponema_D. The sequence goes on from JAGCDP010000036.1 coordinate 34,895, forward strand.
TGGAAGTGTAAGAAGGTCATCAAGAAATCCAAGCACAAAAATCATTAGAGCTGCAATTAAAACAGGAAGGCTTTTCATTCCGCTTATTGTTGTTGTGTTATGAAGGTAGAGCAGTGAAGAAATCAGGAAAGAAAAAACAATACCAACACCGCCACGTCTTGAAATATTTCCGCTGTGAAACTCTTGCCCATTGTTATAGTCAATTGTTTTGTTCTTATTGCAAATATGAATGATTATTGGCATTGAAATTAAAGAGAGGACTAGAGAAAGAATAATGTAAGGAGCCATCGCTAACATTATCAAAAATATAACAGTTTCATAGTACATTAACAAGATAATAATGACTTTTTTTAGAAAAGCATGTATATTGGCAGATGATGAGCAGAAAAATTAGTTCCCTGTTTGATTTGTCGAAGATTCCCGCAGATGCAGTAAAAATAATAGAAGATTTTGATCAGATTGTTCAGGGAATAAAACCTTTGAACAGCCGGCAGCTGCAGCAATTACCAGAAAATATTCGTTCTCTTTCTCATTCAATGACAGATGACAGAGCTTCGCGCAGACTTGGTTATATGAATGAAAATACTCAGTTAAGTGCTTATGTCCGTTATTTTACCTGGTGGAATCTTGTCCGCCTTTCAAGGCTTTTCTCTAATTTACCGCAGGTTTCCTTTCCGCAAAGTGATTGTGTTTGTCTTGATCTTGGAAGCGGTCCTCTTACTGTTGTAACTGCACTTTTTCTGGCTCGTCCTGAACTTAGAGAAAAGAACCTTACCTGGTATTGTCTTGATATTTCTGCTGCCAGTATGTCTTTTGGTGAAGATATTTTTCTTTCTGTTTGTGCAAAGCTGAATATGGCTCCCTGGAAAATTATTCGTGTAAAGGGTAGCTTTGGTGAAGCAATAAAACAAAAGGCAGATTTTATTACCTGTGCAAATATGTTCAATGAGCTTGATCAGGCAAACGATATGCCTCCAGAATTTAAGGTAAAGAAATATTATGAACAGCTGATAAGATATTCGGCAGAGGGAGCTCGTTTTCTTCTGATTGAACCCGGAGTTCCAAAAGCAGCCAGAACACTTGCTCTTTTGCGTGAAAGATTTATAAAAGATGACTGCAACATAGCGGCCCCATGCCCTCATTCAAAGGAATGCCCTATGAGCGGCTTTAAGGCTTATACAGGCAGTAAAAATAAATGGTGCAATTTTGCTTTTGAAACAACTGGCGCTCCTCAAAACTTACTTAAACTTTCACAAAGAGCAAAGCTTTCAAAGGAAAGGGCAACACTGTCATTTATTTCTGTGCTTAGACAAGCTCAGCAACCACATGAAGTTGAAGGGCAGCAGCCACAAATCCGCATAACATCCGACGAACTTAAGCTTCCAAATTATATGAGCGGTTTTTATGCCTGCACAGAACACGGGCTTGCTCTTGTTGAACTTCCGAGCAGTAATAATACTCGTCTTCCAAAGCCACCGTTCCGTCCATGCTCAGGCGATTTAATCGAAGTTAAAAAAATAACGCCGGACTCTCTTCCAAAGGACGAAAAATCCGGCGCAGTTATAATTAAACTGTAAAATGTCCAGGCAATTTATTTGCTTGATACAGCTCCTGCAACTGCAAGAACAATACCAACAACTACCATATAGAATCCAAACATGGCACGTTTAAGCAACTGTTTTCCAATAGCTTTATAAATACCGCCGTTTGTTGTAAATCCTATAACAAGAATAATTGCACCTGCAAGAGATACAATCGCAAAAATCAATTTAAGACCTTTGAGCTGAGGGACAAAGCATGCAATGATTCCTAGAATTGCACCTGCAAAAATCAAAATAGAACCAACTGCTACAAAGCCTCCTTCTTTTGCATTTCTGATAAAATCAAAACCATTAGCAGAAGTGCCAAAAAGTCCTTTAATCATAGGACAGCAGAAACCAATTGCTACTAAAAGCACACCAATTAAGTAGATAAGAGGTAAAGAACTCTTTTTTCCCATAATAATACTCCTTGTATAATATTATTTCGTACTTTTAATTATATCACGACTTCAAAGAAAAAGGTAGAAAAAAAATAAATGTCATTGTATTATAAAACTATGACTAAACAAGAAATCGCTTCATATATTGACCATACTCTTTTGACACCTGAGGCAGGGGTAAAGCAGATTCAGCAGTTGTGTACAGAAGCTGTAACTTACAAGTTTGCCTCTGTATGTATTAATCCTTGTTATGTTCCTTATGCTGCAACAACCCTGGCTGGAACAGGTGTAAAGGTGTGTACAGTAATAGGTTTTCCTTTTGGAACTTCTTCTTCGGAGGTAAAGGCCTTTGAAGCCTGTGATGCAATTAAAAACGGTGCAGAAGAAATAGATATGGTAATAAATGTGGGTGCCGCAATTGACGGACGCATTTCTTTAGTCGGAAGCGATATTGCAATTGTAGTAAAAGCTGTTCGTGAACTTGATTCGCAGCTTGGCAAAAAGACAGTCATCAAAGTTATTATGGAAACCTGTTTCCTTGATGAAGAAACATTACGCATGTGCTGTCTTTGTGCAAAAAAAGCCGGTGCCGATTTTGTAAAGACATCAACCGGTTTTGCAAATCCAAAAGGACTCGAAGGTCAGCAGCTTCCTAACGGAGCAAATCCTTTCCATGTAAAAATTATGCGTGAGGCAGTTGGAACAGACATGGGAGTAAAAGCTTCTGGTGGAATACGCAATGCTAAAACTGTAATAGAAATGCTCGAAGCCGGTGCAAATAGAATTGGAACATCAAGCGGTGTACGCATTGTAGAAAACTGGGACGAAAACGAAGTTATACGCTTTCCCAAATAACAGCATTCTCAACAACCTTCATCTTAATCATTTTCTTTTCTCTTAATGCCGAAAGGTGCGAGCGTATTGTTGCGCTTACAAGATTGTACTGGCCAAGGCCCATAGAAATATTGTGCTGGCGTGCAACTTCCTGAATAAGCTTTTCTGTAGAAAGCGGACCTTTTTTAAGCGCATTCAGAATTGACTGTCTTGTAGAATAAATTGCAATTGTGCAAAGTTCGGCAGTTTCATTCAAATCATCCTTTATGAATTTTCCGTGAGAAGGAATACACCAGATAAGATTTTTTATACCGCAGATTTTTGTAAGAGTTTCGGCACACTTGTCAGGCTGAACCATAAATTGAATCCAGTATTTACCAAGTTCGGCGCGGTTAGAAATTGCGTCTCCTGCAAAAAGAATTTTCTGACCATTTGCTGCTGTTATTAAAACTCCGGTGTCTCCAAAGTAATGGCCCGGAAGCTCCATAAAGTTCATTTTGTAAGTACGGCCGTCCGGAGCACCAATACGGATTGTCTTAGAAAAATCAATGAGTTTTGTGTGTTCAACAAGGGCAGGCATATAAAGACTGTTATGAAATTCCTTTGGAGAAAAACCGCCCCACAAAACGCAGCTTTGTATAAACGGATTTTCAAGAATGCCTCGTTCTGCAGCCGAAAGATATATTTCACAGCCGGTCTTTTTCTGAATAAGCGCATCTGCTCCGGTGTGGTCTGCATGTGCATGAGTATTAATGATTGCCTTGATTTTGTATTCCGGAAAATTTTTTTGCAGGACTTCAAACATCTGTAAGCCCTGGTCCTCTGTACGTCCTGTATCTATGAGGTAGATTTCTGACTTTTTTGAATCTGTAATGACACCGACATTAGTTACTCCGGGAATAACGAATACTCCCGGAATAAGCTCTGTCATATCTTTTGCTTCCGGCATGTGCCCTAGATTTTTGCCTTCTGAATATCTTTTACAATGTAAACATATTCATGCTCGTTGATTTCGAAGTTAACTTCTTCGCCAACCTTCTTGTCCATAATTGCGTTTCCGAATGGAGACATGTAAGAAATAATGTTGTTGTCCGGATCCGATTCCCATGGTCCAAGAATTGTGTATGTTTCATCGGCATTTGATTCTTTGTTTGTGAGTGTAACGACTGTAGCAAAAGAAACAACTGCTGTTGTACTTGTAGTTGGATCGAATACAGTTGCGCGGTTGAGCTCTTCCTGAAGCTTTGAAAGAGAAAGGTTGAGCATGTGCTGCTTTTCTTTTGCAGATTTGTATTCTGCGTTTTCCTTCAAGTCTCCCTTTTCGCGGGCTTCTGCAATATCCTTTGCATTCTGAGGAATTTCTATGTTCATTATGCGGTCTGCTTCTGCCTTCTTTTCTTCGAGCATCTTTGCAGTAACAAGCATACCCTTTGGTTGTGCAGTCTTTTCTTCAGATACACGGAACTTGAAGTCTGGATATTTTTCAAGAATCTTACTTCGTGTCTGAGCCTTGTAGTTAGGATCAATGTCTGCAATATCGTCAATGAGTGTGTAGAGCTTTTTAACTGTATCTTCATCTTTTTCTGCAAGATATTTGAACAGAGAAGAATCGTCGAACAAAAGGGCCGAAGCATTTTTGTTGATTTTCTTGTTTTCTGTTGTATTTACGTGGTTGTTTATTTCACGGAATGTAAGCTCAATGATGTTGATAAGTGTAATAAGCTGCTTTTCGTAAGAAACACCGGCATTCTTGTACCAGTCTTTTTCCTGACAGTTTTTGAAAAGATAAATAACAGTTTCGCGGAAATCTTTTGACTGTTCAAATGCTGTACGAACAAGCTTCTGAACGTCTGATTCAAAGCCGCCCTTAATAAGTTCATTAAGAAGTTTTTCATCAAGAACTGTAGGGAAGAGCTTAACAAACTGAACGTTCCAGTCTGGGAGCATCTTTATGCATTCAAGGAATTCATCCTTAAGGTTTACGCTCTTTGAATCTTTAAGAAGTTCATAAGCTTCTCTTGGAGTAGGGTCAATGAGTCTGTTGTAAATATCTGCAAATGTTTCTTTTACAGGGAACAGGAACTGGCGGTCAATTCCGCTTATTTTTCTTACGATAAGGTAAGATGCAAGTACCTGTTCATCAACCTTTTTAATATTCTTAAGGTAACCTGTGAAGTATGAATACATTTCAGAGAACAAGTCGCTTGAATTATCTGTAATGTCGCTGTTGAAGAACTTCATCAAGATTTCAATACGTGCAAAGAACTGTTTCTGTGCCTTGAACTCGTTAGAAAGTTTTTCTTCAGGACTGATTTCGTGTTCGCGTACGATAAACTGATTGATGTCGTTTGGATTTACACCGAATTCTGCATCTGAATCAAGAATCTTCTTAGCAGTAGTGTTCCAGGAAGTCCATTCACCAGTTGTGAGGATTGCAGGAACAAGCTCTGCCTTGATTCTCTTGAAGTCGCAGCTGTTGTTAAAGCTCTGGATGATTGTCTTGAGTGCCCATTTCTTTTCATCCTTAACCTTCTTTGCAAGTTCATCCTTCTTCATTGTTGCTTTAAGAACCCAGATGTGATCCTTTGAAAGAGGCTTGAGTGCAGAAACTGCCATTTTAAGAGACATTTCGCGGATTCCGCCAGTTTTACCAAAGTTGATTGTAAGCATATCCTTTTCGAGCTTGCGGATAATACCAACACCCCAGTTGCGGTGGAATACAAAGCTTCCCTTATCAAAAGCAATGTGTTTTTCAAAGTCGTTGATAGCTTCAAAAACGTTACGGTAGCTCTGTGTAAGGTTAGATGATTTAATGTAGTCTTCAAGATGACTGTGAGAAGCGTATTTGCCTCTGTAGCAGTCTGTGATTTCTTTACGTGCCCAGGTGTCTTTTGGTTCAACTTCAAGGTTCTGCTTAAGAATCTGGATTGCTGTATCCCAGTATGATGCGTTAGACGAAGCATTTTCCTTGTACCAGTTGTAAAGCTCCTGCATAAGAGTTGTTGTTTTTAATTCGCCAAAGGCCTTTGCAATTTTTCTGCGCAAAAGCTGGAAGAATTCAATTTCCTGAGGGATTTTTGAAACAAGAATAGACCATACTTCCTTGCAGGAATTGTAGTTATTGATGTTTATATAGCGCAAAATGGCTTTTTTGTAGTATTCAAGAGAAAGTTTTTCATCTGAATCGGCAAAATGTTCAGCAAGGAGCTTTGCAATATCTGCTTCCTGGAAATCAATCTTTACAATCTGAGTGTAAAGGTCCCAGGCTTTGTCGTTGCCTTCTGCCATGTAAGTGTCGGCAAGAGTACGGAGTGCAAACTTGTTGTTAGGATCATCGTCAAGAATGCTTTCACAAAGGCTTGTTACAATTGCTTCCTTGTGGTTTTTCTGGAAAATATCTACAAGAGTTTCCAGGGAGTTATTGTCAATTATTCCTTTCTGCAGAGAGAAAATGCCCGAAAGATAAAGAGCAATGATACTGTCCTTTGAATTAGAAAGATGTTCCTCACAAAGATTGAGAATATCATCTACACAGTTTTCGTTTCTTGCTTTTTCAACGATATCTGTAAGTTCTTTAAGATTACTCTGTGTGTAATTGCTGATAGTTGCTCTTGTCCAAGTCTCTTCCTTGAGCATATCCTGTACGCTCTGAACTAAATTTTCTGCCATCTTATAACTCCTGAATCAGGCCGGGGGCCTTTAATTTACTTAATATACGCCTCGTAAATAGACGAATCCAAAATTTTTATCTTTAACAAAACTTCATTGACCTGCGCGGCATTTTCATGTGTAAGCACATAGTGGTCAATCAGCCAGAAATAATCATTCAGCAGGCCTGGTACAAGCATATCTGTGTTGCAGGACGGGTCCTTGAACTCGTTTTCCTTTGCATAGATTTCCTGTTTAAGTCTTCCTACTTCCTGTGAATTAAGCTCTCTCTTTATATTAAAAATGCCGCACAAAACTCCGTAAACAGGAATCCACTGTTTGAACGAACGACCGGTGTGGCCTTTTTGTACCGTTTTATCAATAAGACACTTGATAAGCTCTGAATCAAGAAAATCAATGTCTATCTGGTCTGCATCAAGGAAAAAAGCTTCCCTGAAAAACAGTTTACCGTATCTGTCTTCACCACAAAGTGAATAGCAGTCGGCCAGTTCTGCAAGAATAGATGCGTTTTTAGGGCAAAGGTTATTTGCTTCTGCCAGACATGTTCTTGCATTTTCAAAATCACCAAGCTTTTTGTAGCAGATTCCCGCATTTTTGTAGACTTCTGCACGGTGAAGCTGGTCTTTTTCATCCATCTGTCCGATGTAAAACTCTAGTGCCGAAGAAAAATATCCTTTTTGAACAGAAAATCTTGCCGGTTCGTAAACGAACTTTTCTCTGGAAAGGAATTCTGTAAGCGATTTCCATTCTGCAAGAAGTCTCTGGCCTTTTTCATAAGGATTTGAGATCATTTTGAGCCTTTCAATGCTTTCGCTCCAGAAGGCACGGCAGCGGTCTGTGTAGCCCATCTCTTCGCAACCAAGCTCATGCTCGTACAATTTGCTCAAACGCAACTGTGCATTTGCAAGATCTGCTTTTTCAAGGTAGAGAAGTACTTCTTTTAAACCTTCCTCTGTCTCAATTTCCATAGCACTTTATTTAAATATATAGGAGTTTGTGATTTTAATCAATAAAGATTATGCGAATTTAGAAAAAATGGAACAAAATATATACACCTAAAAAAACAATATGTCAAGCATTATTTTTTAGGATTTTTTTCTTATTGTAAAATACACAAAATACTACTATAATATTTACAATGAAAACACCAATTTTAGCGCCATCATTATTGTCTGCAGATTTTGCAAATCTTGAAAAGGCAATAAAACAAATAGAAGAAAACAAGGGAGGGGCAGTTCATATAGACGTTATGGACGGTCAGTTTGTTCCCGAAATCACTTACGGAGAGCCTGTTGTACGTTCAATCCGCAAATTAACTAAGCTTCCGTTCGATGTTCATCTTATGACAGAGCATCCTGAACGCCAGATTGAACTTTTTGCAGCTGCCGGTGCCGACTGGATTACCTTTCACCTTGAAGCAACCCCACATTCTCACCGGTTAATTCAGCTTATTCATGAACAGGGAAAAAAGGCAGGTGTTGCAATTTGTCCTGCTACTCCAATAGACGCATTGTCGGAAATTCTTGATTGTGCCGATATTATATTAGTGATGACTGTTAATCCCGGCTGGGGCGGACAGAAAATCATTCCTTCCTGTGTTGCAAAAATTGCAGAACTAAAGAAAGTTCGGGAAGAAAAGAAATACAATTATCTTATTTCTTGCGACGGCGGAATAAACAGCGATACAGTTGCTGATGTTCTGAACGCTGGAGTAGATATTGTAGTTTCTGGTTCAAGTTTTTTTACAGGTAAGCTTGACTGGAAGTATTAATCAGATTTGAACTAAGAAAGCGAGGTATGGTTTTGAAAAAAATACTTGGTCTTATATTTGCAGTTTGCCTTTTTTGCGGGGCCGGAACGTCTCTTTTTGCAAGCGATGCTTCTTCTGCCGCTTATTTAGAGGCATGCAAGGCTTTTTCACGCGGCGAATGGGAATCGGCAGAGCTCCTTTTGCGCAAGGCAGTTGCTTACCCTCAGAATAACAATGCCGACACAAACTACATGCTCATTACTGCAGAAATTTATGCAGAAGATAATAACCGTGCCTTAAAGGATATAGAGGCATTCCTTCATAATTATCCGGGCTCAATTTATACACCACGTATTCAGTATATGCGCGGTAAGCTTTTGTATTCACTCGGCGACTATGAAAAAGCAATTATTGTTTTAAGCGATTTCTGTCACCAGAATGAATCAAGCGAGCTTTATCCTTCTGCACTTTTTTATATTGCAGAGTCTCTTTACGCAGGTTACAAGTATGACGAAGCAGAAACTCTTTACGAAAGAATCCTTACACAGTATCCGGATAGCGATAAGGTTTCTGCATCACAGTTCAGAATGGAAAGCATAGCCCAGCGTTCACGCGAAGAAAAACTGCTTTATCTTTTGAAACAGACCGGCGAAGAATATCTTGCAGCAAAGGAAGATTACGAAAAGCAGCTCAGACTTTATAATTCCGAAGCAATTAATACAACAAGAGAGCGCCTTGTAGATGCTCAGCAGAAAAATAAGGAACTTGAAGAACAGATCCGCGACCTTGAAACTCAGATTGCTGAGCTTAAAGCAGAACAGGAAGCACGTTCAGACCAGGAGCAGGCAATTATTGTTGCAGCCGAAAAAGAAAACGTGTTTACAGAAACAAGTCCTGCAGACGAAGATTTAAAGCTTCTTAAGCAGAAAGCACGCCTTGTTCAGTGGCTTTTGGATGGAGAAAAACAGAATGATGCGAAATAAATTATTTACAGGCCTTGCTGCCGTTGCAATTTTGAGTTTATTCTTTGGCTGTGCGTCTACAGATGATGGTGTAAAGGAAGTAGTTTTTGATTCAGGAGATTCAAAGACTTCTAAAAATGTAGATGCCCAGGATGAGCAGGAAATCAACGAGTCAGATGCACTTCTTGTTACAACAAGCGAAGAATCTTCTTACAAGATTGAAAGCGATGTTCCGCTCAATGCAAAAGAAAGCAAAAAGAATTATACAGGATGGGTTTCTACTTCTATTCGTCCTATTACAAATGTAATTGGAAACATTAAGTTTAATGTTCGTCCTAAGAAAGGAACTTTTTCTATAGCAGCTGTTGGTGCAGACGATAAAGCCATTCCAGTTCTTTCTACAGCAAACGAATATACAACAACCTCTTTGTATTTAAAGGCTGGAAAAAGCATTTATAAATTGTGTGACGATTCAAATGTTGCTTCTGCTGCAAAGAAAACAGCAAAAGGTGTTGCAATCCGTTATACAATCGAAAAAACTGCAGTTGTTGAACTTGAATTTGAATGCATTTCGTCGATTGAAGGCGAAAAAGAAGATACAATAAAGGTTACTGCAACAGTTCAGAATCTTGGAAAGAAAAAGAATGATTTTACATTTAAGCTTATTCTTGATACAGTTCTTGGCGAAACAGACAGACATCATTTTTACACAAGCGAAGATTTACCTGTAAAAAGTGAAGCACTCTACAGAACAATGGACGAAAGCAAATGGATTGTTTCTAAAAATGCAAAGGCAACAATGCAGATAATTCTTGACGGATCTGATATTACTCCAATTGAATCTGTAGCTCTTGCCAACTTTACAACTCTTGATACAAAGAAATGGGAAGCAGATATGACAACCTTCCGTTCTTTTGATACAGTTCTTTCTTATAACAACTCGGCAGTTGGAATTTACTGGCCAAAGTCTTCACTCGAACCTGAACAGGAACAGACTCAGATTTTCTATATTTCAATTGCCAGCGGTGAAGAAGTTCCGGGTGGTGCTGCATTTATTACAGGTCAGCCATTGCAAGATACAGAAAATACTCCTGTTGTAGAAGATAAAGAACCTGCTGCAGAAGTAATCAAGTCTGAACCTCAGAAGGAAGAGACAAAACCTGCACCACAGAAAGAAGAAGTTAAGCCTGTAGTTGAGGAACCAAAACCTGTTAAGGAAGAACCAAAGCCGCAGAGTATTTCTTCAATTTCTGATGATAAACTTTCGGTTGATTATATTCAGGCACTTCTGGACAAAATTGAAAGTCTTGAAGAAGGCGATCCTGAAGTAAACAAGGAAGAAATTAACGCATTGAATGCAGAACTTGATGCTATAATTACAATATTGAATGCCAGATAAAAAAGGCAGAAGGGTGGGATTGTAAATGACACAGGATGTATTGACAGTAGCATGGAAGCTCATGCGAAGAAGAAAATTCGCAACAGCCATAAAGCTCCTAGAAGCACGTGAAGAAATTTACGAAGGAAATTTTGAATACTACATTCTGCTTGGAACTGCCTGTCTTTATGTAGGAGACATTGGTTCTGCCGTTACATATTTTGGTGAAGCCCGCAAAATTAAGATTGCCGATGTAAGACTTCTTTTAGGTCAGGCTGCAATTTTTCTTCGTCGTGGAGACACAGACCGCGCCCTTCAGTATTACATGGAAATAAAGGATATTGATCCAGCAAATAAAATCTCTGCAAGTGCCGTTGAGTTTATACGTACACGCGGAGACTATGATACAATCTGCCGCTGGGTAGATACAGGCCGCATTGAACAGTTCTATCCGCCGCTTGGTGTGAATCCCGAAAAAGTTGCTTCTATTGTTGTTCCTGCTATCTGCTTTATTGCGGGCGTTGTACTTGTGTTTGCGTTCTTTCCTCATAAAAATTATTACAAAGGTGAACGCCGTGACCTTACAGAGCTTACGCTTACTGCAGATGAAAAAAGCAATGCTCAGGAAAAAGATTTGTCTGGTCAGACTTACGGCTTTATCTTGAACGACAAACAGATTTCAAAAGCATATCTTGATGCAATGGATTATTTCCAGGCACACAGAGACAATGCTGCTCAGGTAGAAATAAACAGGATTTTGAATTCGAATGCATCTGTTTCAATTAAGCAGAAGGCACGCATTCTGATGAGTTATCTTGAAGAACCAACTTTTGATACACTTACAGATAGCCCGACTTATGCAGCAGTAGAAGCAGAACCTTCGTTGTATCTGGATGCCTGGGTAAGCTGGGGCGGAAAAATCACAAATGCTGTTTTGAACGAAAACGGAACTTATTCATGCCAGCTGCTTGTTGGTTATGAATCAGGAGAGGTTGTAGAAGGCATTGTAAATGTAAGATTTGCTTCTGCACCAAACATTCAGCCGGACCAGCCGGTAAAGATTCTTGGTAAAATCTGCTCTGAAGATAAAAAGCTTTATCTTGAAGGAAAAGCAATTTATCAGAGCATAAAAGACGGATTAAAGTAAAAAATATAAAAAAAATTGCTTTTTTTTAAAGAATTTTTCAAAATTTTTGTAAGAAGTCGATTTTTTTGTCCATATTATATGTGGGAGGAAGGTGGCAAAAATGTCAAGTAATAGTACAACTCCGATGGACACATCGGAAAAGATGAAGGCACTCGAAGCTGCACGTTTACAGATTGAAAAGCAGTTTGGTCAGGGTGCTTTGATGAAACTGGGCGACAAGGCAGATGCAACAGGAATCGATGTAATTCCATCAGGTTCAATTCTGCTTGATGAAGCTCTTGGGATCGGCGGATATCCGCGCGGTCGTGTAATCGAAATGTATGGACCAGAAAGCTCTGGTAAGACAACACTTGCGCTGCATGCAATTGCAGAGGCACAGAAGCTCGGTGGCGTTGCTGCGTTTGTAGATGCAGAGCACGCACTGGACCCTGTTTATGCTAAGAACCTTGGCGTAAACATTGATGAACTTTGGGTGTCTCAGCCGGATACAGGTGAGCAGGCTCTTGAAATTACAGAGAACCTTGTTCGCAGTGGTGCGGTTGATATTGTTGTTGTAGACTCAGTTGCAGCTCTCACACCTGAAAAAGAAATCGAAGGTGAAATGGGTGATGCCGTAATGGGTATGCAGGCCCGTCTTATGAGCCAGGCTTTGCGTAAGCTTACAGCAGTAATCGGTAAATCAAATTGTATCGTTGTATTCATCAACCAGATCCGTATGAAGATTGGTGTAATGTTCGGAAACCCTGAAACTACAACAGGTGGACAGGCTCTTAAGTTCTATTCATCTGTTCGTCTTGAAATCCGCCGCATTGAAACAATCGATGGCAAGGGTGATGAAGATGCTCTTGGAAACAGAGTTCGCGTAAAGGTTGTAAAGAACAAGGTTGCGCCTCCGTTCCGCAAGTGCGAAATCGACATCTACTTTGGAAAAGGTATTTCCAAATCTGCAAGCCTTCTGGATTCTGCTGTTAAACACGGAATCATCGACAAGAGGGGAGCATGGTACACAATGGGCGAAGAAAAAATCGGACAGGGCAAGGAAAATGCAGTTGCCTACATCGAAGGTAATCCGCAGCTTGCCCAGGATATCGAAAACAAGATTCGTGCCGAAGTTTTCCCGGGCCAGGTTTTCAAAGACAAGGAAGGTAATCCTGTAGAAGTAAAGCCTGCACCAGCTGCACCGGCCGCTCCTAAAGTAGAGGCTCCTGCAGCCGAGTAATATTAATGCGAAGAGTTCTTTTAGGATTAGGTTCAAATAAGAGTTTTCAGGGTAAAGTACCGCTCGAGCTTTTGCAGTGTGCCTGCCGTGAGCTTGCAAAAATCCTGGACTCTCCGCGTTTTTCTTCGGTCTACAAAACCCGTGCAATGTATGTAAAAGATCAGGACGACTTTTACAACATGACTGCCTGCGGTTTTGTAGACAACAATCTTACCGCACATGACCTGCTGAAAAAAATCAATCAAATAGAAGCCGAATATGGCCGCGACCGTGAACAGGAAATCCGCTTTGGTCCGCGCCCTCTTGATATTGATATAGAACTTTTCGGCGACGAAACAATAAACACACCTGATTTACAAATCCCTCATCCGCGCATTGGAGAAAGAGCATTTGTTCTTGTTCCAGCATTGGAGATTTTAACCAATTCTGCCGATACTCAAATAAGGGAAAAATTTACCGCTTATCTTAAAAACCTTAATTTAGAAAACGGAAGCGGCATAATAGAACAGGTGGCAGTTATGAGTGATACATTTGAATTAACAGAAAAACCGGCAGAAGCAGTTGCAGTTAAAGAAAAGCATGCCTACAGAGCAGGGGAATTTGAAGGCCCGCTCGACCTTTTGTGGTCATTAATCCGCGAAAGTAAAGTAAATATTTACGATATTCCTATTGCACAGATTACAGAACAGTATCTTGAATATCTTGACTATGCAGTTGAGACAGATCTTGGTGATCTTTCAGAATTCTACAGCTGGGCCGCAAAGCTCATTTATATTAAAAGCCGCATGCTCCTTCCTGTTGAATTCAATATGGATGACGAAGACGATGAAGATCCACGTCAGGAGCTTGTAGACAAACTTATCGAATACCAGAAGTTCAAGAAGCTTTCTTCTATGCTCGAAGAACAGGAAGACCAGTCTGAATGGAACTTTGAACGCAAGAAAATTGAACGCGTGCTGCCGTTTGAAGAAAGCGACGACATGTGGGAAGAAATAGACACCTGGGAACTGCTGCAGCAGATGCAGTCAATCTTCAAGTCAATGATGGGTCAGTATTCAAACGAAAAGATCCTAAACATGTACGAGGAGATTTCTGTAAACGAAAAGATTACCTTGATGAACGAGCTTTTGGAAGATAAAAAGGAATGTATGTTCACCGACCTTCTCACCCGCAAAGGTAACGAAATGGACGTAATCTGCGCCTTCATGGCAATCCTCGAAGCAGTAAAATTCAAAATGATTACCATCTACCAGAATAAAATGTTCGGAGACATAAAAATCTGCGCCAGGGAAGATAATGAAGGTTATATTCCTGACGAAGATGAACTTACAAGTAATTAATTCTTACTTATAGAGTTTTATAAAACCCGCTCCCGCGAAGAACCGTATTTTGCTCCGCAGGGCGAAAATGAAGCTCCGCAAAACACGAACCTTCGCTCCGCATGTTTTATAAAACTCCAGGCAAACAATTATTAAAATCCTTATTCATTTTCGTCCTGTAATTCGCGGACACGATTTGACGGGAGCATAATTTTTTACTATTATGTAGACATCTAGGAAATGATTATGGATTTTAATAAAGAAACCGCGTTGTGCGAAACTATTTTGTTCTTGGAAAGCGAACCTATCACTGCTAAGGTGCTGGCGAACAAGGCCCAGCTGGCAGATGACGTTGTAGAAAAATGTCTTGAAAATCTTAAGGAAAAATATACTGCAGAAAATTCCGGCATTGAGCTTGTAATGATTACAGGCGGCTGGTGTCTTGTGCCTAAAAAGGAATACTGGTCTGTTCTTAAGGAACAGTATGGTTCTAAGCGCGAAGGACGTCTTTCTCGTTCGGCACTTGAAACTCTTTCTATTATTGCATATTCACAGCCAATCACCCGTGCCGAAATTGAATCAATCCGCGGGGTAGGTGTAGACAATATGATCCGCCTTTTGCTTGAACGAAACTTAATCAAGGAAGTTGGAAAAAAAGAAGTACCTGGCCGACCAACACTTTTTGGAACAACAAAGGAATTCCTGCGCTTGTTCCAGCTTAATTCAATTGCAGAGCTCCCAAAGCTCGACGAAGACGATCAGGAGAGATTCGAACTTGCCCGATAGTCCAAACTCAACAGACGAAAAAATCAGACTTCAGGTTTTCCTTGCCCACAGTGGAGTTGCCAGTCGCCGCGCCTGTGAACAAATTATCCAGGACGGCCGCGTGACTGTAAACGGAACTGTTGTAACAGAACTTGGAACAAAAGTAAGTTCTGCAGATACAATCACCGTAGACGGCAAAAAAATCAAACCAGAATCACGCAAATGTTATGTACTCTTAAATAAACCGGCAGGTTTTGTATGCTCCGCAAGCGACGAAAAAGGCCGCCAGGTAGCAGCAGACCTCCTCCGCGACAGCTACAAGGAACGCCTCTACAACGTAGGCCGCCTTGACATGTACAGCAAGGGCATGATTTTATTCACAAACGACGGCGACTTTGCAGCCAAACTCAGTCACCCTTCAAGTCAGATAGAAAAAGAATATATAGTCGAAACAAGCCAGGATGTACCGGAAGATTTTCCGTCACACTTTGAAAAAGGCATCCGCGTAGAAAATACTTTTTACAAATGCGTCCGCTGCCGCATCCTAAAACCACGCAAGGTAAGCATCACTCTTATAGAAGGAAAAAACAGAGAAATCAGAACTGTACTGGAAAGCCAGGGTATTGGAACCCGTTCACTTGTAAGAGTCCGCATTGGTAATGTGAATCTGGATGATCTGCGTCCTGGCGAACACAGAGATTTAACTCCAGCAGAAGTGAAAGGTTTGTTGGAATTGGCTGTAAACAGATAAGTCTGCCCTCCAGAAAAACACAAAGAGATATAAGTGCGGTTTTTATGGAAAAAAAGCAATAATCATGTTATATTTAAACTAGATTTTTTAATGGAGGTATATCATGGCATATGATCTTTTAGAAAAGAATTATGAGACTCTTACAGAAGAGCAACAGTTGATAGTTTATAATCTTGTTTTATCTCTTGTTAATTTAAACTCAAAGCCAATGGAATCTCCTAAAAAGCGTACATTTGGAAAGTTTGCTGGAAAAGCTACGGCAGTTTTTTCTGATTC
>JAGCDP010000037.1 GCA_017651065.1 Treponema sp.
CAAATGATGGAGGAACTGATAACAGATTTTATTCAGTTCTACAACAAAGACCGCATACAAAAAAAATTAGGCTGGAAATCACCAAAGACTTTCGGCCTAAAATGTGCGTAATGACTGTCTAAAAAAATGGGGTCAGTACATGCGTTGCTCACTACCCCCTCGCCTAGGGGCTCTGCCCCTAAAACCCCGGGAGAAAACTATATATTAGTAAGCATTATTCTGTGCCCAGTTCAAAATGAGCTGAGACAAGATTAATTCAGGTTTAAATTTTCCATTAGCAAATGCATCTGAAATATCTACTGCAATTGTTGGAGGATTCTGTGGCTGAATTTTTCCGGTAACAACTAATGCATCCCACAGTCCAGGACCAAACTGAGATGGCTGAAACTGTTTTGTTCCACCTGTTACTATATCAGCATTTACTGTTATAGGACTCAATGATCCGCCATATTGTATCTCTTGCTGATGTGTTGTTACAAAACATATCTTAAGACCATCAGTTTTATTATAATATAAATACAAATCAGCATTTTTAAGTAAACCATCTTTAGTGCTATCTTCTGTATCAGCTTCTGCTATAGGAAGATTCAACTGGGTATTATATTTATACCATTTGTTATATGTCTCTTCCAGAACACCACATCCGCTCAACATAAATACACTTGCCAAAACTACTAATCCGGCAAATAATTTAAAAACCTTCTTCATAAGAAACTCCAAAAATATATAAAATCACCGGCACTGCACAGGCAGACCTGAAGAACTTTTTATTTAATTTCTATTATTATAACGCATTAAAAAGTATATGTCAAAAAACTATTTGATCGGGGGTAAAAAATCTGTATTGGCCGGGCTGCAAATCTTGAGGAAGTTCAAAAGCTCCTATTGCAGTTCGTTCAAGCGCTGTAACTTCATTTCCAAGTGCCCTGAATATGCGGCGCACCTCGTGAAATTTACCTTCGGTTACTGTAATTTTACAGGTATCTTCCTTTATAAAGTGCAGTTTTGCAGGAGCAGCCTCTTGTTCAGGCGCCTTTTTTTCAGGTGGAAGCGTAAGGCCTGCTGCTGCTTTGGTAATATATTCTTTTTGAAGTTCTGCATTTACGGGATTTTTTAAAGTGGCAAGGTAGGTTTTGGTAATTTGTGCCTTTATGCATGGCCCTTCGACAGGCTCAGGGACCCCGGAGGCAATTCTGTGCGAAAACATTCCATCGGTTGTGAGCAGGAGCAGACCACTTGTATCTGCATCAAGTCTTCCTATTGTGTGCAGACGGTGACCACGCTTGGCATTTTTTACAAGGGCTTGTAATTCAGGGGGCAAAAGTTCATAAACTGTTTTGTGAGAATCACTAGCAGCAGAACACACATAGCCTTTGGGCTTGTTCATAACTAAATAGATTTCTGCCATGCTAGTCCTGTTTTTTCTGCAGTTGGGCAGTATTGCGTTCCCAGAAAACTCCGTCACTGTAGCCCTGAATTGATTTATCTTGGTCTGCAAGATTCAGTCTTTTCTGGGCAAGCAGACAGTATTCTTCGTTCATTTCTATTCCGCAGTAATGGCGGCCAAGCTTTTTTGCAACAACACTTGCAGTTCCGCTTCCCAGGAACGGATCAAATATAATGTCACCAGGTCGTGAACTTGCAAGGATAAGTTTTGCATAAAGCTTTTCAGGCTTTTGTGTCGGATGGTCAGTATTTTCGGGCATAGACCAGAACGGTACGCTTATGTCATCCCAAAAGTTAGAAGGATAAGTAAGTCGGTAATTTCCGTCATCACTTTCTTCCCAGTCCTTTGGCTTTCCGTCTACTTTGTAGGGAGCAATTACGCGTCGCTTCTGCTTTACAGCTTCTACATCAAAATAATAATCGTCAGCATTTTTTACACCAAACCAGATATCTTCCATAGAGTTCTTCCAGTTTGATTTAGCCCCTCTCCCCTTTTCACGCTGCCAGGTAATGCGGTTCAAAACAGTAAGCTCTTTTTCCATAGCCCTTTGCAAAGCAGAAGTACATTTCCAGTCCCCGCAAAGATAAAGCGACCCGTTAGGTTTAAGCTTTTTGCAAACAAGAGGAAACCAGCTTGCAAGGTATTCGTCGTAAGCTTCTTCTGTGCGGGCAGCAAATTTATTTCCGTTAAAATCTTTTGTCAGGTTGTATGGCGGGTCAATTATAATAAGGTCTGCGAAAGCATCCGGGAGTAATGGAAGGGCGTCTAAAAGGTTGGCGTTGATTGTCTGGTCAAGGTATTTATCAAGTGGCCCTTCGACATGCTCAGGAACCACAAGCGATTTACGCAGTTCATTCCTTTCATCATCTGTAAGAGTAATTGTCCTGTTACGTGGCGCACGATTATTATTATTCATATTTAAAAACACTTGCCCCTAAGCGTTGCCGGTTGCACACAAACTTCATACTCGTTCTGTTTGTGCGCGGACGGCAAGGCTTAGGGGCCTTGTTGATTTTATTTATTTCAAATTGATAATCGACTTGTCATAATCAGCAGGAGGCACATAACCCATAAGAGTCATAAGTGTGCTTGGCCATGAGCTGATTCCAAGACCGTCGTTGAGCTTTGTATTGTCGTATTCGCCCTTGTATTCCGGGTCGTAGATAATACCAGGAACAGGGTTGAGCGAGTGAGAAGTCTTTGCTTTTGGTTCTCCGTCTGCATCCTTCTTTACGCTGCCGTCCTTTCCGTGCTCGTACATATCGTCAGAGTTTCCGTGGTCTGCTGTAAGACAGAGGATACCACCGGCTTCTTCAATAGCTGCCTTAAGGCGTCCAAGCTGCAGGTCCATTCCTTCCATAGAGCAAACTACTGCGTTGAATACACCAGTGTGTCCAACCATATCACCATTAGGGAAGTTCAAGCGGATGTGGTCATACTTACCGCTCTTGATTGCTTCAATTACTTTGTCTGTAATTTCTGCACACTTCATCCATGGGCGCTGTTCAAATGGAACTACGTCAGATGGAACTTCAATATAATCTTCGAGTTTTTCATCAAACTTACCCTGCTTGTTTCCGTTGAAGAAGTATGTTACGTGTCCGTACTTCTGTGTTTCAGAAATTGCAAGAAGCTTTACGCCTGTCTTTGTAAGATATTCACCCATTGTGCGGTCAATGCTTGGTGGATTTACAAGGTACTGTGCAGGAACATGAGCATCTCCGTCGTATTCCATCATTCCGGCATATTCAACAGCTGGAACGCGAACACGGTCAAATGGAAGATCTCCGCCCTTAGGTGTTTCAAATGCGCGTGTCATTTCAAGAGCACGGTCACCGCGGAAGTTGAAGTAGATAACGCTGTCGCCGTCTTCAATTGTTCCAACCGGCTTTCCGTCCTTTTCAATTACGAACTCATGCATATCCTGGTCGAGTACGCCTGGGATTTCTGCACGGTATGTTTCAATTGCTTTTGTAGCAGATTCAAACTTGCGGCCTTCACCAAGTACGTGAGCTTTCCATCCGCGTTCTACCATAGACCAGTCTGCATTGTAGCGATCCATAGTCATGTACATACGTCCACCACCAGAAGCAATCTGGTAATCAACTCCTGCAAAGCCTGCAAGGAATTCTTCAAGTGGAGTAATATAGTTCAAGGCAGAAGTAGGATCTACGTCACGTCCGTCCAGGAGAGCGTGTACGCGGAGTTTTTTAACTCCATCCTTGCTTGCCTGTGTAATCATTGCCTTAAGGTGGTCAATGTGTGAGTGAACGTTTCCGTCAGAAACAAGACCAATAAAGTGGAGTGTGCTGCCCTTGTCGTTTACGTTTTTAACAAGCTTTTTCCAGGTATCTGCAGCAAACATAGAACCGTTTGCAATTGACTCACCTACAAGCTTTGCACCCTGAGCAAATACACGTCCACAACCCATAGCATTGTGTCCTACTTCAGAGTTACCCATATCATCATCGCTTGGAAGACCTACAGCAGTTCCGTGTGCCTTAAGCTTTGTATGAGGGCAGTTTGCAGTAAACCAATCAAGATACTTCATGCGGCTTGCCTTTACAGCATCACCTTCTTCGTATTTTCCATATCCAACACCGTCCATAATTACAAGAACGACAGGACCACGACGACCCTTCCAGTTAGGGTTCTTTTCCAATGCGTGCATTGTTTCTGACATATATAAAAATCTCCTGAGTTAAATTTATTCTTTCTAAATATACAGTTTTTTTTGAGTATTTACAATGTACTCATTTTATACAATTCTTCGGTTGCAATGCGGGCTTTTGCTACAATGTCGCCTGATTGTTTTGGGAAGCAGTAATACAAAGTTTTCATATCGCCGATGCAGATCATATCGCCTATTTCGTACCAGTAGTAGTCGGAATAAAGGCTGTAGCTTGCTTTTGGAGACTGTTCGTAGTGAAGCTTGCCGTTGCAGCCGTCTAAGACAAAGCCTTTGTTGTCGTGTTTTAAGGTACCCTCGCCTACATGGTAAATTGCCTTTGTGTCTACGAGCATATAGATTTCTACAGGAACATCAAGCTTGTAGGTGCCTTGGGCAAGTTCCTGACGAACCTGCTCGCGTTCCCAGCGGAACCAGGCCGGAACAGAAGAAAAAGGTTTTGCAGGATCTAGCGTTCCGTCTTCCAGAAGCGTCCATTTTGTACCACAGGCACTACAGATAAGGTTTATTCCTTTACCAAGCATTTTTCCTTCGGCTCCACAGCTGCTGCATTTATACAAAACTCTGTTCAGGTAATCTGTGCGGAAAGGTTCTGTGATTTTTACATTGTTCTGTTTCTGCCATTCCCAGTTATCAAAGCTGAATTCTTTTTTCAGGATTTCGTTCAGCTCATCAACAGACTTTTTCTGAATGTCTTCGCGTGACAAAAGATATTTAACATCTGCGCTAATATCAACCTTACGTTTTTGAAGATTGTTATAAAGCGGGTCACGTGCAAAGGCTCCGTAAGTTCTAACCATTACAACAGGAACATCAAAAAGCTTAAGACATTTTCCAAGAGTTGCAGGTAATGGGGTTGCAGTTCCGTCAAAGGAATAGCTTGCTTCGGGGTACATGAGCACAGAAGTATGCAGTTTATCAAAGGCGTACTTCATATTGCGCACAAGTACAAAATCAGTTACGAACTTATTTGTTGGAATACAGCCAAGACTTCTCATGAGTGATTTTTTACCGACAAAGCCGTCGCTTGTACATACAATATTAAACGGGCGGTCTGCAAAAACAGTTTCGGCAATAAGAAGGTCTGTAAAACAGGAATGGTTCATAAGAATAAGACAAGGTTCGCAGCGGCCAAGCTTTTCCATATCAATGTAATTTGCCTTGAAGTTAGTTGCCTTAAGTTCACCCTTACCAAGCAGCACCATAAGACGGCGCCAGAACAAGCCGGGACGAATTGGCTTTTTTGAAGGCTCGGGTTTGAGGGCAAGAACCTGCTCGTATGATAATTCTTTTACGACTGTTTTCATTAATTCTCCTGCACGGCGCGGACCATTTTTCCGTCTAAATATTCTACTTTCATCGAAAAAAATGGTGCATGCTTTTCTATTAAATCAAGGAATAAAACATCACTTTCCCATTGAGGCAAATCTTTCATTTTTTCTTTTGGTACCCAGGCAAGTTCACCTTCATCACACTGCGGAAGATCCTCTGCAGTACGACCTTCAGGTACAGAAAAATCACCACACCAGAAAAGATGCATAAGTTCATAATAAGGTTCGGTTCCATCGCTTGTGCGTGAAACAAAAGTAACGAGTCCACGGTATTCGGGTTTATTCAAAACAAAACCGGTTTCTTCCTTCACCTCGCGGATTACGCAATCAAAGGGACTTTCACAGTTTTCAAATTTTCCGCCGATTCCAATCCATTTATCTTTATTAACATCCTTTTGTTTTTTTGTGCGGTGGAGCATTAAATATGAATTGTTTTTTTCTATATAACAGAGTGTTGTACTAATCATTTTGAATTTCTGTTGCCTCTACTTGTCTTACTTTATCATTTTTGCGGATTTTTATCAAAACAATAAGGATTATGCCGGCAGTGAATAAAATCAGACTGATTATTTGTGAAATTGAAAGAGAAATACCTGTTTCAAAGCTCACCCTTCCTCTTGCTTCGTCGCCCCGCAGAAACTCAAGAAAAAAGCGCAGGATGGAATAGTAAAGAATGTAATATAGGAATAATGATATCCCCGTCATCCCGAACTCGTTTCGGGATCTCTTACAAACAAGCCCCAGAATCACAAATGCAAACGCAAAAAGCAGCAAGGCCTCCAAAAGCTGTACCGGAAAATGGCCTGCAACAGAAAGAGGGCCTGTGTATTCAATTCCATAACAGCAGCCGGCACAAAAACATCCTATGCGGCCAAAAGCGTGAACATAAGGAATTACAAAAGCAAAGGTGTTCAAAAAGGTACAGGCATCTGTTCCGGCAATTTTAATTCCAAGAAAATATCCTGCAATGCCACCAATTAATCCGCCGTAAAAAACAAATCCGCCTTCGATTAAACCTGAAGTCTTTGGATGAAGAAGCATGTAGCCAAGTACATTAAAAAAATATCGGGGTGAATAAAAATCAAGAATGTAAAGAAGTTTGGCTCCAACAAAACCAAGACCGCCTGCAACTGCAGAAATTACAATAAAATCATAAAAATTGATATTCTGAACAACACACAACTTTTTGCAGATTGCACCACCGCTCAGAATACCAGTTACGATCATAAGACCGTAAAGAGGCAGTTTTATAAAACCAAGATTTATAAACGGGAACGTAAACCAGATTCCTTAAGGAAAGTCTTTAGTCAAAGAATCCCATTCCGTCAAGAATGCTTGCTCCGGCTCCAATACAGGTAATACAAGCTACTGTAACAATAAGTCCCCAGCAGAGTGCAACAATTCCAAGAATCATACCTGTTTTGGCAGTTTTTTTCTGTTCACCACCGGCCTTCATTCCTAATGCACCAAAAATAATAGCAAGAATACCGCAAACTGAACCAATCCAGCCCATTCCGGCTGCACCACCACCAATTGCAATTACAAGGGAAACAATTCCCAAAACTAAAGCTGCTGTATGCATAACGCTCCTCCTGATTAAAATATTATATCACAGAATCTCAGGAAAATCAGAAAAATAATGATTTAATGTTTGAATCTACAGTTGCATTCAAATCGTCTACTGTAATACCGCGGGCTTGTGCAATGTAATTAAAAACATACTCTACAAGAACAGGAGAATTTGCCTGACCACGGAAAGGAACAGGAGCAAGATAAGGTGCGTCTGTTTCTGTAAGAAGGCGGTCCGAAGGAATAAAACGGATTAATTCCTGCATCTGTTCGAGCTTTGATTTTTTTGTGTAAGTTATGCCGCCGCCAAGTGCAATGTACCAGCCAAGGTCTAAAAAGGCACGGGCTTCTTCAATGCCGTAGCTGTAACAGTGGATAATTCCATTGTGATAACCTATGTTTTTTATACAGTCCAATGTGTCCTGGAATGCGTCGCGGCTGTGAACAATTACAGGAAGTTTAAGTTCACGGGCAAGTTCAATATGTGCTTCAAAAAGTTCGCGTTCTCCACGGTAAACCTGTTCATCAAAATCTTCTTCCGAGCGGCCGTCTTCTCCACTTGGATTCCAGTGATGGTCAATTCCACACTCACCTATTGCAATGATTGAGTCCGGGGTAATAGAATCGCGCAAAAGCTTCATCTGATTGTCTCTGTCTTTGATGCTGTCTACATCCGGCCAGATTCCTGCTGAAAAATACATAAAGGAACGGGCTTTATCTGCAAGAGCGGAATCTGTAATTCCCGCAATACATTTTTCTACGGCAAGTTGTCTTCCTTTTAGATCTCCGGCGCGGGTACCAATATCAAGTCCAAAAAAGCAGTTACGCTGGGCCATTGTTGTTAAAACTTCAACACCGTCGACACCGCGTTCTTCTGTCATCATTTTAAAGTGAAAGTGTGTATCTGAAAACATAAGATGAGTCTATTGTATAATGGATTGTCGGGTCAAGCCCGACAATGACACACGAACTGTTCTCGTCATTGCGAGGAGCGAAGCGACGTGGCAACCAACCTTATTGTATAGTCTCCATTTTACTTCTATAATAATATTTATGACTGATATTGGAAAATTTTTAAGTGATGTTGAAAAGCTCAAAAAGCATGCCCGCAACAATAAACCAGGATTTTCGGGCTACAATGATATCCGTGATGATTTAAGAAATCTTTTTGAACGCGCAACTTCCTGCCCTATGGGACTTCCAGGTTCTGTTTTTGAATACTGGGAAAACACATATGTTTTGAATGGCGCAGATTTAACTTACGAACCAGGTGCCGACAATACTGCAAAGCTTGGTGCCTTTCTTGCATTTTTAGATAATAGCGACGAAGACCAGGATTTGATTACCGATGAAGACTGGCAGGAAATTGGCCGCCTTGTAAATTACGAAGCAGAAGATCTGCCTGTTGATATTCTTCAGGAGCTCATGATGGTGCTTGTTTCTAAGGGAGCATATTAATTTTGGATCTGGAAGCTCTTTATAAAAATTGCGTACAGTGCCCAAGGAAATGTGGAGTGAACCGTACTGCCCTTCGACAGGCTCAGGGACCCCATGCAGGCTTTTGCCGGGAACCCGCAGACCTCCGCATTGCTTTTGCAGGCCTCCATTTTGGCGAAGAACCCCTCATAACAGTTTCTGGCGGCAGCGGAACAATCTTTTTTACAGGCTGCACCCTGCGCTGTGCCTTTTGCCAGAATTATCAGATTAGTCAGGATGGACTTGGCCGTGTTGTTGATAAGGCTGAATTTGTAGACATTTGCTTGAAATTGCAAGCCGCCGGTGCAGAAAATATAAACCTTGTAACGGGAAGCCACCACATTCCGGTGATTGCAGATTTTTTGCGTGCCGCGCGTGACGGTGGAGTTACCGTGCCATTCTGCTGGAACAGTTCTGCATATGAGTCTGTTGAAATGCTTGAACTTTTGAAGGGCCTAGTTACAATATGGCTGCCTGATTTGAAAACGCTTGACGGCAATTTGTCGAAAGGCCTTTTTGCAGCGCCAGACTACCCTGCCAGTGCAACAGCCGCAATCCGCTGGATGATAGAAAACAACCCGTTAGACATTGTACAGGTTTCAAAAAACGGAGAATCCCGCGAAAAAATGATGTCCGGTGTAATAATCCGCCACCTTTTTATGCCCGGTAAGTTTGAACAAACATCAGATGTTCTTGCCTGGCTAAAAGAAAATGCAGATAGTCGGGCAATCATTTCGCTTATGAACCAGTACACTCCAATTCCTGCAAAAAAGGGCAAAATCACACAAATTGAAGACCGTCTGGTTACCCCAGAAGAAGATGCCGACATTCAGGATTTAATAGAAGCCTACGACTTTGAATACCTTTTCTACCAGGAACTCTCCGACGATACAAGCTGGCTACCGGATTTCACCCGCGCACAACCATTTTCAAATAAGCTGGCTACACCGGTGTGGCATTGTTAAAACTTTTATTGACAACTCCAGAAACTCACTTTATAATTTAGCTAAATAAATATATTTTAGCCATTTTAGGAGTAATTCACATGCGACAGGTTTCGGTTGGAGAAGCAAAAAACAAACTGCCCTATTTTCTTCATCTTGCAGAAAAGGGAGAGCAGATCCAGATTACTCGTCATGGAAAAAAGATAGCCTTTATCAATGGTGCTGAACAGAATGAAGTTATAAGCAAAAAAAAGAAGTTTCTTGATTCAATTCAAAACTGGCGTACAAAGAATACAGAATGGCTTTTGAACGACTCCGAAGCAAATGAAATTTTTGCCCGCAACAGACAAATAGAAAAAGATGTTCGTCATCCGGAGGATTTTGAATAATGAGTCAGCTGATTTATCTGCTTGATACAAACATCATATCCGAGCCAACAAAAGTGCAGCCAGCCGAAAATGTTATTCAAAAGCTTGCAGAAAACCTCGAATACTCATGTATAAGTTCAATAATCTGGGCCGAAACATTGACTGGCGTAAAACAACTCCCGGAAGGAAAAAGAAAAACAGGTCTTTTTGACTTCCTTATCGAAAACGTGCAAAAAATGTATGAAATCATTCCTTTTGATGTCAGCTGCGCAAGCATTTACTCGGACATAGCCCAAAAACTAAAAGAAAATGGCACCCCTGCCCCTCAATTTGATATGCTCATAGCTGCAACTGCAATTGCAAACAATCTCATACTGGTTACCCGCAACACCGCAGACTTTGAACCGATTGCTAAAGCTTCAAATCTTATGATTGAAAACTGGTTTGAAGAATAATCTTTTCAACTTGACAACTTGACAAGTTACTCTTAAACTATAGTCATGATAGAAATGACTGTCGGCGATTTTAAAGCAAATTTTTCCTCGGTTTTGGATAAGGTTATGCAGGGCGAAGAAGTCCACATTTTATACGGACGCGCAAAAAAGCCTGTGGCACAGCTTACGCAGATAAATGATAAGCCAAAAAGAAAGAAACGTCCTCTTGGGTTATACAACCACTTAGGACCTTATTGGGAAGACGAAAGTTTTGAAATAACTCCGCAATGGCTTTTTGATGATATGAATGATTTAATGTAGGAGGGACTTATGGAATACTTAATCGACACTCATATTCTTCTTTGGGCAATTATGGATTCTAATAAATTGTCAAAAAAGGAACAGCAAGTGCTATCGGATGAGACAAATACTATATTCGTAAGTCCTATAAGCTTTTGGGAAATAGCAATTAAACATCAGAACAAAAAACTTAATCTTGGAAAAGTGAACATTCTCCACATCCCCCATATTGCGGAACAATTAGATTTTTCCCTTCTTAACCCAGAACCTTACGATTACCTGACAATAGGCCAGATTCCACAAAAAGAAAATCACCACGACCCTTTTGACAGAATGCTAATTCAGCAGGCAATCCGCAACAACCTTGTGCTCATCAGCAAGGACGAAAAATTCCAGCAGTACGAAGAAAACGGTCTGCAGCTTTTGTGGGAATAAAATGAGCCAATTGCCGAAATTTCAAATCTTATGACTGAATACCGGTTTGAGAAAATACTTGTTTCTACTGCGCATTTCGAACCAAACGGAAGCCCAGGGTGGCCGACTTGGAAGTTGGCTTATCATAGCCATGTAAACAAACAGAGCATTGATAAGCTCTGAAATACCAGCCGCCGCCACGGTTGACGCGGTTAGCAGAATTCAAACCACCTGTCGGATTTGTTTCACTTCCTGTTGAAATTAAACTATCGCCATCATAACACCATTCCCACACATTACCGCTCATATCAAAAATACCAAGTCTATTTGGTTTTTTCTTTCCAACCTGATGTGTTCCATATCCGGCATCTCCTGGAGAATGTGCTAATGGACTACTTTCTCCCGTTTTAATATTATACATATACCAGCCAACCGTATCCATGCCTTCATTAGTGCTAGAATCCCATTTTCTACCATTATATTCTGTTGTTTGTGCTCCGCTAAAAGTCCAATTCCAGTCTTGCTTTGCTTGATCTCCTCCTCTTGCAGCAAACTCCCATTCTGCTTCGGTTGGTAAACGGTAACCGTTTGCATTTTCAACTGGTGTTACTTCTGCTTCAGTAATATTTCCATCGCTGTTCACAGCTTTCACTGTTATTGTGTAAGCCTTTGTAAGTCCTGTTTTATCACTCAGAACATTACAAAAATATACAGCATCGTACCAGGTAATTCCTTCTGCAGGACGATATTTCTGGTTTTCGCCGTCTAACAACACTTTAAAATTATCATTATCTGCTTTGCAAAAAAATGGAGCTGAAGAAAGAGTGTGTTCCGTCTCATCTACTACAACCTTTTGATTTGTCATTACAGCTGTATAAAGCTCCTGCGTTACCTCGTACTTACCTATTATATAAGGGCTTAATGTTACAGTACGGCCCTCTATAAAAACACCGGGATAATTGTTTGTATTTTCTGCGCCAACTATTTCTACATCACTATTCATTACAGAAACTTCAGCTGTATTCTGAAACAAAGTACCATCCAGAGTAATTCCATCAGATGTTATTTTCCACACTTCACTGGTTTCATTTCCCCCGCCACTACCATTATTTCCTTCATTGCCATTATTTCCTTCATTGCCATTATTTCCTTCATCGCCGTTATTACTTTCATTGCCATTATTACCAGCGCCATCTCCCGGCGTTGTACCACCTTTGCAGGAACCAGATGCAAACAACAATCCTGCAACCATCAAAACTGCCATCCATTTTGCTTTTACCATTCTTAATCTCCTTTTTTAATATTTTCTTCTATTATACCCCCCCCCTCAAAAACTTCGTCAAGAAAAAAAATTATCTGGAGGAAGTCAAAAACTCTTCGATTATTTTTTCTACTGCACGGGTTGAAATTGGCTTAGTCTGGGTTTCCATTGTAAGTATAAGATTTCGGCCGGGGAGAATGCCGTTTTCTTCGTAAAGGCAGAGCTTGGCAGTGGCTTTCTGTGCGTAGCCCGGGTCGTCCATCATGCCAAAATGTTCCCAGATATATTCGCGGCGGGTGTGGATGTTGAGGCAGAGAAAATCGGGATAGATTGTGTGGGACTGCTGGCCTTTGCTGAGTTTAAGCGGATACTCGTACCTGTATGGAATGCCGTGGCGGATAAGGGCATCTGCAATAATTACTTCGGACTTAGAACGGACTCTTTCTTCGCGGGCTGTCAGATGCACCGGTATATCGGGATCAAAGGCACGCCCCTTAAACTGAATAGACTGCCATTGTTCAGCGTAATGTTCATCTGTGAGTGTAACCGGTTGTATAAGCGCGCGGCGGGATGGGCAAAGGCTGGTGTATAGTTTGGGAATGGCTGTTCCATTACGTGTGTCGTGCAGATAATTTTGAAGCGCGGCGATTTCAGTTTTGAGCAGATCCAGGAGCTGGGAGTCGTAGTCTTTTTGAGCAAGTTGGGCGGCAAGTTGTATGTGCTTTTTGGGAATATATTTACCACGGAGGCTTCCCCGCTCGGTTACAAGGTAATATTCCGGGTGTCCATGTTTTTGAGAGATTCGTATGCGCCCTGGCGGGGCCTTGTCCAAGGCCTTTTTTGTGTGGAGCAGCTGTTGCTGAATTTCTTTCAGGCGATTTTCCAATGCACCCTTTAATAGATTTGGTGAAAGTGATTCATATTTCATTTGTTCCTCCTGGGAGTTTATTTTTTGCCTCTTTTGTGGCATCTTCCCTCACGAAAATGACTTTTTTTTGGGGATTTTTCCGGGAATCTTCCGACTTAACCGGAACTTTTCTCTGTTAAGTCGGAAAAAAGACGGCACCCTGCCTGAAACATCCAGTGCCTTCCCTCAAAAAAGTAACATTCGTCTTGAAGTACTTCCGACTTAACTAACAGTTTCTTTTGTTAAGTCGGAAGAAATGCAGTCGCACGTCTTCCGCATCAAGTATTTCCTGTAAAAAAGCTACGTTTTTCTGAAAATCCTCCGACTTAACCTTCATATTTCCCTGTTAAGTCGGAAAATAAACTGCACCATGCCTAACACATCCAGCAACTCCTCCAAAAAACTTACATTTTTTCAGAAAATCTTCCGACTTAACCATCATATTTCTCTGTTAAGTCGGAATAATAACTTGTTCTATTCTTCACATACTCCGACTTAACATAACTTTTTCTCTGTTAAGTCGGAGTTACCCTTGTTCACTCGGAAATCACATCAAATTTCCCATATATAATATTCCCGAGAAATGGCACTTCTTACAAAAAATCATTAAAAAAAGTGAAAAATTCTTCATTTTTTTTGCAAATTCCGTGCTATAATATAGAAACTATGCAGAAAACAAAACTTACTGGCGTTGCGGTTCCGCTTGGCGCTTTATATACAAAAGAAAATCCTGTGATTGGTGAATTTCCAGACCTTATTCCGTTTGCGCAATTTTGCAAGGAGGCCGGGCTTGGTATAATTCAGCTGCTTCCTGTGAATGATACCGGAACACAAAGCTCACCATACTCAGGACTTTCAGCATTTGCACTTCATCCAATTTATATCCGTATAAGTGAAGTTCCGGGCTTTGGGGCTCTTTACGGTTCTGATTCTAAGTTCAAAAAAGCCTATGATGATTTTGTAAAAGCAAACGCTTACACCCTGCGCTATGATTACGACGCAATTTTGAATACAAAAACTACCCTTCTCAAGCAGATTTATGATTTTTTACCTGTAGGAAAAACCGGCGAGCCAGACAAGGAGCTTACCGACTGGATTAAAGCAAACCCTTGGGTAAAAACTTACTGCGTTTATAAAAACCTTAAATGGAACTACATGCAGGCAAGCTGGAAAAGCTGGCATGAAGATGACAAGGAAATTACTGCCGAACAGATTACCAAACGCTGGAACACCAAGGCCTTCAAAAAGGAACATCTCTTCTACGCCTGGTGCCAGATGATCGCGGCCGCTCAGTTTGAAGAAGCAGTTGAAGAAGTTCACAAGCTGGGCCTACTTCTCAAAGGCGACATGCCAATCCTCATGAACGAAGATTCCTGCGACGCCTGGGCATACCCTGAGTTTTTTAATCACGACCTGCGTGCCGGTTCTCCAAGCGACGGAGAAAACCCGACAGGCCAGAACTGGGGCTTCCCTACTTACAACTGGAAGAACTTAAAGGCACAGGACTACAGCTGGTGGAAGCAGCGACTTAAGACTGCATCCCGCTATTACGACGCATACCGCTTAGACCACATCCTCGGCTTTTTCCGCATCTGGGCAATTCCTGCTGATGACTGCAATGCGCTCAACGGCCACACAGAACCTTATGCTTCTATAAAAGTTGATGACTTATACGAACTTGGCTTTGACGACGACAGAATCCGCTGGCTCAGTAAGCCTCATATTCCGACCAGCGCTGTAGAAGAAGTTACCTGGAACCGCGACGTTGCACACAATATTTTAAAAACTATGTGTACCCGAATCGGCCAAGAAGAGCTCTGGCTTTTTGATAAGTCAATTAAGGGAAGCCGCGACATCTGGGAGCTTGACTTGAGCAGTTTTGTAGACGAGCCTGCCGCACAGAAAATCAAGGCTAAGCTTGTTGAATACTGGTCAAATATCACACTCATTGAAATTGCTAAAAACAAATATATTCCGCTCTGGACTTATGACCACTCTACTTCGTGGGCAAGTTTGAATGAGGCGGAAAAAGAAGGCCTGCTCGACCTTTTTGCAGCGCTCGAAAAAAAGAACGTAAGCCTCTGGAAAAAACAGGCAGACGATATTTTCACTGCAATCACAAGTGGACTCAAAATGGTTCCATGCGGCGAAGACCTTGGTGTTGGAATTGCATGCGTTCCAAAAACAATGGAGCAGCATAAAATCCTTGGCCTTAGAGTAGTACGCTGGACCCGCCAGTGGAGCGAACCTGATCAGCCGTATGTACCGTTCAAAGACTACACTCCTCTTTCTGTTACAACAACTTCTGTTCACGACTCAAGCACAATCCGTGAATGGTGGGATACAGAAAAAGAAAGTGCAAAAGCTTTTGTAATTGCAAATGCCACTTCCTTTGGAATTGGAAGCGAAGCAGAAGGCGCACTGTTCGAAAAAGACCCTGCCGAAGTTGAAAAGGCAGCCCAGACACTCGCCCAATCAGACTTCACTCCGGAGCTCGCACAAAAAATCTTAAGTCTTTCTGCAACAAGCGCCAGCCAATGGTTCATTCCACCTCTCCAGGATTTCTTATACATGGACAAATCAATCTGGCTCGAAAAAGCAAGCGACGAACGCATAAACATTCCGGGAACTGTTACAAAGTTTAACTGGACTTACAGAATACCTTGTGCGGTAGAAGACCTTGCCGCAAACAAAGAATTGATTAATAAAATCAAGGGGATAAAGTAATGCACATTTCATACAACGAATTTCATATATCAAAAAAGGTACGCGACCTTTGCAGCTTTGAAGAGGGGCTTTTTAGCTCTAGCGGAAACGTTGTTTTTGCTAACATGAGGAACGTCCGCAATTTTCAGCTGCTTTACAACAACTACATTGATACTGTTACCGGCGATGAAAACAAACGTGTAAGTGCCGGCCAGCTTAATGCAATGGGTTTGATTGATGAAATTCTTCATTATGTGTGCATGCTTTACCGCAGAAATAAAGTCCCAACCTTTATGAAGGACCTTCTTGCAGACCTAGACAAACAATTTACAAAAAAAGAAATTGACTCACTCCTTATTGATTTTATAAACGAGTTCCCGCCAGTAGAAGTTTACAAAGAAAAATGCAGTGCCCGCGATTATCTTGCACGCACAGCACTTGATATAGGAACCGGAGAAGAGCGTTCAAACCGCGAACAGACACTCGAAGAACTTGTACTTCTTCATCTTGCAAACGAAAATACCGCCTTCAAACCATTTCTGCTTCTTTTTGGCGACACAGAACTTGCAAAAAACAAGCTTTACAGCAAAACCTGGACAAGCATTAAAAAATTTGCAAAAACTCAGCCGACCTTCGGGCCGTTTGACCATGACCTTATAAATCTTCTTAAGGAACCTCAGGCATTTGCTCCTGAAAGTCTTAAGGGACAGCTTGAATATATCCAGAAATACTGGGGCGAATTCCTTGGTGAATGGCTCAAGCGAATCTTAGCCGGAATGGACACCATAAGCGAAGAAGAAAAGGCTGCCTGGCATGGCTTTGGCGGCGGCGACCTTCCTGATATGTCTGCCTACACCTTTGAAAACCTTATGAACGAATACGAGCGCTACAGTCCTGACTCAGACTGGATGCCAAAGGTAATTTTAATAGCAAAAACAGTCCTCGTCTGGCTGGACCAGCTTACAAAACAGTATGGTTACCCTATTACACGCCTTGACCAGATTCCGGACCCTGAACTCGACAAGCTTCGTGATGAAGGTTTTACAGGACTTTGGCTCATAGGACTATGGGAACGCTCTAAGGCAAGCAGACGAATCAAGCAGATTTGCGGAAACCCTGAAGCTGCAGCCAGTGCCTACTCTCTTTACGATTATAACATTGCCCAGAACATTGGTGGCTGGGACGCACTTGCAAACTTACGTACCCGCTTGTGGCAGAGAGGAATCCGCTTAGCTTCTGACATGGTTCCTAACCACACAGGTATGGACGGCGACTGGGTAATCAACCGGCCTGATTTATTTATTCAGCGACGCGACTGTCCGTTCCCTCACTACACCTTCAACGGAGAAAACCTTTCGCAGGACGGAAGAGTTTCTCTTTACCTTGAAGACCACTACTACAGCAAAAATGACTGCGCCGTAGTTTTTAAACGCGTAGACAATCAGACAGGCGACACCCGCTACATCTACCACGGAAACGACGGTACAGGACTTCCTTGGAACGATACCGCACAGATAGACTTTTTGAACCCTGAAGCACGCGAAGCTGTAATGCAGGAAATCTTACACGTTGCGCAGAACTTCCCTATTATCCGTTTTGATGCCGCAATGGTTCTTGCTAAAAAATCAATCCGACGCTTGTGGTATCCGGAGCCTGGACACGGAGGAGACATTGCGACCCGAAGTGAAACAGGCCTGAGTTACGAACAGTTCAACGCAGCAATCCCGAATGAATTCTGGCGCGAAGTTGTAGACCGTGTTGCACGCGAATGCCCTGATACCCTGCTCCTTGCCGAAGCCTTCTGGATGATGGAAGGCTACTTTGTACGAACCTTGGGGATGCACCGTGTATATAACTCTGCCTTTATGAACATGCTCAAAAAAGAAGAAAACCAGAAATACCGCGAAACTGTAAAAAATACAATCACCTTTGACCCGCAGGTTCTTAAGCGTTACGTAAACTTTATGAACAACCCTGACGAAGAAACTGCAATTGCTCAGTTTGGTGACGGCGATAAATATTTTGGTGTATGTACTTTGATGATTACAATGCCTGGCTTGCCAATGTTTGGTCACGGACAGATTGAAGGCTTTACGGAAAAGTACGGTATGGAATACACCAAGGCCTACAAAGACGAAAAACCAAGTCAGTATCTTGTAGACAGACA
Source organism: Treponema sp. (assembly GCA_017651065.1). Taxonomy (GTDB): domain Bacteria; phylum Spirochaetota; class Spirochaetia; order Treponematales; family Treponemataceae; genus Treponema_D. The sequence goes on from JAGCDP010000037.1 coordinate 18,014, forward strand.
CTGGCGCGAAATATTCCCTCTTATGAAAAAACGCTACCTGTTCAGCGGCGTAGAGAACTTCCTCTTTTACGACCTCTGGCAGGATGGCGTTGTAAACGAAAACGTATTTGCCTATTCAAACGGCTGTGGCGGCGAACGAACCTTTGTTGTATACAATAACAAATACGACCGCGCTTACGGATGGATTAAACAGTCTGACCCGTACGCAGTAAAAACAGGCAACGGCGAAGAAACAAATCTCGTCTCACGCTCAATTTCTGAAGGACTCAACCTCAACGCCGAAGACGACAAATACTGTATTTTCCGCGAAAACCGAAGCAACCTGTGGTTTATCCGTAAGAGCAGTGAAATCTGCGAAAAGGGTCTTTTTGTAATGCTCAACGGTTTTGAGTACCAGGTTTACATGGATATTCACCAGGTAACAGACGAGGCCGACCACCGCTATAAGATTTTGTGCGAACACTTGAACGGTGCCGGTTGTGAAGACATAGAAGCAGCATGGCAGGAAATAATCTACAAAGACCTTTATGCCGCAATGGAAAATTACGCAAAGGCTGTACTTCCTCCGCTTGTTCAGGCTTTCACAAATCCAAAGGAACCAAAGGTAAAGGCCGCAGATATTACAAAACTTCTTAAAGCTGCAGAAAAGCAGGCTCTTGCTTTTGAAACAGAATGCGAAAAGGTTGAAAAAGCTTCTGAAGGAACTTTCAAAGAAAAAACAACTAAGGCTGCAAAAACAAAAGCCAAAGCAAAATCAACTGCAAAGACCGACACTAAAAAAGCCGCCTGCACTCTTTCAAAAGATGTTCAACAGTTTATCAAGCTTCTTATTCAGGTTCACAATGCAAAGGCCGGCAAAAAGCCTGCAGACTTACAGAAAGCAATTGCAAATGCAAAGGAAGCTCCTGTACTTATAAAACTCATGGAAACTGCAGATCCAAACCTGGAAACAGTTTTAATCTGTCGTGCATTAAGCGGTAAGTACGCAACTTCTGGTCTTGCAGACTTTTTGAACTTTGGAAGAAAATTCAGTCAGTTCATTAAGACATACACAGACATAGATAAGAACCTCCGCGTAGACCTTACAAGGCTCTTCCTGCTTGCACGCGTAAGTGATGTTGCAAAGATTTCTACTCCAGCCGGACGACGAATTGCCGCAGCACGCATTACAGAGCTCCTTGTAATAAGTAAGCACAGACGTTTCTTAAGCGGTGCAAACACCTTTGACAACATTGTATGGTTCAATAAAGAAATTACAGATTACAGTTTGAATCTTATTGAGCTCTTGATGATGATGAATGTTAAGAGCGCAGATCTTGAAAATGTTCTTAAACTGTTTAAGGATTTACGTGCCGCAAAACTCAAGGCAGCATATAAGTGTGAGCTGTTTGCTAAGGCGTATGCCCTTCGACAGGCTCAGGAACCGCGGGCTAAGAAAAAGAAGTAATTACAACTCCAATAATTCCTCTGCATCTTTTAAAAGGTGCTTAGGAATTACAATTTCGGCAATTGTTTCTTCATCTGTTGTGCTGAACTTAAGACAGTCCATACTCAGTCCAAGTCTGCGGAGCATAATTACAATTGTAATGATTCCCAAACCTGAACCTTCTGTCTGGTCAATATCGGCAAAAGCGTCTGCGACGTTTTCGTAATTCTGTGTTTTTGAAATCTTTTCTTCAATACGATTCTTTTCTGCAGCTGTAATTTTTGTATTATTTGAAACAGAAAGCGAAATAACATCATTTGCAGAAAGCTGAAGATGTACCTGGAGCATTCCTGCTTCAAGCTCAGCCTTGTAATGCTGTGTATTATCAGAAAGATTTGACTTAAAAGCCTTCATTCCGTTTTCATAATCAGTTTTATCATCTATATTCAGATTCTGTTCTTTAAAATATATACGTTTTGCATTAGCTTTACTTGCGTTATCGAGAAGTTCAAAAAGACAATATGAAAGACAATTGAACAAATATGATTCACCGCATTCTTCAAGAAATACATTTAATATATTCTGAAAACGCTGTTTTTGTTCGAGAGTTAAAGTATAACAATAGAAATTTACAGGGCGTCTCTCTCTTACCGCGTCCCTGATACTTTGAATATCTTCTGTGCTCAACTCAATAGATTCAACTTTCATAACTTCTTATATTATAAACCCTAAAACCCTATTTTTTCAAGAAAAACTAAAAAAAAATATTTTTTTTTACGGAACTGGTATACTAGCTTTTAGACAAAAAAAAACACGTCATTGCGAAAAGTTTTACAATGACGTGTGTTAGCACAGATTATTTCCAAGGATTCTTTCTTACAAATGTATCCTTTCTTTCGTAGCCTACAGAAACAATTGTTACAGGTGTCTCGCAGTAGTCTTCAATATACTTGATGTAAGCACGTGCCTGTTCAGGAAGTTCTTCATAAGAGCGGCAGTTCTTGAGTTCTGTTTTCCAGCCCTGGAATTTTTCCAAGATTGGTTTTGCAGTTTCAAGTTCCTTTACGTTTGCAGGAAAATCTGTTACACGCTGACCGTTGATTTCATAAGCAACACAAGCTTCAATCTGATCCATTGCATCGTAAATATCAAGGTGTGTAAGAACAAGACCGTCCAAAGAGTTTACACGGCAAGCATAGCGCAAGGCTACAAGATCAAGGTAACCGCAGCGGCGGGCACGTCCTGTTGTAACTCCGTATTCACGACCGGTATCACGTACATACTGACAAAGCTCACCTTCGCTTTCGTTATTGAACTCAGAAGGCATTGGACCATTACCAACACGTGTTTCGTAAGCCTTAAATACTCCGACAATCTGGTCAAGGTCATGAGGACCAATTCCACAACCAGAAGAAGCACCTGCAGCACAAGAAGCACCAGAGCTTACATAAGGATATGTTCCGCTGTCTAAGTCCAGCATTGCACCCTGAGCACCTTCGAACAAAATGTTTTCACCCTTTACTTTATACATTTCGGCAGCCATATTAACACGCATGCTCATAAGGCGGTCGCGGTATTTATCAAGATATTCTTTATCTTCACCGTCAAATTCAGCCATTTTTTCAGGCCAGTCTAAGTCGGCAAGACGAACTCCATCGCGGTGGGCTTTTTCGGCATAAGCAATACCCATTCCTCTTCCTGTAGTTCCAATTGGTCTTTTTCGTGCAGCATCGCGTTCTTTATCCATCTGGCGGTAGCGTGGCAAAATGAGCTGTGCTCTGTCAGAAATAAAAACTCTGCCTTCCCAGTTAATTCCGTTGTCTTTAAGCATCTGAAGTTCATTAAAGAAAGCTTCAACATCAATTACCATACCGGAACCAAGGAAAACCTTTTTATCGGCATAAAGAATTCCTGAAGGAACCTGATGAAGTGCATACTGTTTTCCGTCTACTACAATTGTATGACCGGCATTTGGACCACCTGCATAACGTACAACATACTTAGCATCCTCTGCAAGATAATCAACAATCTTACCTTTACCTTCATCACCCCACTGGGCTCCAATTACAACTACATTCATTATTTTTTACCTCCGCGAAATTTTTCGCACCGCAAATATTATACAGCAATAGCGAGTTGAGTTTCAATAAATCTTGAAAAATAAAATTAATTGAATTAAATTAAAGGAAGGAAGTTTCTGAAAAATGACTCTGCATGAATGTAAAATCGGCGGCACAGTCCGTGTAAAAAAGCTTGGTGGCAACGGCGAATTACGCCAGCATTTTCTTGATATGGGAATTATTCCCGGAACAGAAATCACACTTATAAAATACGCTCCGCTTGGCGACCCTATGGAGTTTGAACTTCACGGTTACGAACTTACACTGCGCATTGCAGATGCAGAAAAGATTGAAGTTGAAGAACTCGCGGTCCCTGAGCCTGTCGAAGGGCCAGCTGATAAAGTGGTTTCGACAGGCACTCATCACCCGGGCTTTGGTGAAGGCGGTAAGTTCCATCAGAAAAAAGATGAAAATCCGCTGCCGGACGGAACTACAATTACATTTGCCCTTGTTGGAAATCAAAACTGCGGAAAAACAACACTTTTCAATAAGCTTACAGGTTCAAATCAGCACGTAGGAAACTTTCCGGGTGTTACAGTAGACCAGAAAACTGGTGCAATCAAAGGCTACCCTAACACACTTATTACAGACCTTCCGGGCATTTATTCAATGTCACCCTACTCTGCCGAAGAACTTGTTTCGCGAGACTTTGTACTCAACCAGAAACCACATGCAATCATAAATATTCTGGACGCAAATAATATAGAAAGAAATCTTTACCTTACAATGCAGCTGCTCGAGCTTAATATTCCGCTTGTAATTGCCTTGAACATGATGGACGAAGTTACACAAAACGGCGGAAGCATTGACGTAAACAAAATGGAAGAGGTTCTTGGAGTTCCTGTCGTTCCAATTTCTGCAAAGAAAAATCAGGGTATTGAAGAGCTTATTGCACACGCAGTACACGTTGCAAAGTTTCAGGAACCGCCGCTCCGTCAGGATTTTTGTGATAAAGCTGACCATGGTGGAGCAGTTCACCGTGCCCTTCACGGAACAATCCATTTAATAGAAGATCACGCAGAAAAAGCCGATATTCCTGTTCGTTTTGCAGCTACAAAGCTCCTCGAAGACGACAAACGCATAATGCACAAGCTTGATCTTGATGTAAACGAAAAAGAAATGCTTGAACATATCATAATGCAGATGGAAAGTGAACGAGGCCTTGACCGAAGTGCTGCAATTGCCGACATGCGTTTTTCTTTTATTTTTAAGTTGTGTGATGAATGTGTACAAAAACCAAAACAAAGTAAAGAACGAGACCGTAGTCAGAAAATAGATAAAATCCTTACCGGAAGATTTACTGCAATTCCGTCGTTCATCATCATTATGGCACTTGTATTTTATCTTACCTTTAATGTAATCGGCGCTTGGCTTCAGGGACTTTTAGAGTTTGGAATAGATAAGCTTACTTCCCTTACCGACTACGCTCTTACAGCTGCAAATGTAAATCACGTACTTCACAGTCTGATTATTGACGGCATTTTTACAGGAGTAGGAAGTGTTTTAAGCTTCTTGCCTGTAATTGTTACGCTGTTTTTCTTTCTTTCCCTGCTGGAAGATTCCGGTTACATTGCACGAGTTGCTTTTTTTATGGACAAACTCCTTCGAAAAATAGGACTTTCGGGCCGAAGTATTGTTCCTCTTCTTGTTGGTTTTGGCTGTTCTGTACCTGCTGTTATGGCAACACGCACCCTGCCAAGTGAACGCGACCGTAAAATGACAATCATTCTTACGCCTTTTATGAGCTGTACTGCAAAGCTTCCGATTTATGCATTTTTTGTAAGCGCCTTCTTTCCAAAGCACGGCGGCTTTGTAATGACAGGCCTTTACTTTCTTGGAATAATAATTGGTATTCTTGCAGCTCTTTTATATAAAGGAACAATTTTCAAAGGTGAAGCAGTTCCGTTTGTAATGGAGCTCCCTAATTACAGAATGCCTGGTGTACGCAACACAGCTCAGCTTCTTTGGGAAAAAGCAAAGGATTTTTTACAACGCGCATTTACAATTATTTTTATGGCTACAATTGTAATCTGGTTTTTGCAGACCTTTAACTGGCAGTTCCAGATTGTAGAAGATGCCAGTTCAAGTATTCTTGCTTCAATTTCAAAGCTCATTTCTCCAATTATGAAACCGATTGGACTTGGCGACTGGCAGATTTCTGTAGCCTTAGTAAGCGGCTTTATTGCAAAAGAAAGTGTTGTTTCTACTCTTGAAATTCTTTTTGCCGGTGGAGTTCAGTCTGCAATGACAGGACTTTCTGCTGCAGCACTTTTAGTTTTCAGTCTGCTTTATTCACCATGTGTTGCGGCAATTGCTTCTATTAAACGAGAGCTTGGAACAAAATGGGCAGCTGGAATTGTTATATGGCAGTGTGTTCTTGCCTGGCTTTGTGCGTTTATTGTAAAGCTGATTGGATTACTTTTTTAAGTTCATCAGCATTCTTGATTACTTCGCGGTTCAGGCGTACAGGCTTAATTGTAGCTGCAATATTTTCCGGCATAACTGGAGTTTCGCCAACAACAAGACGACAATAATGACTGCTCAACGACGGATGATTTTGAGAAACAAGCACGAGTGCACTGTCGGCCTCGCCGCCTTCATTAAAATCTGAGCTTTCTTTAGCAGCAGCATATGCACTTGCAGTTCCAGGGTCTGCAAAAATTCCGTACTTTATAAAAAGTTCCTTTGCGGCCTTTTCACGCTGACGTTCATTTACAGTCTGAGGAAAAACAAAGTTTCTTATCATCAAAGAATTGCTTCCAAAGAAGGTTTCGAGTCGTTCAATATTAGCCGGGAAAACAGGATCAACTCCACATCGCTTTTTAAGGCTTACAAAAGAATCAAGAATCTGTGCATTACCGGCAGCATCTACTCCAAGAGCCGGAGTTGCAGGAACATAAAAACCGTTTACAGGAAGAGCAAAACGCCAGCCGTAAAGTCCTGCAGCAAGCATTCCGTAGTTACCTGCTTCCATTGAGTAGAAAATATCTCCGTCTACCTTGTTTTTAATCTGTGCAAATGCATACGGAAAATGAAAAACCTGAGCCATAAGGCGGCACACATTTGTTGTATTTGCAAGAGTAAGACTATATTTCGCAACAAAATCCTTGTCGTTAAAAAGAGATGCAATTGCCGATTTTATCTGGGCTTCTGTACCTTCCATTTCGAGCGGCAGAATATTTCCACCGTTCCATAGATAATCTTCATTTTCAAGTCCGCGTACACTGCCCTTTTCGTAAACAAGCACAGCTTTAATATGCTTTTTGCCCCGCAATACTTTTGCTAAAAGAGTTCCAAGCTCGCCGTGGGTAAAATCTACGAATACAGAATTTCCGCCGTTAAGCTCGTGGGTAGTTTCAAGATATGAACAAAGATAACTTACACCAAAGTCGCGGTAGCAGCCTGTGTAACCATGGTAAAGTTCAAGATTAAAAAGATTTTCATCAAGCTGAGTAATTACCGGTGAAAATGGAAAAGCCATTTCGGCAATTGTCTGACATATAATAGGAGAAAACTCATCCTTCATAAAGGCAGAAGTCAAAGTTCCGGCAATACTTGTAAAAGAAGTAGATTCGTTTATATAGTAAATCCAGCGGCGAAGATCTTCAAAAGTATTCTGAGCAGGAACAAAAACCCCACCGTCTTCAGGCAGACAATCCTTTACTGCACGAGAAAAAGAAACTTCTATTTTATTGTTGCGTGTACTTGTAAAAATCATTAGTCTTCTATGCCGGGAATATGCTTCTTAAGAATTTCCAGAAACTGATCGCCTGTTACACCTTCGCGAAGGCACGCAAACATACAGTTATCGCCTGCAACAGTTCCAAGCACTTCGTTTAAATTAAGATTATCGAGCGCATTACATACAGTATTTGCATGACCAGGGAATGTTTTTATAACTACAATGTTTCCGCTGAAATCAATGCTTAAATAACCGCGCAAAAAATCCTGAACATAAATTGCTTCGGTTTCGCTGTTTTCATCATCACCGGGCAGAGCATACATATAACCCGATTTTCCATCTGGAACCTTGCCAACTTTAAGAAGCTTTAAGTCCCGGCTCAAGGTTGCCTGTGTAACCTCGTACCCTTCCTTCAAAAGCAGAGACAGCAAATCATCCTGACTTTCAATTGTGTTATTCTTAATGAGATTCTTAATAGCTTTGAGCCGTGACTGTCGTTCCTTCATATTGTATAAATATACACATTTTATGCATTTTTGGCAAATAGATTAGAAATGAGATTTATTAAAAAAGAATTTGCCCATTCGCTAGGTATGTGTCATAATATAAAGATAGATAAATTATATAGGAGTATCTTATGAGCGTTAATTCTGCTGAATGCGTTTCGGACTTGCTATATAAAAAAGTTGATTCAATAATTATCGTAGATGCTACTAATAACACCTACGAAACAATTAAAAAAACAGGGTTTTTTGAGAAATTTATAGACTCCAGCGGAAGCTACAATGATCTCATAGAAAAGCTTTGGTTTCATTTTGCCAATTCTTCTGCAAAAATCACCGACGATTATCATGTTTTTGTTCCTACAATCGGTAAGTTCAGCGGCAAATATTCCAATCGCTTGAATCTTGTTTTTGATGATGAAGCTCACATTGTTCAAATTACTATCTACCCTCTTGATGAAAGCAATTCTAAATATCTATTTGTACTTGATGAGCTTGATACCAGTGAATATGTAAGAGAATTCTTAACCGACACAAAGGTAGACACAATTCAAAATACATATCTTTTTTCTATGTATGTTGATTTAATCAAAGACACCACTAACAGCATCAATGTTACAGAAATTTCGAGCCAGCCTGTTAATTATGATGTTACCTACACTGCCTGGCGAATGATGATTGTAAATATGATCTGGCCCGAAGATCAGAATCTCTTTCTTGAACGGACAGATCCTGAATACTTAAAAAAGAATCTGCAGCCCGGACGAACAACTTCCTTTGACTGTCAGATGAAAAATCTGGAAGGAGTTTTTATCTGGGTAAAGCTCATTTTCAGTCGTGCAAAAACTACAAATGCAGAGGATTTCCGCTTTGTATTTATGGTTCAGAACATTCATGAAGATTCCATCAAGCTTTTTGAGACCTTGAAAAAATATGAGGATCTTGCTTCTAAGGATCCGCTCACCTCTATTTTTAATCATGGCCGAATAGAAACAGAAATTTCCAATGCAGTAGAGTTATTCAAAACAAAGGGACAAACTGTTTCTCTTATGATGCTCGACATTGATTTCTTCAAAACTGTAAATGATAAATTTGGTCATGCCGTAGGAGACATTGTTCTTAAGCAGTTTGCCAAACTCATAAGCGACTATCTGGAACCACATGATATTAAGTTAGGCAGATGGGGTGGCGAAGAATTTGTATGTGTCTGCTATGGAAAAAATCTTGACCAGATTAAAGAGCTGGCAGAAAAGCTTCGTGAAGAAATTGCTCAGACAGAATTTGAAAAGATAGGAAAACTCACCTGCAGTCTTGGCCTTACCGAGATTCACCAGGGTGATGATCCGGCCGCCATTTTTGACCGCGTAGACAAAGCTATGTACGATGCAAAAACCGGTGGCCGTAACTGCGTGATGATTCAGTAGTTATTTTATGAGCATAGCCGCATAAGCCTTGAGGGCACCTTCCATTTGACCACTAAGGACTGTCTTGGCAAGCTTTTTACCAAGCTGAACTCCTTCCTGGTCAAATGAGTTTACATTCCATACAAAACCCTGGAACATTACTTTATTCTCATAATGAGCAAGCAAAGCACCAAGTGATTTTGGATTAAGCTGATCTCCGTAAATAAGGCTTGATGGTCTGTTACCTGCAAAGGCCTTGTTTGGATTTTCGTCTGATTTTCCGCAGGCAAATGCAACAATCTGTGCTGTTACGTTTGCGGCAAGTTTAACCTGGCTTGTGGAATCTTCAATTACAACATCTTCACCTGTCTGATTCTGGCGGAAAGCAATGAACTGAAGAGGAACGATATCTGTTCCCTGATGGAGCAGCTGGTAGAATGAGTGCTGACCGTTTGTTCCAGGTTCACCAAAAATAACAGGACCTGTAAGATAGTTCATTGGTTCACCGTTGCGGTTTACACTCTTACCGTTGGATTCCATATCAAGCTGCTGAAGATGGGCCGGGAAACGTGCAAGAGCCTGGCTGTATGGAAGAATTGCTGTTGCAGGATAGCCCTGTACGTTGCGCTCGTAAACACCAATGAGGGCGTCCATAAGAGCAGGGTTTTTAGCAATATCTTTGTTCAATGCAAGCTTATCTTCTTCTGCTGCACCGTCAAGGAATTCCTGGAATACCTTTGGTCCAAATGCAAGTGAAAGAACTGCTCCGCCTACTCCAGAAGTTGATGAATAGCGGCCTCCGATGTAGTCATCCATATAGAAAGCAGCCATGTAGTCTGGGTTATGTGCGAGAGGCGATGTTTCTGAAGTTACTGCAATCATGTGCTTGCTGGCATCGCAGCCTGCTTTTTTGATGAAATCTTTTACAAAGCTTTCGTTTGTAAGAGTTTCAAGTGTAGTTCCTGATTTTGAAACAAGAATAAAGATTGTCTTTGAAATATCAAGGGACTTTACAACACTTGCAGCATCATCCGGGTCTACGTTAGAAATAAAATGTGCTTCCATTTTGTAGGTATTGTTTTTCTTTGCCCAGTTTTCAAGAGCAATATACATGGCGCGTGGACCCAAGTCTGAACCACCAATACCAATCTGACAAACTGTTGTATATTTTTCGCCCTTTTCGTTTACGAGCTTTCCTGAATGAACGTCGTTTGCAAAGTCTGCAATGCGTTTTACTTCGTTTAAGTAAAATTCACGCTTGTTTACACCGTCGGCAATTACGTCTTTTCCAAGCTGACCGCGTGTAAGCTGGTGCAAAACCATGCGCTTTTCGCCAGTATTGATTACAGCACCGTCCAGAAGCTCCTGATATTTTTCGATAAGCTGCTGCTCTTCTGCAAGTTCAGCGAGTGTTTTAAGAATCTGTTCGTTTACCTGTTTTGCAGCATAATTATATGTGAGTGCACCGCCCATTGGAATTGAATATTTTGCAATGCGGTCTACTGCTGTTGGAGCACTGAGCTCATCTGCAATGCTGACCATTCCTTTTAAAGACTGAAGCTTCTTCCATGAAGAAAGTGTATCTGCGTTTGACCATGTAACCATAGTTATACCTCTGAAAATCAAAAATAATAAAGATATTATAGTAGATTATTAGAGGTCGTACAATATTAAATATAGTACATCCAGCCTACATTTTCTTTATTCTTTTCGACAAGTTTATCAAGTGTCACCGAGTCCACGTAGTCGTTTATAACCTTTTCAAAATCTTTCCAGTAGTCGTCGTTGCCTATGTCGGTTACTACGTTGTTGTTGGTGGTGTTTACCGGGGATAAATCGCCTTCCAGGGCACGCAAGATTTCTCCAGTGGTGTATTTTTCGGTTTGTTTTACGAGTTTGTAACCGCCGTTGCTGCCGCGTACACCTACGACCAGGCCTGCTTTGCTCAGCTGGATCAGAATCTGTTCAAGGTATTTTACAGAAAGATTGTGCCTGTGCGAAAGCAGCTTAAGCGGAATAAACTTGTCGGCCGGCTGTTCGGCAAGCTCTGTCATGATTAAAAGTGCGTACTGTCCTTTTGTCGAAATCTTCATCATTTTGGGAAACCCTCCTTGTTGTAAACGCGTCTATTTCAAATAATCCAATACATACTGAACGGCAAGCGCTGCGGCATAAGGAAGTCCGTCCGGAGCAAGATCAAAGCGCTCGTTATGATGCGGAACTCTTGTTGCATCGCTGTCGCCTGAACCTACATGAACATAAGTTCCAGGTGCCTTTCTCATATAGTCTGCAAAGTTGTCCGAACCAAAACGCTTGTCTATATTCGTAAGGACATTCTCGGCTGGTACAACTTTTTTAGCAGATTCAATTACTTCTGCTGTAGTGTCTGCAGGATTTGTACATGGATCACAAATATCTTCAATGTAAACATCTGCAGTTGCACCGTAAGTTGCCGCTGTATCCTGAGCAATTTTTGTAACTGCATCAGCAAGCTTTTTTCTATTCACGGCGCTAAAAGCACGAATTGTTCCTTCAAGCTCTGCTTCACCAGGAATAATGTTGTAAGTAGTTCCGGAATGGAAGCTTCCTACTCCAATAAGGCCGCCTTCTACAGGAGAAACAAGCCTGCTAACAACTGTCTGAAGCTGTGTTGTAATTAGTGCTCCAATAAAAACAGAATCAGCACCACTTTGTGGAGTTGTAATGTGCGCTGCTTTTCCGTGAATTGTAATCTTAAAACGGTCGCAGCTTGCCATATCAGGGCCGCTTTTTATTCCGTATTTGCCAACATCAAGGCCTGAAGCAAAATGAATGCCGAAAATTCTGTCTACATTATCAACTTCTCCTGCCGCAAGAATGTCGCGGGCGCCTTTACCAATTTCCTCTGCGGCCTGGAAGCACAAAATTACTTTACCGGTAAAATCAGCAGTATGTTCCTTTATGATTTTTGCAGCCCCAAGCAGATAAGCTGTATGTCCGTCGTGACCGCAGGCGTGCATTATTCCGTCATTCTGGCTCTTATAAGGAACTTCATTCTTTTCCTGAATTGGCAGGGCGTCAATATCTGCACGGATAAGAAGAGTTTTTCCCGGACGACCGCTATCGATTTCTCCTATAACGTTTGTTCCGGCAACTCTGTGGAACTTTATTCCGGTTTTTTCAAGCTCTTCTTCAATATGATTACAAGTGTTAAATTCCTGTAATCCAAGCTCCGGATGCGCATGAAAGTAGTTGCGCTGGCTTACCATATATTCTTTTTGGGCAAAAGCTTCGTCTAAAATGCTCATTTTTTGACCTCCTGATGTTTTTTTGCAAAAATTTTAAACTTTTTTTGTAAAACCTATTGACATAGTAGGTTATTGGTTATATAACCATTCTATAACTAATAACCTAGTAAGTCAATAGGTTATAATAAAAAAATAACAAATCTAAGCATCTTTTAGATGCCACAACTCTAATCAGGAGGTATATTATGAAAAGAGTTACAAAATCAATTTTAGTTGCAATTGCAATCACTTCTGTTATGGTGGCATTTGCAGGATGTTCAAAAAAATCAGCAGCTGGTAATAGTGCCGACAAAAAGACACTTACATACAGCCGTTCACAGGGACCTTACACTGTTCTTTTTGAAAGTGGAGTAAAGCCAATTCTTGAAGCAAAAGGTTATACTCTAAAAGGTTATGATTATTCAGAGCTTGCACTTGCAGATGATGCAGTAAATGGTGGTGACGTAGATTTTAATGTTGAACAGCATACTGCTTATGCACAGAACTACAACAAGGGAAACAACGGAAAGCTTGTGCCAATCACACCAATTCCAACAGTTCCTGCAAGTATGTTCTCTTCATATTATGATTCTGCAGATGCAATTAAAACTCTTTCTAAGCCAAAGGTTGCAGTTCCAAACGATCCTGCAAATACAGCACGTGCGTATGTTCTTCTTCAGAAAATCGGCTGGATTACACTTAAGGACGGAGTAGACCTTTCTACAGTAACAAGCGAAGATATTGCTTCTAACCCATACAATATCCAGTTTACAGAAATGAAGAGTCTTAACATTCCGCAGGTTCAGGATGACTTTGACTTTGTAGTAATCACTGGTGCAATTATTTACAATGCCGGAATTGATGCTTCTACTTCTCTTGCAAAAGAAACAGTTCTTCCACACCTTATTCTTCAGGTAGTTGTACGCGAAGACAATGTAAATACACAGTGGGCCAAGGATCTTGTAGCTGCATATCATTCAAAAGAATTCCAGAAGTACCTTGAAAGTACAAATTACGAAAACGGACTCTTCTGGATTCCTGAAGATTATCAGTTCAACTATGAGTAAGGCCGCTGGCGGCCGGTGATTAATCGGAGACCGTTAAAAAAATTGCGAAAGCAATTTTTAGGTCATCCACGGACAAGCGTATATGATAGAATTTATCGACATAACAAAGACATTTATAACAAAAAAGAGTTCTGTCTGCGCACTCGAAAATGTTTCCCTCAAAATTGAAAAGGGGGACATTTTCGGAGTAATCGGTTTTTCGGGTGCAGGAAAATCTACCCTTGTTAGAATGGTAAATGCGCTCGAAAAGCCTGATAGCGGAACAGTAATTGTAAACGGAAAAGATATTTCGCAGTTGCAGAGGCGCGAGCTTCGAAGCTTCCGTAAAAACATTGGCATGATTTTCCAGCATTTTAATCTTTTGGAAAGCAAAACAGTGTTCCAGAATATTGCAATTCCATTGCAGCTGGATCACTGGCCAAAGGAAAAAATCCAGGCGCGTGTAAAAGAACTGCTTAAGTTTGTAGAACTTGAAGATAAAGAAACAGCTTTGCCAAAACAACTCAGCGGCGGACAAAAACAGCGTGTTGGAATTGCCAGAGCACTTGCACTGAATCCGGAAATTCTTCTTTGTGATGAAGCAACCTCTGCGCTTGACCCGCGTACAACAGATTCAATTCTTGAGCTACTTAAAAAAATCAACCGCGACCTGGACATCACAATTTTGATGATTACACATCAGATGAATGTTATTGCGCAGGTTTGTAATAAAGTTGCTGTGCTCGAAAAAGGTCAGCTTGTAGAAACAGGTTCGGTTATCGAAGTTTTTGGGAATCCTCAAAAGGAAACTTCAAAGGGCTTTATAAGAACTGTTATAAACGACCAGCTGCCGGAACAATTAAAGGATTACCTGCGTAATTACAAGGAGCCGCAAAAAATCCTGCGACTTCGCTTTGACGGAAAAAATGCAGATGAACCAATTATGTCACTTGCAATAAAAGAAACAGGAGTAAACATTTCCATTTTGTATGGAACTGTTACCGAGCTCGAAGAAACTGTTGTTGGCTTTCAGACTGTTCAGATTACAGGAAGCCAGGCTCAGCTTGATGCAGCAGTTAAATTCTTTGACCAACACAATGTGCCAAGATACGAGGTGGTATTATGATATTTGGAATCAGCGCTTCAAAAATATATTTAGCAATCGGGCAGACCTTTTACATGGTTGCGCTTTCGCTTGTATTCGGACTTTTGATTGCTTTCCCGCTTGCAATAATTCTTTTTATTACACGAAGCGGCGGCATCAAACAAAACAGAATTGTTTATACAATCACAAGCACAATCATAAATATAATCCGCAGTGTGCCGTTCATTATTCTGATTGTGTACATAATGCCGCTTACAAAAGCAATTGTTGGAACCCGCGTTGGTTCAACTGCAGCCCTTGTTCCGCTTACAACCTTTATTGCACCATATCTTGCCCGTCTTATAGAAAACGCGCTGCTTGATGTAGACAACGGAATTATCGAAGCCGCTCAGTCTATGGGTGCAACAACACTTCAGACAATTTTCAAATTTGTTCTGCCGGAATCCCGCGGTGGAATTATTCTTGGAATCACCACAGGAACTGTAGGCCTTCTTGGTGCAACAGCCATGGCAGGAGCAGTCGGTGGTGGCGGAGTTGGTGACCTTGCCCTAACCTACGGTTACCAGAGATTCAACACACCGCTTATGACAAGTACTGTAATCATTCTTATAATCATCGTTCAGATTATTCAGGCAATCGGTTCAAGAGCGGCTAAATAAATTATTTTGCAATCTTTCAAGCGCATCCTGTAAAACGACTTTTGGAGTCGCTATATTTATGCGCTGAAAGTTTGCTCCTTCTGGTCCGAACATTGTTCCACGGTCAAGCCAGAGCTTTGCTTTATTTACAATGATATCATCAAGTTCTGCATCACTATATCCAAGAGCAGAGAAATCAAGCCAGATAAGATATGTTCCTTCGGGCTCAATCAGACGGACCTTTGGCAATTTTTCTTTGAGAAAATTGCGCAGATATTCAAGATTTTCATTAAGATGTTTTTTGAGTTCTAAAAGCCAGGGTTTACCTTCAAGATAGGCGGCACGGGCGGCTGTGAGTCCCATAATGCTTGGTTCGTCGTAACCAGTTTTATCTTTTTCATCGCGGAACTTTTTTCGCAAGACAGGATTTTTTATAAAATTGGTTGAAAACTGAAGTCCCGCAAGATTAAAGGTTTTGCTTACAGACATAGAAACAACGCTGTTTTCGGCGGCTTCTGCAGAAAGTGTTGAAAAAACTGTATGCTTGTTCGGTTCAAAAATAAAATCGTTGTGAATTTCATCTGCAAAAACAATTACATTATTGCGAAGGCAGATTTCCGAAAGCTTTTGTAATTCATTTTTTGTCCATACACGTCCAACAGGATTATGCGGATTACACAGAATAAAAAGTTTAACATTATTATCTATGATTTTCTGTTCAAAATCTTCAAAATCTATCTGGTATTTTCCGTCTTTTTCATACAAAGAAGAAGTTACAAGCTTACGTTTATTCAGTTCAATCATATTTTTAAATGGATAATAAACAGGAGTTTGAATGATTACAGAATCGCCCTCGTTTGTAAAAGCTTTAATAGCACAGGCAATTCCAAAAACTACACCCGGAGTTGTAACAAGATCATGACGTTCAGGTGAAAAATCGTGCTCGGTTTGCATCCAGCTTTTTAGTGCATTAAAGAATGATTCATCAAGGCAGGAATAACCAAAGATTCCGTGATCTACTTTTGAATGAAGTGCCTCCAAAATTGCAGGTGCTGTCGGAAAGTCCATATCTGCAACCCAAAGCGAAAGTACATCTGCCGGTTTTCCTCTGACAACGGCAAGATCTGTTTTTATACAATTGGAACCGTGGCGGTCTATTACTTTGTTGAAATCATAAGTCATAGTGATCTCCGAATACTTACAAAGGTAAATCCTAAAATAATGCTTGCGTATTATTTTTTAACGGATTTTCTATTATTACCCATTGACTTAATAGGTTAATTACAGTATAAAATGTATAACCTACTAAGTCAATAGGTAATATACGTATTTTGTAAGGAGCAAAGTCGACATATGGCAAAGATTCTTGATCAGCCGCGATATAAATGTGCGCTTGCTGCAATGCAGACTGTTCATGCAATTCCTGGTGCAATTCCAATTTTGCATTCTGGACCTGGCTGTGCTGCAAAGTTAAATGATAATAACGGAACAAGCGGACGTTATAGTCCAAATATTTTTCCGTGTACTTCTATAAGTGAAAAAGAAGTTGTTTTTGGAGGAACCGGCAAGCTGCGTTCTACTATAGAAAATGCGCTCAAGGTTATTGATGCAGACCTGTTTGTTGTGCTTTCTGGTTGTACAGGTGAAATTATTGGCGATGACATAGAAGAAGTTGTAAGTAATTTTGCTGATGCAGAAAAGCCTGTACTCTGGGCAAAAACTCCGGGCTTTAAGGGAAACAACTATGTTGGTCATGACTGGATTTTGAAGTCTATTTTTGAACAGTATCTTGGGAGTCCAAACACAGAAAAGGGTCTTGTTAATCTTTTTGTGGCTCCTCCTCAGCAGGATCCGTACTGGCTTGGCAACCTTCGCGAAATTGAAGCGCTTCTTACAGAAATAGGGCTCAAGCCAAATACAATTTTTGGTTTTGGGCGAAGTGTAGAAAATCTTAAAAAAATCCCGAATGCAGAATTTACTATTCTTGTTTCTCCATGGGCTGGAACAGAAAGTGCAAAATATCTGCAGACTCGTTTTAAGATTCCACTTTTGCAGTACCCTGTTTTACCAATTGGTGCAACAGAAACTACAAAGTTCCTTCGTACAGTTCAGGAATTTACAGGCATTGATAAAGCACTTGTAGAAAAGGTTATCACCGAAAAAGAAGCTGAATTCTACTATTACATTGAACGCTTTGCGGACACATTGCTCGAAACCCGAATTCTTGGGAAACGCTTTACAGTTGCAAGTGACAGTGAATATGCAATTGCCGTAACAAAATTCCTTGTAAATGACATGGGGCTTTTTCCTGAAAAAATATTTATTACAGATGATGCACCAAAGTCTTTCCAGCAGAAAATCACTGATGAGTTAAACAATCTGAACTATGGAATTACTACACAAGTTCAGTTTACAACAGATGGTCATGATATTCACGAGCAGATTAAAGCGGCAGATTTTGCAGGCACTCCCCTGATTCTTGGTTCAAACTGGGAAAAGAAGCTTGCCGTAGAGCTTGGGGCGCATTTTGTAAATGTAAGCTACCCTATGCTCGAAAAGCTTGTAATCAACGACCACATTGCCGGATATTCAGGAGGACTTCATCTTCTTGAACAGATTTATACAGCCGCAATGAGTAAGCTCAAGCTGTAGGAGGAATTATGCCATTTAATTTTAAGAACGCAAATATAGCAATTCGTGAAAACCGCCTTGGATCTATTACAGGCTTTGTCGGCGATCTTGAAACGCTTGTAAAAAAATCAGAGAACGGAACTCTTAGAAACCGTGAACGCTGCTTCAGCCAGTCAAGCTCTTGTCTTTCGGGATGTGCCTTGAATGCACTTGCAGCTATTCGCAATGTTGCAGTAGTTTATCATGCTCCTGCTGGTTGTACTGCAATGGCAAGTAATGATGCAGTAAAGTTTGGTCAGATTGCAGCCCGCGTAAACAAGACAACCAATTCTGTTTTTGTCTGTACAGACTTAAACGAAAAAGACACTGTTTTTGGTGCAACTAACGACCTTGAAAAAATCATCAGGCACACTTACGAAGTTTACAAGCCTGATGCAATCTTTGTTTCTACAAGTTGTGTTTCCGGCGTAACTGGAGAAGACGTTGACGGAGTTGCAAGCGATCTTGATGCAGAACTTCCTGTTCCTGTAATTCCCGTTCATTGTGAAGGCTTTAAAAGCCGCATCTGGGCCAGTGGATTTGATATTTCTGACCATGCAATTTTGCAGGGAATTATTCAGCCACCAAAACAGAAGCGACGAACAATCAATATCAAAAACTTTTATGAGAGCGCACGCCCACAGATTACAAAAATCTTTAATGAAGTTTTTGATGCCGAGCCACAGTTTCTTTACTGTAACTCAACAATCGAAGAGCTGTCTCACTTAAGCGAAGCCCTTTGTACAGTTTGTATCTGTGGTACTTTGGGAACTTATCTTGGAAATGCACTTGAAGAAACTTACGGTGTTCCTTATGTGCGTACAATCAACCACTCGGGAATTACAGGCTTTGAAACCTGGCTCCGCGGAATTGGAGATGCAATTGGTAAACGTGCAGAGGTTGAAGCTTACATCGAAAAACAGCGTGCAATTTTTATTCCTCAGATTGAAGAAGTTACAAAGCAGCTTAAAGGCTTGCGTGCCGTAATTGGAATGGGTCCTGGCTTTACTTATGAAATTGCCCGCGTTCTTCAGGAATTTGGAATGACAATTGATTATGCACTTGCCTGGCACTATGACTACAAATACGACAACGGAAAAGTTCCGCCAGCCCTTGAACATCTTTTGAAAACTTCTCCAAAGGACATGAGGGTTGCAGTTGCCGACCAGCAGAACTACGAGGTTTTGAATATTCTTAATCATTATAAGCCTGATGTTTATTTCAGCCGCCATCCTGGTACAACAGTCTGGGCAATCAAACAAGGTTATGCTGCTGTTTTCGTAGCCGATGAATACACTGTTTTTGGTTATGAAGGAACCTTAAGCTTTGCAAAGCTTATCCGCGATACAGTAACAAACCGTTCGTTCGAAAAGAACCTTGCTGCAAGAATCAAGCTGCCGTACACAAAATGGTGGTATGAGCAGAATACAGATACATTCATTAAGGAAGAGGCAAAAAAATAGGAGTGCAATATGTCAAAGAAAATACACGAATCATTAACAGAACTCGTAGGAAATACACCGCTGGTACGACTCCACGGATACGAAAAAAAACTTGGGCTTAAAGCTCATATTCTTGCAAAGGTTGAATACTTTAATCCTATTGGAAGCATTAAGGACCGAATTGTTCTTCGCATTATTGAAGATGCAGAACGAGAAGGAAAAATTAAGCCTGGTGTGACAACCCTTATTGAATACACAAGCGGAAACACCGGAATTGCCGTTAGTGCAATTGGTGCAATGAAGGGCTATAAGGTTCAGATTTATCTTCAGGAAGGTGTTAGTCAAGAACGCCTTCAGGTAATGAAAGCCTTTGGTGCAAATGTTCAGAAAATAGGCGAGGTTCCAGAGCTTCAGGAAGCTCTTAAAGCAACTAACAACGACTTTGTTGCAGCAACAAATCTTTTGAAGCAGCATATCCGCGAAAGAGTTGCTGCTGGTGATGACATTTACTTTGTTGACCAGATGATTAATCCTTTGAACCCTCAGGCTCATCATGATACAACTGGTGAAGAAATCTGGGATCAGACAGACGGAGACCTTGTTGCCGTAGTAAGTGCAGTTGGAACCGGAGGTACAATTCGTGGTGTGAGCGACTATATTAAAAGCAAAAACAGCAATGTAAAAGTTATTGCTGTTGAACCTGCTTTAGATGCAGCGGCACTTACAGGCATTCATAATTTTACCGAAGTTCCCGAAGAACGCGTACCAATTGCCTTGAAAAATAAAATAGGAATTTATGATGAAGTTCTTATTGGCAAGGTAGACACAGCTTTTGAAGCAGCGCGTACAGTCGCAAAAACAGACGGCGTGCTTGTAGGTAACTCAAGTGGAGCAGCACTCTGGGGAGCAACAGAAATTGCTAAGTGTCCTGAGTATGAAGGAAAAAATATTGTTGTCATTTTCCCAGACACGGGCTTGAGGTATTTGTCAACGGATTTATTTAAATGACAATAAACCAGATTAAATACGTCCTTGGAGTTGCAGACTGCGGCTCCTTGAACAAGGCATCAGAAAAGTTATATATTTCTCAGCCTTCACTAACCAGTGCAGTTCACGAGCTGGAATATGAAATAGGATTTCAGCTTTTTTTCAGAAGTGCCCGGGGGATTACGGTAACAGATCATGGTAAACAATTCATTGAAGATGCCCGCTCCTTATATAGAAATTATGAAACTCTTGTAAAAAAGTATACCGAAAAAGAAAAAAAGACTTTTGGTGTTTCTACGCTTTATTATGCATTTGCACGTACAGCTTTTGTTGATCTTGTAAAAAGGTTTTCTCTGGAAGGTTATGATTTTTCTTTTCGCGAAATGAAAGGTAGTGAAGTTATTGAAGATGTTGCAGATGGAAGAAGTGAACTTGGAATTATTTATTTAAGTGACGGAAACCGCGAAGAAATAATGCGTCAGCTTGATGCCAGACAGATAATCTTTCATCATCTTACAGAATGCAATGCCTTTGTTTATTTATACAAGGACCATCCGCTTGCCGAAAAATCTTCAATTTCGCTTGATGAACTTTCAGACTTTCAGTTTGTAACTTATGATAAAGCTGAACTCAGTGCGTTTTTCTCAAAGGAAGTTTTAGAGCGCCGCGAACTAACTCAGGCTATTACCGTTGCAGACCGTTCAACAGTATTAAGCCTTTTAAAATCTCTGAACGGTTACACTTTTCTTTCGGGCATCATTGGCGAAGAAAGTGACGGAGATTACATTCCAATTCCATTAAAAAATATTGAAGAAGATTTTACCCGCACCTTTGAGCTTGGTTATATTACAAAAAAAGATCTTCACATGAACAATATTGCTCTTACCTATATTGATAACATTCGCCGCATTTTACATATCGCAGGATTTACCTGTTAATTTTTCAGACAAAAAACTGTTCAATAAACAATACTATTCTTTATAAGCCACTCCATCTACCTGGAACAAAAGTCCATCAGGGCCGCCGACATTTCCCGCACAGTAGTTCAGATAATAAAAATCACCAGCCTTGATGATTCCCGTGTGCGCCCATTCTTCGTTTACATCTTTTCTGATTATTTCACTCATTTTATTTTCCCTTATGTATTATTCCACAACTGCCACTGCTTCTATTTCAACGAGCGCACCTTTTGGGAGGGCGGCAACTTCGAAACAGCTTCGGGCAGGTTTTGAAACAAAATACTTTTCATAAACAGCGTTGAATGCGGCAAAGTCGGAAATGTGGGCAAGGAAGCAGATTGTTTTTACGACTTTTGAAAAGTCTGTTCCTGCAGCCTTTAAGATTTCACCAAGATTCTTGATTGCCTGTTCTGCCTGAGCTTCGATAGAAGTTCCTTCGAGTGCACCGGTAGCCGGGTTGAGAGGAATCTGTCCTGATGTGTACAGAAATCCGTTTGCTAAGATTGCCTGTGAGTATGGGCCGATTGCAGCTGGTGCTGATCTTGTTTCGATTGTTTTCATTAATTACTCCTCCTGATTTTTCTATTTGAAGAACGAAATCACAAGACTTACCGCACACAGTATAAGTGATAAAGACATAACTATATTGACAGTTTTCTTATGATTCGAAAATAAACGCTTTAGACTTAGTCCTGCAAAAAGCCAGACAAGATTTGCTACAGGGCCAGTGAATGGTAAAAAAAGTCCAACAGCCAGAATCGGAAAAAATGTTCTGTTGTATGGAAGCACGAACGAAGTTATGGCTGTAAGGCACATAAGCATGATTTTTACATTTGTGAGCTGAACAAGTACTCCAGTAAGAAAATGCTGGAAAAATGATTTTTCTGATGAATCCATGTTTGGAGATTTTTCTTCATCATCATTCTTTTGTTCTGATTTGTTGTTATGTCCTACAAGAATATGAATTGCAAGATAAATTAAATATGCAGCTCCAACAAATGAAAGATACTGTACTTTGTCGTTTAGCGCAGTTCCTAAAAAATACGAAACAAAAACTGAAATGATTGATACGATAAAAAATCCTGTAAAAATACCAATCCATAGTTGAAAAGCGGCTTTTTTCCCTTCCTGAAGAGATGTTGAAAGAGAGCAGATGTTTGCAGGTCCCGGAGTTATAGCAGAGATATAGCAGTAAAACAAAAACGAAGGCAGAATTTCAATTGGAATCGGCATGTATTTCTCCTGTTTTATGGTCTGAAAGCTCTTAGTGCTGTAATGGTTCGCCCGATTAAATCATCGAGTTCCCAGCCGAGAAGGGCGGCACCGCGTTCAATAACCTCGCGGGAACAGCCTGCTGCAAAGTTGGCAGATTTGTACTTCTTCTTAACTGATTTTACTTCCAGGTCCTGTACGCTTTTTGAAGGACGCATGATTACAACGGCTCCAATCAAACCTGTAAGTTCATCCACGGCGTACAAAACTTTTTCCATTTCGTGTTCCGGTTGTATATCTACGGTGATGCTCCAGCCGTGGCTTGCAGTTGCGTGAATCAGTTCATCAGAAAGACCAGCTTCCTTCATCAGCTCCTGTTCTTTTATACAATGCTGTTCAGGCCATTTTTCAAAATCAAGATCATGGAGAAGTCCAACGATTCCCCAGAACTCTTCATCTTCGCCATAGCCAAGCTCGCGTGCAAAGTAACGCATTACGCCTTCAACAATCTGCGCGTGCTCAAGATGAAAATCATCTGAATTATATTTCTTAAGAAACTCCCAGGCTTCGTCCCGTGTGATGTTTGCTGAAAGTGCCATACGATCCTCCTGATATGAAAAAAAAGTGTTTACCTAGTAAAAAGATAGGTATATAATAATATTTAGAGGCTTTAGAGTCAATGAAAAGTATTTTGATAAAAGACACAACCCGCGAAGAACGTGAAAAAATAGTGGCCGACGCGCTCGGCTGTGGAAGCGACTGTTCAATGTGCTGTGCCTGTGGAGGCATGGAAATTGACTATCAGCAGTACATAGACGGCAAAAAAGAAATTGCCCAGCTCAACGCAGAATACCGGGCAAATACGATGATTGGGCATTAATTAATTGATTTATGAATTATTTTACAGCAACAAAGTTTTTTTTACACATAGTTGATATTTTAGTCTCATAATAAACAAACATAACCATGGAAGTAATTACCCATACAATAGGATATGCAATTGCTACCACACCAAATGATTCAGAATATTTTGTACCTATAAAGAGAATAAATTGTCTTAGAAGAACAAATCCGCAGAAGGTTATGATTGTTGGTATAAAAGAATCTCCAAATCCTCTTAATGCCTGAGAAAAAAGCATGCAGGTTGCACAAAGTACATAAAAAGGCGCAGTATATCTTATAAACAAAGAAGCATATAAAACGGAATCCTTATCTGAAACAAAAATCGCTGATAAGGTTTCTGAAAAAACAAAAATCAAAATTGAAAGAATAAAAATGATTGAAATCATCAGAAAAAAAGAAGATTTTACACCTTTGTTTATACGTTCAATTTTTTTTGCACCAAAGTTTTGACTTACAAATGTAGTTGTTGCAAGAGAAATACTTATCATTGGCATAATCATAAACTGGTCATAACGAGCAAATATAGACCAGCCCGCAATACATGAAGTTCCAAAGGCATTTACATATTTCTGCATAAAAGTATTTGAAAATGAATTAATGGAAGAAGACACAGCGCCAGGTAGACCAATTTTCATCATAAGACCAAAAAGTTTTGTATCAAATTTGACATTTCTAAATGAAAATCTGCCAAATTCTTTTATTGATAAAATTGCCGAATAAACAGGAATAATCGAAATAAATTCAGAGATAATAGTTGCCCAGGCAGCTCCTGCAACTCCAAGCTTTAAAACAAGTACAAAAACTAAATCAAGAATTATATTTATAAGCGAACTTAGAATCAGGAAATAAAGCGGTGTTTTTGAATCTCCAAGCGCACGTAAAATTCCTGAACCAAGATTATAAAGAATTAAAAACAAAATACCAGCAAAATAAATCGTAAGATATGTTTGAGCAAGAATAGAAACATTCTCTGGAACCTGGATTAATTTTAATAGTAGAGGAGAAATGAACAAGCCCAAAAAAGTCATAAATATTCCCAGAATGAAGGAACTAAAAATCGCTGTACTGATTGCTTTTTTTAAGGCAGATAAATTTTTGGCACCAAATAATTGTGAAATTACAACTTGTGTTCCTGTTGCAAAACCATTGAAGAAACCAATTATAATAAACACAAGCTGGCTTGTAGAACCAATTGCCGCAAGACTTTCGCTTCCAAGATATTTTCCTATGATAAAACAATCTACAGTGTTATAAAACTGCTGAAAGATATTGCCAAGAAAAAGTGGGATTGCAAAAGAAATAAGTCTGGGAACAATGCTCCCGTCGGTCATATCTGTGGTGTTTGATTTATGAAAGAAATTCAAAGACATACCTTATTAAAAACTCAATTCCTATTGGAAGAATAGAATCATCTACATAAGTCTTACTTGTATGTAATGCTCTGTATTCAGAATTAACGGCTCCACCAATGTGTATATAGGTTCCCGAAATTTTCTTCTGATATAACGCAAAGTCTTCACCGGTCATTACAGGACGTCCATACAGTAAAGAAGCTTCACCAAAATATTTTTTTATTATGGTAGCTGCCAGATTTGTAAAATGAGTATCGTTATTAACTACATTTCCAGGTTTTCTTAATTCAACCTCTGCCTTGCAATTAAATATAGATGAAATTTTTTCAGAACCTGTAACCAGGACTTTCTGCATGATTTCCTCGTTAGAATAATTTAATGTTCTTGTGTTATAAGCTAAAATAACCTCCACCGGTTTAGCATTTACAGTTTTTTCTGTTGTGACCATTGTTGGTACCATTACAATTTGTTCTGATTTTGGAAATTTTTCTTCAGCCAAGGCTGTTATTATGGAAACACATTCTCCTGCTACAACAAGTGCATTTAAATCGGGTTCAGTTCTTATGGTGATTTTTCCACCGGCACCATAAGAACTCATGACCCCATAACCAATGGAAAAAACTCCAAGATCAAGCTCCTGTGAAATATGCAAGGCAATTATAGTATCAACATCATCTATAAGACCGGAGTCCATAATTACTTTTGCTCCTGCTCCAATTTCCTCTCCTTCCTGAAAGATAATTTTTACTGTTCCATTAATTTCATTTTTATGTTCATTTAGAAGTTTTGCGCAGCCTAACATAAATGTCGTATGAACATCATGACCGCAGGCATGCATAACTCCCTGTTTCTGAGATTTCCAAGGAAGGTTTGTTTCTTCCTGAATAGGAAGCGCATCTATATCACCTCGAAGCGCAATTGTTTTCCCTGTGCTAGTACCAGTGCCATTTCCGTCTATTGTTGCAACAACGCTGCTGACACCAGTTTTTTTATAGGAAATACCCCATTCATTTAATAAGGATTGAATATAAGCGGAAGTTTCATATTCTTCACAGGACAGCTCTGGATTTTGATGCAGGTGATGCCTGATTTTTGTAAAAAGATTTTCATTATCTCTTATATAAGTTTCTAAATCATCACTCATAGAACGGCCTCAAAATCAAGTTTACTTTTTATATGAAATATTATTTCCAGAGCGTCCAAGATGTTCTTAAGTACATCATAAAGCTTTTGTTTTTCTTCTGCGTTAGAAGCTTCACCTCTAAAAAGCAGTTCTGCATTATCAGGAATAACATTTTGTCTTGTTCCCGCATTTAGTGATACAGGAATTAAAGCAACATTCTGAAAACTGCTGAATTCATATAACAGTTTTCCATTGAGAATTTGAATAAGTCTAAAAGCAGCTGGAATAGGGTTGTGAGTAAGATAAGGTACTGCACTATGTCCACCTTTACCAGACAAAACTACCTTTGCATAAAAAAAGATTTCTCTTTCAGGATTTCTTTCATACATAAAGCACCACTTAAATAATATAATCACTTACAGGAAGGATTCTGCTTAAAAACTGTTTTGTTCTTTCATGTTCAGGTTTATAAAAAATTTTATCTGGAGTTCCTTCTTCAAGAACATAACCGTCATCCATAAAAACAACTTTATCTGCAACGTCTTCTGCAAAACTCATTTCATGGGTTACAACTATCATTGTATGACCTTCTTTTGCGATCTCCTTAATTAGCGAGAGAGTTTCACCAACAAGTTCCGGATCAAGCGCGCTGGTCGGTTCATCAAATAAAATTACCTCTGCATCTAATGCAACTGCTCTGGCTATCCCTACCCTCTGCTGCTGACCGCCTGACAGTTGATTCGGATAATAATCGGCTTTATCCTTGAGTCCAACCTTCTGAAGTTCATACATGGCCCTTTCATAAGCCTTTTCTTTAGGGACTCCATGTGCAGTAATAAGGCCCTCGGTAATATTTTCAAGAGCAGTTTTATTTGCAAACAGATTATAGTTCTGAAAAACCATAGATGTTTTTCTTCGTATATCAAGAACTTCTTTCTTTCTTGCATTGTGTAAATCAACAACTGTATTTCCTATTGTTAGAGTTCCTTTATCAGCACGTTCTAAAAAGTTTATTGAACGGAGTAAAGTTGTTTTACCGCTTCCAGATGGACCAAGAATAACAACAACACTGCCATCATCAACTGTCAGAGATACATTCTGAAGTACTTTCAAGTGTCCAAAAGATTTCTGTACATTTTCAATTTTTATCATATTTTTTCTCCGTTTTTGCCAGAATGAATTCTACAAGTGAATTTATTGCCCAGAAAATAATTGCAGCAGCCACATAGCCTTCAATAAAACTGTAAGTATCCATACAAGGTTTTAATGCGGCATTCAAAACATCAAATACACCAACAACCATAACGATTGAAGTATTCTTTATTGCGCCCACAATATGACTTGTTACCGGTGGAAGCGCTACAGGGATTATCTGCGGAATAATTATTCTTCTTAACGTTTGCATTTCTGTGAGACCCACTGAATATGCGGCTTCATACTGTCCCTTTGGAACAGACAGATATGCACTTCTGATTGTTTCAGAAAGGTATACTGTTCTGTCTAAAGTAAAAGTAATGAAAACCACTGCCAGGCCTCCATACTTTACTGGTTCAAAACAGGTTACATAAATCAAATTCAATAACAGGAGTGTAACCATATCCGGGATTCCGCTATGAACTGTAACAAAAAGACGTAATAACTGCGAAAGAACCGGAACCTTATAAACACGAATGGTTGCTATTACAAAGCCAATTAACAATCCAAGAATCATTGGAAGAATTGCTAAGCCAATTGTTACGGGTATATATGGAATTGCAGATACCAGGCTTGTCTTTAAATAAGATAAATTAAATCTCATTTTCAACCTCCTTCTTTGGCTTGCAGAAAGATAATTTTCTTTCCACAAAACTATAAGGAAGCTGTAATAATAAGCTGAAAACTACAAATATAAGTGCAACAATTACATAACTTTCAAGACTGTGGCTTGTTGCAGAACCGATGGCCTGTGCACGCCCGATAATATCAACTACACCAATCATATAAACTAATGAGGTGCTTTTAAAAAGGCTTATCATGAAAGTCCACATATTTGGTAATGCAATGCGAAATGCCTGCGGAAGTATAATTCTTATAAAACACTGTTTATTTGTAAGACCACAGGCAAGAGCTGCATCTGTCTGACCTTTAGGAATAGAAAGAATTGCCGCTCTGAATACTTCTGATAAAAAGGCACTGACATTTGCTGTATAAGCAATAAATACAAAAATGATACGTGACCAGCGACGTGTATCAATTTTGAAAATTGCTGATATTAACATGGGGATCCCATAATAGGAAATAAGCATCTGAACCAGTAATGGAGTGTCCCTCTCAAATGAAATAAATATAGCAATCAATTGATTCAATACAGGTATCTTTTTAATTCGCACTGTTGCAATAAGAATTGCAAGTATTACCCCAAAAGTGTAGGTTACTAATACAATTTCTAAAGTAACAGGAAGAGTAATAAGCAGCTTAGGCAAATTAGTAAAAAAACGCTTCCATGAAAAAAGGCTTGTCATAAGCACCTCAAAAAAAAGCAGGGGCTTTTACCCCTGCAGAAATTCATTTATTTAAGATTGATTGTTGCATCATAACCCAATGCTTTGATAGAAATCTTTGAAAGAGTTCCATCATCAAGTAATTGCTTGAGGGCTCCATCAACAGCCTTCTGTAATTCTGTATCTCCCTTTCGGTAAACGTGATAAGTAAGAACTGAAGTTTCTTTTGAAAGCTCTCCTGTGGCTTTTAATAAATCACCGTATTCATTATTCCATTTTTCAATATCTGCCGGGTTGTGTGTAAATACAGCGTCATAAGTTCCGTTTTTGATTTTTGCAATTTTCTCTTCAACCGGCACTGTACTTGGAGTTATAATAAGCTTAATTTTTTTATTATCTGGAAGAGTTGTGTTATAACGTTCCAAAAATTCTGTTACAAGGTTTCCTGTGTTTGTATTTACTGTCTTGCCCTGCAAATCTTCAAGTTTTGTAATGTCATTTCGGGTTTTTAGTACAACAATTTTATTTGCTGCAGCACGATATGCCTGTTCACCGAAAAGATAATTTTCTTCACGCTGTGGTGTCTTTCCAAACTGATGAGATCCAAGGTCTACTTTTCCAGCTTGCAATGCAATAAGAATATTTGCAAAATCAAAAGTTTCATACACAAACTCATACTGAGGCAAAAGTTCATCAACAGCATTAAGAACGTCAATTTCATAACCGACAAGTTTTCCATTCTCATCCAAATAGCAGAACGGAGCAAAAGCTTTACCGGTTCCGACAATAACTGTTTTTGCCTTAACCTTCTTTTCTTTCTTTGCAGCAAAAACATTTCCAATCAAAAGTACTGATACCGCAAAAACTGCGATATTTTTAACTACATTCTTTTTCATATTAGCTCCTTGCAGGCTTATTACCTACTTGGACACTAGGTATATATCATTTGAGAAACTTTGCCTAATACTATTTTTTGATATTAGTTATAGATTTTTTATATATTCAAAAAGATAATCAATTTATTTAAGAACTTCGTTCATACTACCTGTACGATAGCCCTGTAAGTCGAGTGAAACATAGGCAAAACCAAAAGATTTGAACTTCTGTGTGATAATCTCGCTGTTGGAAAGAATCTTTTTCATTTCAGATGGCATCACTTCAATTCGTGCAAGATTTTCACCATGAATTCTCACCCTTATTT
This sequence comes from Treponema sp., assembly GCA_017651065.1. Classification (GTDB taxonomy): domain Bacteria; phylum Spirochaetota; class Spirochaetia; order Treponematales; family Treponemataceae; genus Treponema_D. The sequence continues at coordinate 47,532 of JAGCDP010000037.1, forward strand.
GCTGAAAGCCCATATCAAGAAGCAGCTGCTCTGCCCTGTCCACCATCATCAGTTTCTTTTCGTTGATTTCTTCTCCATAAGGAAAGCGGCTGGAAAGGCACGCAAATGACTGTTTTTTCCAGGTTGGAAGTCCCATCTGTTTTGAAATTTCACGTATTTCGTCTTTATATAATTTGCAATCACGCAAAGGACTTTTTACACCAAGTTCTGCAACTGCAAGCAAGCCTGGTCTGTAATCTCCGTTATCGTCCATATTGCTTCCCTCGCACACAAATGCAATTGCATTTTCTTTTGCGAGTTTTATAATTTTATTGAAAAGTTCTTTTTTACACAGATAACAGCGGTTCACAGGATTATGGCGGAATTCAGGAATTTCAAGTTCTTCTGACTGAACCACAATCTGGCGGATTCCATTTTTTTTGCAAAAAGAAGATGCCTCGTCAGACTCGCGTTTAGGAAAAGAGCATGATGTAGCGGTAACTGCAACAGCCTTGTCACCTAAAACTTCGTGTGCCACAGACAGTAAAAATGTAGAATCTACACCACTTGAAAATGCAACAGCAACACTCTCCAGTGAACGAAGATATTCACGTAAATCATTAAGTTTTTTTGACAAGTTATCTGTCATCTTTTTCATACCCCTGGTGAAAAATGTATATACCTTGTAATTTAATAGGTGTATAATATTATTTAGAGGCATTAGAGTCAATTAAGAGTCAGATTTTAAAAAAAAAGGATTTTTATGAATACATATCAGTTTGCACGAACCAGACTTACATTCGGAAAAGAGAATATGGAAAAACTCTACAAGGCCCGCGTTATTGTTTTTGGGATTGGCGGAGTTGGAAGTTATGTTGTTGAGGCTCTGGTGCGTTCCGGAATTGGTGCAATTGATATTGTTGATGATGACAGAATCTGTCTTACAAATCTGAACCGTCAGCTTTATGCGCTGCGTTCCACAATTGGCAAGGACAAGGTTGATGTTGCCGAAGAACGCATTCATGATATAAACCCGGACTGCAAAGTTACTAAATGGAAAACCTTTTACATGCCGGACACAGCCGATCAGTTTGATTTTTCACAGTACGATTATATTGTTGACTGCATTGATACTGTAACTGGAAAGCTTGAAATCATCACCCGCGCAAAGGCTCTTAAAAAACCGGTTATCAGTTGCATGGGGGCTGGAAATAAAGTTGACCCGACTCAACTCAAGGTTGCCGATATCACACGAACTTCTGTTTGCCCTCTTGCCCGAGTTATGCGGAATGAACTTAAGAAACGACAAATCAAACGCCTTAAGGTTGTTTTTTCAACAGAAAAAGTTATTCCGCCACATGATGAAGATTTAGATGTAAGTTGTAAGGTAAACTGTATCTGTCCGCCTGGAACAAAACGTAACTGTAATGTCAGAAATCAGGTTCCCGGAAGTAATGCCTTTGTTCCGTCAACAGCAGGCATGATGATTGCCGCAGAAGTAATAAAAGACCTTACTCAGTTCCATATGACAGATTTATTTAAGGAATAATCTTACGATTTTTTTTTGTTTCGATTGTTTTCAGTAAGATATTTTGTCTCCTCTCTAAATAAACAGTGTTGCATCTGAAGTTTCGCAGCTTCCCAGGAAGGTTGCAACTCCACCAAGTTCAACACCATCTACAAGTTCTTCTTTTCGTATGCCCATAATGTCCATACTCATCTGACATGCAACAATTCTTACACCGTGCGCAATAGCGTTCTGCATCAATTCTTCAAGGGAAGAAACGTTCTTGTTTTTCATTACCCAGCGAATCATTTTTGCACCCATGCCGCCCATATTCATGCGTGAAAGACCAAGTTTCTTTGAACCACGAGGCATCATCGCACCGAACATTTTTTCAATCAGATTTTTACGCACGTGAACCCTCTTTGCTTTTCGCAAAATATTCAAACCCCAGAAAGTAAAGAAGACTGTTATCTTACGTCCCATTGCAGCAGCTCCGTTTGCCATAATGAATGCTGCAATTGCTTTATCCAAGTCTCCGCTGAAAACTACGAAAGTCTTGTCGTTACCACTCGAGCCACCGCTGCCTGTTGCCACGGCATTAGATTCATTCTTTGTAACCAGAGCTTCAATTACTCCTTCTTTGATTTCAAGCTTTTCAAGAATATTATTTGTACGCTGGCACCAGACTTTAATGTCACTTGCAAAAGCATCTTCAGTTGCCTGAACAAAAACCTGCTGTCCGTTTTTCAATGTTTTAAGAGTATCACTCACCTTTACAATAGGACCCGGACATTTAAGTCCCTTTGCATCGATAAAGACAGGTTCATTGGAAACAGATTTTTTTTGATTATCATCATTTGACTCAGTCTGCGATTCAAGAGACTTTGTGCCACCTTCAAGATTGTAAACATCGTAGCCATGATCCAGAAGAAGCTCCGCAATCTGTTCACTTGTATCGCCGGTTCTGCATATAACAACAACAGGCTTATCTTTTGGAATTTGTGCAAGATGAGATGAGAGATTTTTTAACAGGCTTTGAAATGGAATATTTACTGTACCTGAAATCGGGTGCACAATAATTTCAGCTTCATCCCTGACATCAAGAATCGTGTATTCTGATTTATTAAGTTTTGTGAATTCTACATTTGTAATACTTTTGACTTCTTCCATAGCTTTCTCCTATAAAAACACTATAACCTATTGATATAGTAGGTAATAAACTTTGTCAATAGGAATGTCAAAATTTATTCTGATTTATTTTTGTCTATTGACTCTACAGGTAAAACAATATAAATTATTTTTACCTACTTATTTAATAGGTAATAATAAGGAATAACAGATGAGAGAAAGATTAAACAAAGAAAATTTTGATTCCTACATCAATCAGGAAAAACTTGTGCTTGTTGATTTTTATTCAGATTCCTGCATTCCCTGCAAAAGATTAAATCCGGTTCTTACACAACTGGAACAAAGCTCTGCAGAAAAAGCAGCTATTTATAAAGTTAATGTCAATTTTGATTCAGAGCTTGCAGAAAAATATGACGTAATGGCGGCTCCAACTTTAATTCTATTTAAGGCTGGAAAAGAAATTGACAGCAAAACAGGCTTTCAGACTTTAGAAACTCTTGAAGAATGGATAAATGAGATAATTTCAAATCAATAAAGAGAGGAAAGAATATGACAATTACAGTTTCTGGAAATAAAAAAGAAGTAAAAGATGGACTTACACTCCCGGAATTAATCGAACTGGAGAAAGTAGAAACTCCCTTATACGTTACAGTATCTATCAATGAAGAATTCATTCAGAAAGATGCAGAAGATTCAGTTGTTCTTAAAGAAGGCGACAATGTAGAGTTCCTTTATTTTATGGGCGGAGGACAGTAAATGGCATTATCAGATGAACAGATAGAAAGATATTCACGCCACATCATTTTAAAGGAAGTTGGTGTAAAGGGGCAGAAAAAACTTCTTGAATCAAAAGTTTTGATTATTGGAGCTGGTGGTTTAGGTGCTCCTGTTGCAATGTATCTGGCTGCAGCCGGTGTCGGCACAATTGGTATTGTAGATGCTGATGAAGTTGATTTGTCAAATCTTCAGCGACAGATTATTCATGGAACTGCTGATGTTGGAAAGCCGAAGGTTCAGTCTGCAAAAGAGACAATGAACGCAATGAACCCGGATGTAAAAGTTAATACATATCACATATTTGTTGATTCTACAAATATCCGTGAACTTATACGTGAGTATGATTTTGTAATTGACGGCACAGATAACTTCCCTGCAAAGTTTCTTATTAACGATGCCTGTGTTATGGAAAAAAAGCCTTTCTGTCATGCAGGAATCATTCGTTTTAAGGGGCAGCTCATGACTTACATTCCAGGACAGGGACCTTGTTATCGCTGTGTTTTCAAAGATCCTCCTCCAAAAGATGCAGTTCCAACCTGCAAGCAGGCTGGTGTAATTGGAGCTATGGGTGGTGTTATTGGAAGCCTTCAGGCAATGGAAGCGGTAAAATACATTATTGGTCAGGGGCAGAATCTTGTAGGAAGACTTCTTACTTATGATGCTTTGAATAATGATTTTCATTCTATAAAATTACCGGCTCCAAACGGAAAATGCCCTGTTTGTGGAAACAATCCGACAATCACAGAATTGATTGATTATGAACAGCAGGAATGTGCCGAAGCACAGCATGGAAAAGATTTATAAGGATTTGTAATGATAACATTAAAAAAATCAGATTACGAAAAAATAATTCAGCATGCAAAAGCTAATCTGCCGGAAGAAGCCTGTGGCCTTATTGCAGGTACTGAAACAGATGGCGTTAAACATATTGAAGAAGTTTATCTTCTTGAGAACACCGACCACTCTAACGAGCACTTTAATATCAGCCCTCAAGATCAGCTTAAAGCAATTAAAGATATGCGTGCAAAAGGTCTTATTCCGCTTGGAAACTGGCACTCACATCCGGAAACACCAAGCCGACCAAGCGAAGAAGACAAGCGACTTTTTTTCGATTCAAAAGCCCGGTATCTGATTCTTTCATTGATGGAAAAGGATAATCCGGTTTTAAATGCATTCATCGTTGAAAATCATACTGATGTTTCCAAAGACGATTTAGAAATAATATAAAAAGGATTCGGACAATTTTATTTTACAGAAACAAATCTTCTGATTCTATGCGTTACCCCTAGCCTCTCGCAAAGCCGGGTACATTCTTCTTCATCTTCTTTTGTAATTGTTGTGGCAACCGTTGTAAGAATTACTTTTGGAACATATTTCTTCGCTTCCCGGGCAAAAGCGAGCATGGCAGGAAAAGCCTTTTCCTTAAAGATTGGGCGGACAGTTTTCTCGTAGATTTCGGGATTGCTTGAATTCAGACTGATTGAAAGCGCATCTATCTTTCCTGCAAGAAGCGGGGCAACAGGCTTTTTATTTATAAGATCTACAAGGCCGTTTGTGTTGATTCTCACTGGTAACGAGAAATTTGCTTTCAAAAAATCAGCCACGGCCAGCAAAACATCCAGAGCTTCCGTTGGTTCTCCATAACCGCAGAAAACAAACTCCTTGTAATTTTTGAAACGTTCCTGTTTTGATTCTTCTTTTATTGCAGTAATTACTTCCTGTGCAGTTGGTTCGCGTTCAAGCCAAAGAGTATCAACATTTTCAAATTCGGCACCGGCAGCCTTCTGACGAATACAAAATGTACACGCACAAGGGCAGCGGTTTGTAAGATTTATATAAAGCCCGTTGTATTCGGGATAAATTATTGTCATTCCTTTGTTCATTCAAGCACCTTCGTTTTGAAAGTTTTTTAAGGTTAGTCGTAATTTCTTCTAATGTCAACTATAGATTCAATCTATAACTACAATAGAAAACTAGTATTATTCAAAACTTACGATTTCCTATATAACATACTGTATTAGTAGGAAATGCCATGCTAATACTCCTAATTTTTTTTTATAAATAGTTCTGTCGGAGAGGGTTTATTATTTTGAAAATCAGGAATAAGAAGAGGTATGAAATGAGCAAAAATATTGCATCACTGATTAAACGACTTTTACCCGTATTCGGGATTCTTCTTACATTATTAATACAAATTGCTATACCAGATAGTTCACTGCATCCTTCATCAAAACATCATTATTATGAAGGGCTGCTTTTTATTCTGCTTGGTATTGCTATTTTATTTTTTGTTTTGTCTTTGTTTATTAAAAAAATCCGCGAAAGTCTTACAGAAAAAGGTCCTTTCCTTTTAGGAGCCGCTGGCCTTGTTATTATAATAAATCTTGTTACAGCAAAGTTCGCACTGCTTCCGGTTATCTTTTTTCCAAGCTACAACAATATTCTTGCAATCTTTATGGAACAGACTGTTCTTCTGACAAAGTGTGTAGGCTATTCATTTAAACTCATGATTCTTGGAGTTTTCTGGGGAATTACTGTTGGTTTTATCACAGGAGTTTTCCTTGGATTTTCAAAAAAGGTTTATTACTGGATCAATCCTTACATCAAATTAATTGGACCAATTCCGGCAACAGCCTGGATTCCTCTTGTACTTACAACTTTCCCGACAACCTTCGGAGCAAGTGTTTTTATTATTGCTCTGGCAGTATGGTTTCCTGTTCAGCTTATGACAAGCTCTGGTATTCAAAACACAAGTAAGGTTTATTTTGAAGTTGGTAAAACACTTGGCGCCGGGACATTTTTTCAGGTGTTCAAGATTGCTGTTCCTGCTGCCTTGCCAAATATTTTCCAGGGAGTTTTCAACGGAATTTGCGCTGCATTTATTGCGCTAATGACTGCAGAAATGTTTGGTGCAAAGTATGGAATAGGCTGGTACATAAGCTACCAGAAAGCAATGATGATGTATGCCGGTGTTTATGCAGGGCTTATTCTGATTGCAGTTTTTTGTACAGTGATTATCACTTCGCTGTTCAAGGTTCGTAAAAGACTGCTCAGCTGGCAGAAAGGACTGATTAAGTGGTAATACAACCACCAAGGGAGAAGTATATGTCTGGAGAAATAAATTTATTAGATATAACAAAAATCTTTAATCAGGGAACTGGTGAAGAAGTAACTGCCCTTAATGGAGTGCACTTTACAATTCCTGCCGGAAGCTTTGTGTCGTTGATCGGACCTTCTGGTTGTGGAAAGACTACACTTTTACGTTGTATTGCTGGGCTCGAAACTCCAACAAGCGGCGAAGTTTTGGTAGATGGAGAAAAAGTTACAAAGCCTGGAAGTGACCGTGGACTTGCATTCCAGCAGGCAAATCTTTTCCCGTGGCTTACAATCTGGGATAACATTGCTTTTGGTTTGCGTGCACGACATATCTATAAAGATAAAAAGGACGAAGTAGAGAAGTTTATTAAGCTTGTGGGGCTGGAGGGTTTTGAAAAATCATTCCCGCATCAGCTTTCGGGCGGTATGAATCAAAGAGCAAGTCTTGCGCGTGCACTGGTAGGTCACCCAAAGATTCTTTTGCTCGATGAACCGCTCGGAGCACTTGATGCTTTTACACGTATGACAATGCAGGATGAAATTCTTCGTTTATGGAAGGAGCACAACACAACAATGGTTATGGTAACTCACGATGTAGACGAAGCTGTTTATTTAAGTGATTACGTTGTTGTAATGTCACCTCGCCCTGCTAAGGTAGAAAAGATAATTGGTATCGATTTAACTCATCCTCGTGCACGTGGACAGGATGTGTTCTTAAAATATCGTACAGAAATCCTGGAAATTCTGGATTATGCCGGAAAGGTTCAGGAAGCTGAATATGCAATTTAGAAAAGGAGGAATATTGTATATGAAGAAATCATTTATTATTTCAACATTTTTTGTTGTTGCATCTTTGTCATTAATTGGTTGCAGCAAAAAATCAGGAACAGGTTCTGCTGCAGGTGGAAACCAGGAACAGAAGGTTGTAAGAATCAACTTTTCTACAGGAAGCTTGTGTCATGCCCCGGTACACGTTGCAATGAAGCTTGGTCTTTTTGAAGAAGAGCTTGCTAAAATTGGACAGAAGGCTGAATACGTTCAGGTGGTGGAAGGTGGTGCAACTCTTGGAGAAATGATTGCATCCGGTAAGGTTGATGCAGGTTACGGCTTGTATGCTACACAGCTTCAGGCAATGGAAAATGGTCTTCCAATTTCCTTTACATCTGGAATCCACATTGGTTGTACAAAATATTATGTGCGCGCCGACAGTGATATATATTCTGCTGCAGATTTGCGTGGAAAGAAGATTGGTGTTCCAGGACTTGCAGATAGTGCAGTTATGAACCTTAAACGAAAATTAATGGACGAAGGAATAGGAGTTACAGCAGATAACAATGAAGTAGAGTTCCTGGCTTATGCTTCAAGTGACCTTGCAATTGCCTTGAATAATGGAGCAGTTGATGTAATTGGTGCACATGACCCGATTGCAACAAAAGGAGAGCTTGCTTACGGCTTTAGAAAAATTCTTGATACAGGAACCGATGAAAAGTTTGTAAAGGAATACTGCTGCCAGCAGTTTGTAACACACAAGCTTTTGCGTGAAAATCCGGAAGGTGCTGCCGCGGTTACACGTGCTTTACAGAAGGCTGCCGCTTATGTAGAAGCAGAACCACGCGCTGTTGCACAACTTCAGATTGAAAACGACCTTGTTGCAGGCGATCTTGATTTTAATGCTGCATTGCTTGAAGAACTTAACTATCAACCAAGCCGTTCACTTGGAAGAAAAACTTTTGATGCTGCTGCACGTCAACTTCAGGTAGCAGGAATTCTTAAAGCCGAAACTGATATTGAAAAGTTTATTGAGCAGGGATATATCGAATTGTTTGGAGTTCCAGACGGATACATCTACGACAGCGCAACAAAAACATACAAAGAAATAAACGGAAATAGAGGTTAGTCATGAAGAACATCAACATTATTTTATCAGGTCTAACCGCCGTACTTGGACTTTTGGCTGGCATTGCACCTTACACCTTTGCAAAGGTATGTGGCATGGCAAACATGCACTGTCATAAGGTAACTGCACCAACTGTATTAGTTTTTGGAATAGTAATTTTTGTAGTTTCTGCAATTCAGACAATACTTTTATGGAAAAAGCGATAACTGTAAAAAGCCTTGCACTTGCTAACATCAAAAAAAAGCCGTACCGCACAACTGCCCTCACTATCCTTGTAGCCTTGGCAGCGGGGGTATTGTTCGGTACGCTTTTGTTGACAGCAAGCATTAAAGGCGGACTCAAAGGAATAAATACTCGAATCGGGGCTGACCTTATGATTGTTCCACAAGGTTATGAAGCACAGGCAGAAGGTGTTTTACTTTCCGGCGAGCCAAGTTACTTTTATCTTGATAAATACATAGAAGAAACAATTAAAGATATTCAGGGCGTAGCAGCTGTAACCAGTCAGTTTTATTTGACAAGCCTTAGTGAAAGCTGCTGCGATTTTCCAATTCAAATTATTGGCTTTGATCCTTCAACAGATTTTATTGTGAAATCCTGGGCACGTAAAAAGATTTTACAAACTTCCGGCGATGAAATAATTCTTGCCGGAAGTAACATAACTACAGAAAAAAATAGCGTACGATTTTTTGAACATTCACACAATGTTACCGCCCGTCTTGCAAAAAGCGGAACCGGAATGGATAATGTAATCTACACAGATCTTTCAAGCCTTCAGAAAATCTTTGATGATGCAAAAGCAAAAGGCTTTGGTTTTATTTCAGACGGTGACACAAGAACAAAAACAAGTGTAATTTTCATAAAGCTTTCAGACGATGCAAAACCAGACAGCACAGCAGCCCGCATTAAAGGTGCAGTGCCTGGAATCCAGATTATTCAGAGTGACAAATTTGTTTCGGGACTTATGGAAAGCATTTCATCGTTTCTGATAATCTTATATGCGGTGAGTGTTCTTGTAATTATAATCACAGTGCTTACACTTAGTATTGTTTTTACACTAACTATAAATGAGCGGCTGAGAGAGTTTTCTATTCTGCGGGTTCTTGGTGCAGATTTCAAAATGCTCCGTTTAATTGTATTTGCCGAAGCAGATATACTTGGAAGTATTGGCGCTATAACAGGTATTTTCCTTAGTGCATTGATTCTACTTCCGTTTAATATACTGATTTCTCAAAAACTAAATATGCCGTTTATGTTATCAAGTCCGGCTGCAATTATTTTTTTTGCACTTATTACTTTTCTGGTAATAGTTGCCGCCTGCTATACCGCCGCTATTTCTGGCGCAGTAAAAGTTTCAAAAAAAGAAGTCTATGAGGGAATAAAATGATTCATGCAGCAAATCTTTCAAAATCCTTCTTCACCCCGCGAGGAAGAATTGATGTTCTTAAAAATTTAAGCTTTTCCATACCCGATGGATCCTTCATCGGTATTACCGGAAAATCAGGAGCTGGAAAAAGTACATTGCTTTCAATAATCGCAGGACTCCAAAAACCAGACAACGGAGAGCTTACTGTAAATGAAACAAATCTTCTTGCCCTGAATGATAAAAACTTAAGCGCCTTTAGAAACAAAAATATCGGCTTTATATCGCAGGAACAGAGCTTTCTCGAAAATCTTTCTGTTCTTGATAATGTAAGACTGCCTGCTTTTATTGGAAATTCATCCCCTTCTGAAAATCGAATCCAAGAAATTACAGAAAATGCAATTTCACTTCTTGAAGATTTTAATATTGCGCATCTGGCACAAAACAATCCTGTAACTCTTTCTGGCGGAGAAAATCACCGTGTACTTATTGCCAGAGCCCTTATCAATAATCCTTCCGTCATTTTAGCCGACGAACCAACTGATTCGGTAGATATTGAACAAACAAAATCCATCATAAGAATCTTTCGTCTTCTTGCTGACAAAGGAAAAACAATTCTAATTGCAAGTCACAATGGGGAAGCTCTTAAACTGTGTGACAGGGAAATTCGACTTTAGTTTATAGCCTGTTCTAAATCAGCAATTAAATCTTCTGCATTCTCTATACCTACGGAAAGTCGCAAAGTTTCTGGTGTAATTCCGTTTTTTAGACGAAGTTCTTCAGGTACATCGGCATGAGTCTGAGTTGTCGGGTAAGTAATTAGAGTCTCCACTCCACCAAGACTTTCGGCGTATTTTATGAGATTCACTTTTTCAAGAATAGATAAAGCCTTTTGAACAGAGCTTACACGGAAGGTTACCATTGAACCAAAGCCTCTAGATTGTTTTTTCATTATCTGGTAGCCAGTATGTTCTTCAAAACCAGGATAAATTACCTGAGTAACAGCTTCCTGCCTTTTGAGCCACTTTGCAATTTTGAATGCAGAATCCTGAGCTTTTTCCATACGAAGGGCAAGAGTTTTTATTCCTCGAAGAACAAGCCAGCTGTCGAATGGAGAAAGGCCTGCTCCCGTTGTTTTTATAAGAAAACGAAGCTTTTCCTGAAGAGTTGTGTTGTTTACCACAATAAAGCCTGCAAGAGTGTCGTTGTGCCCTGCAAGGAATTTTGTTCCGCTATGAATTACAACGTCTGCACCAAGCTCAAGAGGATTTTGAAAATATGGTGACATAAAGGTGTTATCAACGATTAAAAGCAATCCGTGACGTTTTGCGATTTTTGCAACAGCTGCGATGTCTGTCACATTCATCATAGGATTTGTTGGAGTTTCAATATAAATTGCTTTAGTTTCAGGCTGGATGAGTGATTCTATATCATCTACAGCACAATTTGCGCGGGTAAAACTTATTTCGTTTTTTACAGAAACATTATCAAAAAGTCTGATTGTGCCTCCATATAAATCTGAATCAACAATAAGATGATCGCCTGGTTTAAAAATTTCCATAAGGAGTGTTATGGCTGCCATACCTGTAGAAAGTGCAAATGCATCTGTCCCGTGCTCAAGTTGGCACACAACTTTTTCTACCTGTTCACGTGTAGGATTTTGCAGGCGTGAATAATCAAATCCTGTACTCTTCCCTACCCCAGGATGAGCGTAGGTAGCTGTCTGATAAATCGGAAAACTTAATGAACCGTAGTGATTACACGCATTTTTTTCGTCTGAAGAAGCGGTTTCAGTGGTTTCCAGATGTACGCATTTTGTTTCTATAGCTAATGGCATATTTTATCCTCAAATTTCAAATAATATGCAGCTAACTTTTCTAATGCTTCTTCAACTGGCAGTTCAATATCAAAAACACTAACTGCATTTTTTTCAAACTGGCGGCGTACATTCTGACCAACCTGAGCTGCAACAATTGCACGGCAATCTAAAAGAAGTTCCACTGAAAGAGAAACAGGCCCTCCTGGTCCGCCACCGCAACAACCACCACCAGATCCAGTGCAACCAGAGCTGCCGGCAAGAGTTTCTTCGCTTGCCTGTTCAACCTTTGGAGCATCACGATTTTCTAAAAATTCAAAATGATCACCACGAAGTTCGTACACAGCAAACTGTTTTGCCTGCCCAAAGTGTAAGTCTACATTGCGGCCATCAGAACTGGCGATTGCTACTTTGATTTCCATAGCAACTCCTGCTAAATCTTATAGTCATCCTGCAATGCATCCATAAGACCATACTCAAGAAGGATTTCTTCAAGACGCTCCTGAGTCATTGGAGTTGGAATTGTAAAATTAGTATTATTGATTACGGCTTCGGCAAGGTTTCTGTATTCCTGTGCCTGATTAGAATCCGGCTTATATTCAATAACTGTTTTACGATTGATTTCTGCACGCTGAACAATATTATCGCGAGGAACAAAATACAAAAGCTGAGTTCCAAGTTCCTTTGAGAAGGCACGGAGCAGATCAAGCTCTCGGTCAACATTTCGGCTGTTACAGATAATTCCGCCAAGACGAACTCCACCGGCCTTTGCATAACGGTTAATACCTTTTGCAATATTATTTGCAGCATAAAGAGCCATCATTTCGCCGGAAGCAACAATGTAAATTTCCTTAGCTTTTCCTTCACGGATTGGCATAGCAAAGCCACCACATACTACGTCGCCAAGAACATCGTAAAATACAAAATCAAGGTCATCTGTGTAGGCACCAAGATTTTCGAGCATGCTTATAGAAGTAATAATACCTCGACCTGCACATCCAACTCCCGGTTCCGGACCACCTGATTCAACACAGCGAGTTCCACCAAAACCAGTTCTCATAATGCGGTCAAGTTCTACGTTTTCACCTTCATCACGGATTGTATCCAATACTGTTTTCTGGGCAAGACCGCCAAGAAGAAGTCTGGTTGAGTCGGCTTTTGGATCACAACCAACAACCATAACTTTTTTTCCATGTTCAACAAGTCCTGCTGTTAAATTTTGAGTGGTGGTTGATTTTCCGATTCCACCTTTTCCATAAATTGCTATCTGTCTAATTTCGCCCATTGTGTACTCCTATGTACAACCCTTTGTAAGGGTGCTTCTATTTTCTTATTACCTATCGCTTTAGTAGGTTTTACAAAATATACAAGCTTTTGCCTAGTTGGTCAATAGGTTGTAATAAATTATTTGAAAAGATTCTGAATCTGATTATATTTCCACACTTTAAGTATTGCATCATCTATAGTGCCGGGAAGCTCCATACCTGTTATTCCCGCCAATGAGAGTGCTTGTACTGCAGCAATTCCGATTTTACTGGCAATAACATATTTACAATCAGTAAACTGTTTTATATGTTCTTCCATCCGTGCCTTATTATGACTTCCATCCTGGCAAACCGGTGTAACGTTTCTTTTTTCCAGAAGGTCATAGCCTTCGCTGTCATCTACTATATAAATATAAAAAGTTTCTGCTTTTCCATAGTGAGTATTTACAGTTTCACCATCCGTGCTTGCAACGGCAACACAATATTTTAAATCTGGATTTGTCTGAATATCAGCCATGTGAAAAATTCTCCGTAATATGAGTTGAATAAAGCTGTTTGGAAATATCTGATTTTCCAGGGACGCCAGCTGCATCTGCCCGACAATGATTACAGTGAAGGAATATTTCTATGTATTGACTGGCAGCTCTTCTTGCAGCATCAATCTGAGCGCAATTTGGAGCCGGTTCATCCCTGAGCTTTGCTGTTGGAATCAAAGGAATGATATTGTATTTTTCAGCACCCGCTTCTGCTACTGCCTGAGCAATCTGTTCAATATGCTCTCCGTTTATTCGCGGAACAAGAACTGTGTTTACCTTTACCGTAATACCGGCTTCTGCAATTTTTCTTATTCCTTCAAGTTGATTTTCTATAAGGATTTTTGCACCTTCTACACCTTCGATTTTTTCCCCGTGCCAGACAACATAATCATTCAGCTGGGCGCCAATTTCAGGATCTACAGCATTTACCGTTACTGTCAGGCTGTCAATTCCGGCTTTAATTACTTCATCTGCACGCTCGTTCAAAAGCAGTCCGTTTGTACTCATGCATTTTATAAGCTCAGGAAATTTTTCACCGATTATTCTGAAGGTTTTGAATGCATTATCACTTGCAAGAGTGTCTCCGGGACCAGCAATTCCTGCAACCTTAATTTCAGGGCTGATTTGAATTGCTTTTCCAACAATTTCCGCTGCTTCTTCTGGTTTTAATATTCGTCCTGTAACCCCTGGTCTGTTTTCTGTAGAGTTGATTGAGCGTTCACAAAAGCGGCAGGCAATATTACAACCCGGACATACAGGCAGATGAATGCGGCCTGTTGTTGCGCCATGACTTGCGAAGCATGGATGTTGTTTTTCCAGTTCCGAAAATGATTTTGGCAAATGAACGCTCCTGAATTAATTTGCAATGTATTACCTAGTTTTACGATAGGTAAAATACAAGGGAAAACTCTTTTTGTCAAGAGATTTGCCTGCAAAATACAAAAAAAGGATTGACAATAAAAACAAAAAACTATATTTTTATTTTCAACCTACCTACTTACTAGGTTTTAGCACACAACGGAGGTATTATATGACAGCCAATTTGAATCTTGATTATCTTTTTACTGACCCCGAAGAACTGGATCCTACAGAGCTTCCAGACTACACAACTCTCGATTTTGTAAGTAACGGATCTCATATATACGGTGAAATAATGTGGCCTTCTTCAAATGTTCCAAAACCTCATCCTTGTGTAATTATGCTTCACGGCTTTCCGGGGACTGCGCGCAATGATGATATTTCTCATGCTTTGTGCCGCATTGGTTGTGTTGTGATTGTTCCTCATAACCGCGGAGCCTGGGGTAGTCAGGGAAAGTATTTGATAACGCACTGTATTGAAGATGCACAGAATCTGGCTGAATATGCCCACTCGCCTGAGTTCACACAAAAATATAATGTTGACCCGAACCAGATTTTTTTGCTTGGCCACAGCATGGGCGCAAACTCTGCCTTGAATGCAGGCCGCAAGCTTGACTGGATCTGCGGAATTATAATGCTCACTCCTTATGACCCTACCCGCTATTTGAACCGTGCAAAGGAAAGTTATTTTCGTTCGCTTTTGGAAGAAGGAAAGATTTTGCAGTCGGATGGGATTGATGCAATTTATGATGATGTTGTTTTGAACCGCGATGAAATAAGTCATCCAAAGGCGTTTGAACAGGTGAAGGATAAAAACCTGCTTGTTGTTGCGGGTATTTATGATTCTGTGTCGCCGATTAACGAAATGATTTTGCCGTTGTGGAAGCTGCTAGAAGCGCATCAAACTAAAGCAATCCAGAAGCGTGTGGAGTTTCCTACAGAGCACGGACTTTTAGGCCGTAGGATCAGTGTGATTAAAGAGATTGCAGGGTTTATAGACAGCGCCTGCAACACGTCGCAGTAATAGTTTTTTTCTATAACTCATCATATAAAACTAGTATTAGCGCAAGTTATAGATTTTTGCTATATCTTAAAAAAGTGAAAGGACAGGCTAAAAATTGCTTGCGCAATTTTTTTAACGCCTTCCGATTAATCACCGGCCGCCAGCGGCCTTACTCAGGAGGCATTATGCCAATAATTGAACTTAAAGACATTTACAAAACCTTCACAGACGGGAAGAAAAGCTTTAACGCAGTTGAAAATGCGAGCGTTTCTATTGAGAAGGGAGAGATTTTTGGAATCATTGGTTTTTCGGGGGCAGGAAAATCTACTCTGGTACGAACAATAAATCTGCTTGGTCGTCCAACTTCGGGCAGCGTTACTGTTCGTGGAAAAGATTTTTTGAGCCTTAGTCCAAAGGAGCTCCGCGAAGAACGAAAAACAATCGGAATGATTTTCCAGCATTTTAATCTGATGAAGAGCCGCACTGTTTTTGGCAATGTTGCTTTTCCGTTAAAGCGCAGCGGACTTTCTAAAGACGAAATTGCAAAAAAGGTTCACGAGCTTTTGGAGCTTGTAGAAATAAAGGATAAGGAAAATGTGTATCCGTCACAACTTTCAGGTGGACAGAAGCAGCGTGTTGCAATTGCACGTGCCCTTGCAAATAATCCGGATATTCTTTTGTGCGATGAAGCAACTTCCGCACTAGACCCTACAACAACACGTTCAATTCTTGCGCTGCTTAAAAAGCTGAACAAGGAGCTTGGACTTACAATCGTAATCATCACTCATCAGATGGAAGTTATAAAAGAAATCTGTTCTAAGGTTGCCGTAATGGAAAACGGAAAGATTGTTGAACAGGGTGAAGTATTTAATATTTTTGCATCTCCTAAGGATGAAGTTACAAAACGCTTTATCCGCTCAACTTCGAGCCTTACAAAAATTGAACAGCTTATTGCAGAGGATTCGCCTGTTGTTAAGCTTGCGGCAGATGAAACTCTGGTACGGTTTACGTTCAGAGAAAAGAATGTTTCTGAGCCGATTATTTCTGCAATGTCGCGCCTGTACGAAATTACAATCAACATTATTTTTGCAGATGTAGAAATTGTTCAGGACGCACCAATAGGCGGAACTGTAGCAATTGTAAGTGGAAAGGAAGATGTAGTAAAACGCGCACTGGCACATATTGAACAACAAGGGGTCGGAGTAGAAGTGCTAAAGACAGGAATATAACAGCGCCTGTCATTGCCGGACTCGATCCGGCAATCTAGTGAAAGATTCCCGTGTCAAGCACGGGAATGACATTCTTTAGGAGGATTAATTATGACAGAATTCATCACAAAAATTTTACCAAACGTTTCATCACATCCCGAGCGATTTTTTAACGGACTGCTCGAAACTTTTATAATGACACTATGGGCAGGAGGCATAAGCTTTGTAATAGGACTTGTGTTCGGCATTGTGCTCATCGTAACTAAGAAGGGTTCAATTTTGCAGAACAAAGTTATCTATCAGATTCTTGATAAGACAATAAACTTTTTCCGTTCAATTCCTTTATCATTCTGCTTACAGGTGTTATGCCTTTGAGCCGACTTTTGATGGGAACTGCAATTGGAGTGCGTGGTGCAATTGTACCGCTCATTTTTGGATGCGTGCCTTTCTTCAGCCGTCAGGTAGAAACTGCACTTGCCGAAGTAGACAGTGGTTTGATTGAAGCTGCCGAAAGCATGGGACTTACTCCGGTTGATATTATCTTCCGCGTGTATCTGCGCGAAAGTATCGGTCCGCTTGTTCGTGGTACGACAATCACTCTTGTAAGTTTGATTGGACTAACAGCAATGGCCGGAGCAGTAGGTGCCGGTGGACTTGGTAACTACGCCATCATGTACGGACACGACCGCAACCAGCTTGATGTTACCTGGCTTACGATTTTTGTTCTTGTAATTATCGTAAACCTTATTCAACTGGGCGGTAATAAAATAATCAAAAAGAACAGACATTAACCTGTCATTTTCGGGCTTGACCCGAAAATCTATCATTAAGAGAGATTGCCGTGTCAAGCACGGCAATGACATTTGTTTTGGAGGCATATATGCGCAAAATAGCAATCATTGGTGCAGGGCACGTTGGAAGTCATGGCGGCTATGCACTTATCAGCCAGGGACTTGCAGAAGAAATTGTTTACATAGACATAGATGAAAAAAAGGCTGCGGCTCAGGCACTGGATCTTCAGGATTCATCAACATATCTTGGACGCACAGTTCATGTAAAAGCAGGCAGCTACGACGATATAAAGGATGCAGGCATTCTTATAGTTGCCGCAGGCCCGCTCCCGGATATGGCAGCAGGACAGACAGACCGCCAGCAGACGCTTGGGGCAACAGTTGCAATTCTTAAAGACATTGTTCCAAAAATCAAGGCCAGCGGCTTCAACGGAATTATCATAAATATTTCAAACCCTGCAGATGTAGTAACACATTATCTTCAGGAAAAGCTTGGCTGGGACAAAAAGCGTATTCTTTCAACCTCCACTACCCTGGATTCTGCAAGAGTGCGCCGCGCCATCAGCGAAGAAACAGGCTATTCACAAAAATCAATTCAGGCTTATGCGCTTGGTGAACATGGTGAAAGTCAGATTGTTCCTTGGAGCAATGTCACAGTTGCAGGCAAGCCTATTCTGGAACTTATAAAAGAACAGCCGAAACGTTTCGGTAAGCTTGATCTGGATGGCATTGCTGTTCGTGCAAAACAGGCAGGCTGGATAATTCTTGGCGGTAAAGGTTCTACAGAGTTTGGAATTGGTGCAAGTATTGCAAATGTTGTTCAGGCAATTTTTGGTAATGAAGACAGAATTCTTCCGGTTTCTACACTCCTCCAGGGCGAATATGGACAGAAGGATGTTTTTGCAAGTGTTCCATGTCGTTTGAACGCAAATGGTGTTGCAGAGGTAATTCAATTATCGCTCACAGCAGACGAACAGAAGAAGTTTGATGCCAGCTGTCAGAGTATGAATGCGAATTATCAAAAGGCGCTTGAGCTATAGGTTTAACTTATAGCTGATGATAAAAAACTTATATTAGCAAAGGTTATAAGAAAATGTTATAACCTAGACATCAACTAGGTTGAAACCTCCGCTTGAGCGGAATAACTAATAACTTAAAGAGGTACAAATATGAAAAAAATTATCGCAGGTATTTTAATTGGAGCTATTGCTCTTTCATCGGTTTTTGGTGCTACCAAAAAGTCAAAGAAAGCTAAGAACGTAGAAATCAAGATTGGCGTTGTAGGCTCAATCTACGAAGATCTTTGGGCACCAGCTCAGAAGGCACTTAAGGCAGAAGGAATCACACTTAAGATTGTTCAGTTCTCTGACTACGTTACACCAAACAATGCCCTCAACAACGGCGAAATTGATTTGAACGCTTTCCAGCACAGAATCTATCTTGAAAATGATGCAGGCAGCCACGGCTACAAGATTAAACTTATCGGAAACACATTCATCATTCCGCTCAACCTTTACAGTTCAAAAGTAAAGTCAGTAGCAGAACTTAAGAACGGTGCAGTAATTGCAATTCCAAACGATGTTACAAACGGTGGTCGTGCAATCAAGGTTCTTGCAGCAGCAGGACTCATTAAGCTTAGTCCAAATGCAGGCTTCAACCCAACAGTTGCAGACATTATAGAAAATCCAAAGAACATTGTAATTAAAGAACTTGCTGCCAACACAATTCCAAGTGCTCTTGCCGATGTTGATGCTGCAATCGTAAATGGAAACTACGCTCTTGACTTTGGTATCAAGACAGAAAGCGCAATCTTCAAAGATACATCGGTTGACGAAAAGCAGTACTGGAACCTTATCGCAGCCCGCACTTCAGATCTTAAGGATCCTGAAAAAGTAGAAATCTTCCGCAAGGTTGTAGAAGCATTCCAGTCAAAAGAAACAGAAGACGTATTCAACAAAACATACGGCGGCTACTTCATCAAAGAAGGCTGGGATATTGATGAGTTTTAATAAATCATAAAAATGTGTCATTGCCGGGCTCGACCCGGCAATCTTTTATAAGAAGAGATTTTCGGGTCAAGCCCGAAAATGACAGATGTTCAAGAGGTCAATTATGTCAGATATTAATCAGTTAAAAACAATAATCCAAGATCCAACAAGAGTAATTTTTGCAGAAAATATTGAAGAAAAATATCTGAGCGACCAGCTTGGCAGAAAAAAGGGAAATGCTTCGGCACTTGTTTTTGTGGAATCAACAGAAGAAGTTAGCGCAGTGCTTAAGTTTGCACACGCCAACAACATCCCTGTCACCCCACGCGGTGCCGGAACAAATCTTGTAGGAAGTACAGTTCCACATAATGGTTCAATCATTTTAGACCTTTCGTATTTGAACCACATCCTTGAAATAGACAAAGAAAACTTTTCTGCAACAGTAGAGCCCGGCGTAATCCTTGAAGACTTCCAGAAATATGTAGAAGGGCTTGGATTTTTCTACCCGCCTGACCCAGGTGAAAAGCGTGCAAGCATCGGCGGAAACATTGCAACAAATGCCGGTGGAATGCGTGCCGTAAAATACGGAGTAACCCGCGACTATGTAATGGGTCTTGAGCTCGTGCTCGCAGACGGAACAATTCTTACTGTGGGCAGCAAAAACCGCAAGGACACAACAGGCCTTGATATAAAAGACATAGTAATAGGTTCGGAGGGAACCTTAGCAGTAATCACAAAATGTCTTTTACGCCTTATAGGAAAGCCCGAAAAATCGCAGAGCATTCTTGTAAGCTTTGACAGTTTGCAGGCCGGAATAGAAGCCGTGCCTATTATTCTGCGTCAGAACCTGAATCCTACTGCCGTGGAATTTATTGAACGAAAAGTAGTAAAACTTGGAGAAGATTTTCTTGGCCTGAAGTATCCCGACCCGGAAGCAGCCGCTTATCTTCTTTTGACCTTTGACGGCGCTGCCGTAGAAATTGACGGAGCAATTGAAAAGTTGGGTCAGATCCTGCAGAGTGCCAGCCGCCGCGTAATTATTCTTGACGGCACTACCCCTGAATTAGACGCCGCCAATATCTGGAAAATCCGAGGATGTCTTGTAAAGGCAGTAGAAGCAGTTAGCGAACAGGAACCGCTTGATATAGTTGTTCCAATCGCCCGCGTTGCAGATTTTGTAGAATATGTAAACAAGCTGGAAAACGAAAGCGGCATGCAGATGATAAGCTTTGGTCATGCCGGAGACGGAAACGTTCATCTTTGCGTAGTCCGTGGCGGCCGCAGCGAACAGCTTTGGGAAAGTGAACTTAACGCAAACCTCGAAAAACTGTATGCTAAAGCAAAAGAACTTGGAGGTCTAATTTCGGGCGAGCACGGCCTTGGCGTAAGTAAAAGAAGTTATTTCTTTGCCCAGACCCCTGCTGCCAGTGTAAACCTCATGAACGCAATTAAAAAGTCGTTCGATACAAAGGGAATACTTAACCCTGAAATTAGTTATGTAAAATAGCCCGTCATTGCGAGGAGCTAACTGGATTGCCACGCTTCGCTCGCAATGACGAATGCATGGAGAATACAATGCCAGAACTTTCAAATAGAACTTCAACCTTCACAGACAGCGTAATCCGCAGAATGACCCGCATTTCAAACCAGTACGGCGCAGTAAACCTTTCGCAGGGCTTTCCTGACTTTGAACCGCCCCGCCCTATTCTTGACCGTCTGGCACAGGTAACAAAAGAAGACTTTCATCAGTATTCAACAACCTGGGGTGCGCAGAATTTCCGCGAAGCACTTGCTGCAAAAATCACACATTTTTCTGGTGTTCAAGTAGATCCTAATTCAGAGCTTGTAGTAACCTGTGGTTCCACAGAAGCAATGATGGCCGCTATGATGAGTGTTACAAATCCCGGCGACAAAGTAATTGTCTTTTCTCCGTTTTATGAAAACTACGGTGCCGACACAATTTTGAGCGGAGCAGAACCAATTTATGTTCCGCTTGTTCCACCTGAATATAATTTTGACGCCGCCGTGCTCGAAGATGCCTTCCGCAAAAAGCCTAAGGCAATCATTGTATGTAATCCTTCAAATCCATGCGGTAAAGTTTTCACCCGCGAAGAGCTCACAATAATTGCAGACCTGGCAAAAAAATATGACTCATTTGTAATCACAGATGAAGTATACGAACACATCCTCTACAAGCCGCACGTTCACACATACATGGCAAGCCTGCCCGGCATGAAAGACCGCACAATCACCTGTAATTCACTTTCAAAAACATATTCAATTACAGGCTGGCGACTCGGCTACACTCAAGCAAATCCGGAAGTAACAGAACGAATAAAAAAAGTACATGACTTTCTAACAGTAGGTGCCGCAGCTCCATTACAGGAAGCAGCCGTAACAGGACTCCGCTTTGGTGACGAATACTACGCAGACCTTCAGGAAAAATACACTCACAAACGAAATCTCTTTTTGCAGGGCCTTCGCGACATAGGACTTCCTCACACAGAACCACAGGGCGCCTATTACATCATGATAGACATCAGCGAGTTCGGCTACGAGGATGACCTTGAGTTTGCAGAAATCCTTGCCCGTGATGTTGGAGTTGGAACAGTACCAGGTTCATCATTTTTCCGCGAGCCGGAGAACCGCTATGTGCGCATTCACTTTGCAAAAAAAGACGAAACCTTAAACGAAGCACTGAACAGACTTTCAATAATTAGAGAAAAAATCAAAAAAAGATGATATAATTGCTTCAGGAGGAAAAATTGACCCTTCAGCAAATCAAATATGTAATAGGAATTGCAGAAACAGGCTCATTCAACAAGGCAGCAGAAAAGCTTTTTGTATCTCAGCCTTCACTCACTGCAACAATTCATGATCTTGAAGATGAACTTGGCATAGAAATATTCAACCGAACAGGCCGCGGTGTTACACTTACAAACGACGGAACAGAATTCCTTACTTCTGCACGACAGCTTTACATTGATTATCAGAGTGTAATGGAAAAATACGGCGAAAACGGAAAAATCAAAAAGAAGTTCGGAGTTTCAACACAGCACTACTCTTTTGCAGTAAAAAGCTTTGTCGAAATGGTAAAAGACTTCAACACAAACGAATACGAATTTGCAATCCGCGAAACAAAAACCCGCGAAGTTATAGAAGACGTTGCAACCCTCAAAAGTGAAATCGGAATCCTCTACTTAAGCGAATTCAACCGCAAGGCAATCACAAGCATCTTAAAATCAAAGGAACTTGAATTTCATCATCTTATAGACTGCAAGGCTTATGTTTATATCTGGAAAGGCCACCCGCTTGCAAACAAAAAACAAATCAGCCTTTCACAGCTTGAAGACTACCCTTGCCTTTCTTTTGAACAGGGCGACGGAGCAAGCTTTTATTTTGCAGAAGAAATCTTAAGCACTGAAGAATATCACAGAACAATCAAAGCAAACGACCGTGCAACAATCCTGAATCTTATGATTGGCTTAAACGGCTACACACTTTGTTCCGGAATTATCTGCGAAGAGCTCAACGGTTCAGACTACATTGCAGTTCCGTTCAAAGAAGAAGATGAATCAATAAACCGAATTATGGAAATTGGTTTTATTACAAGACGCGGCTTTAACTTGAGTACAATCGGTAATAAATATATAGAAGAAGTCAAAAAATATCTTTCAATATAAAAGACTATGGCAGAACAGAATATAGACATTAATACAAAGCTTGAAAATCTCAAAGATTATCTTCGCTCTCTTGGAAGCGTTGCAGTTGCTTATTCCAGCGGAGTTGATTCTACATTTCTTTTAAAAGTTGCCCACGACGTTCTTGGCGAAAAAGCAATTGCAATTACAGCAAGCTCACGCTCTTTCCCGGCACGCGAATCAAACGAAGCGGCTGATTTTTGTAAGGCAAACGGAATCAAACAGATTGCAATTGAATCAGAAGAATTAAACATTCCTGAATTCCGCCATAATGCTGTTGACCGCTGTTACCACTGCAAAAAAGAGCTTTTTACAAAAATCATCACTCTTGCAAAACAAAATGGAATTGAACACGTATGCGAAGGCAGCAATATGGATGATAACGGAGATTACCGCCCTGGTTTAAAAGCAGTAGCTGAACTTGGAGTAAAAAGTCCGCTTAGAAAATGTGAATTATATAAGGAAGAAATCAGAACTCTTTCAAAACAGATGAATCTTCCTACCTGGGACAAACCAAGCTTTGCCTGTCTTGCTTCCCGTTTTGTTTATGGAGAAGAAATCACTGAACAGAAGCTTACAATGGTAGAAAAAGCAGAACAATCACTTCTTGATCTTGGATTTAAACAGCTCAGGGTACGCATTCACGGAGAAAATCTTGCGCGCATAGAAGTTTTGCCAACTGAACTGGAAAAGCTCCTTGAACTTCGGGAAACTGTTGTAAAAGAACTTCGCCAGGCAGGATTTGCATATATCACAATGGATTTGCAGGGTTACCGCACCGGTGCAATGAATGAAGTAATCAAAACTGATATAAAATAAGAAAAATATTTTCTTTCTTTTATACAGTTTCCACCTTGACAAATTCTATTTCTAGCATAAAATAGAGATATGGACTTAAGAACAGTATTAACAACAGACACAGTAAACCTTCACTTAAAGGGAACTACTAAAGAACAAATCGTTGACGAAATGCTTGACGTTCTTTACAAGGCAGGAAAGGTAACAGATAAAGCAGCTGCCAGAGAGTGTGTATTGGACCGCGAACGCAAGATGTCAACAGGTATGAAACATGGAATCGCTATTCCTCATGGAAAAACAGATACAGTAAGCGATTTGGTTGCCTGCATTGGTATTTCTGATAACCCTGTAGATTTTGATTCACTTGATCAGGAACCTTGCCGCATTTTTATTATGACACTTTCACCTGTAAACAAGACAGGTCCTCATCTTCAGTTCCTTGCTGAAGTTAGCCTTCTTTTTAAGAGCCCAGAAAAGCGTCAGGAAATTCTTGACACACAGGACAAGGCAGAGGTTATCCGCATTCTTACTGAATAGCCGGAGTTTTAATTTGAACTTATAGACCTTTATGCCTTGTGCGTAAAGGTCTTTTTTTATATGGATTGCCACGGACTGCGGCCTCGCAATGACGGTCATTGCGAGCGAAGCGCGGCAATCCACTTTACAGGAAGTATATTATGAAACTAGATCCAATTTTTACTATTAAAAACAACATTCTCTATAAAATAGATGACAACTCACAGGTAGCCACTTCTACCCTCAAACAAATCCAAATAAAATGGTCTACTGTAGAAATCAGCGATGAGGCTTACAACGAAGAATATCTTGCTCAGCTTCGCGAAGATCTTAAGTCTATGGAAGAAGCCGGAACTTTTGCCGTTCTTGTTCCTGTTGTTGATAAGCCGCTTGAAAGTCCAGAACAGACAGAAGCATTTATAAATACATTTAATCACACTGCCCGCCGTGTAAAGGATTGCGAAAGTGTTGCAGGGTTTGTTCTTCCAGAAGAGATTGCTTCAAAAGACTTTGCTGCCGGCTCCCCTGCACAGGATTTTATGGAAACCCTTGCAATCAAGCATGCGCAGTATGTTTATTTTGTTAAGGCAGATTCAGCTTCAAAAAACGGGCTTCCTGACAATATTTCGACAATATAATGTATTATTTGCGAAATATTACATCGTTTTCATAAAAAAATGTAAATTTTCTTGAAAAATCACTTGAACATTTTTTGCAATTATGTCATTATGCTCGCGAGGATTTTGAATAATGCAATATAAAACAGAGACAAACAGATTTGCAAACTCATGTTTTGCAACGCTTGCTTTGAGCTTTATGCTTACAGGCATTGCGCTTTCAATCTATTTTTGTCTTCCAGTTACTGTTGCAGAAACAGTAGCTCCGGTTGCAGCAATTGACACAATCCAGGAATCAGAAGACGATTTTTCGGAAGATTTATTTGATCATCTTACAGAAGTTTCTTTTGAAAAAATCAATTCAGATACAGACCCTGGACTTGAACTTTATCGTCAGTCATTTTCCCGCGGATCTGTAGAAAAGTTCTATACCTGCATCACCCGCAATAAGGATGTTGCACTTGCTATTCTTTCAGAAGCCGACAAAAATGATATTCCGTTGTCACTTGCTTTTGCATTGGCTTACACAGAAAGCCGCTATAATCCAAAGGCAACAAACAGCAATGTAAATACAACAATTGACAGAGGACTTTTCCAGCTTAACAGCAATTCGTTCCCTGCCCTTACAGAAGCTGATTTTTTTGACCCATATATAAGTGCGAAATATGGTATGGCGCACCTTAAGTTTTGTTTGAGTTCTGCAGGCAATGAAGTTTCTGCTCTTGCAATGTACAATGCAGGAACCGGCCGCGTTCGTTCAAACAAAACACCACAGTCTACATTGAACTATGTAGGCAAAATTATTACATACCAGAAAATGCTTGAAAGCCTTTTTGCAGACGAAGTTGAAGCTTACTACGAAACAAGGCTTCTGCCAGGTATTACAGTTGCCGTTGCAGACAAGCGTTAATAACAAAGCCTCCTAATTTTTTTACGGAACCCGGTTTTTATAGTTTTTTCCGGGTTCCTTTTTTTTTCTTTAAAAGTTTGCATTGCGGTCATTATAGGGCACCTCTGATATGGTAATGTAAAAGAGAAAAAAAATAATAAAACAATTTGAAAAAGTTCAGACACGGAGTGGGAAGCACCACACGACTGCTTCTGAGTGGGGACCGGTCATAGAAGAAATCCGAGGATTTACGAAGTAAACCGCAGGATTTCATCACAACCCAGCTCAGCCTGCAGTCGGGTGGTGATTCCCACGGGAGTGGCTGAACTTTTTCCTTTTGGATGCATATTTATTGTTATATTTTTAACAGTATTTGCTATTTTTTACAAAATTTGTTATATTTTCTCTTAAATTCATCCTTTTTTACTTGAATTTACATTCCCATACCCAAGGAGAAACCCTATAATGACCACAGTTGTAATACCAGAAGCTACCAGAAAGCGTATGCTGCTTCTGCTTAACCTGCTCGGTGTCTGGCCAAAGGATAAGATCACTTCGGTGGACATTAGCGAACAGACCGGTTGGAAAGATTCGTTGATTCGTCACGATCTCTGGCTGCTTGGGTACAACAAAGGAGTTTCAAACGGGTACCAGACGGTTGATTTGCGTGATGCAATAAACCAGGCACTCGGGCTTGAAGCGGAAACTAAAAACTGCTGCATTGTTGGTCTTGGACGCTTAGGTGCGGCGCTGCTTGACGAAAAGCTTACACAAGGGAGTTCCTTTGTAATTAAAGCGGGCTTTGATTCAAGTCTTAACCGAGTTGAGATTTTGAGGTCATCTTTCCCGCTCTACCCTGCTAACCAGATGAACTGGATCATAAAGCAGGAAGGAATCACACTTGCTGTACTGACTGTAGAAGACAAGGAAGCGCAGACTATGACAGACAGGCTTGTTGCTGCAGGAGTTTTAGGAATTGTAAACATGACGCGTACGGTGCTAAAAGTTCCGCCGTCTGTAAAAGTAGAAAATGCTTCAATCGTGAATGCGTTGAAAATTATAAGTTAAATGACAAAGGAGTCTACGAAAATGGCAAGAGTGTACAATTTTAGTGCAGGACCAAGCTGCCTGCCGGAAGAGGTTTTGAAAGAATGTGCTGCTGAAATGCTTGATTATCAGGGAAGCGGACAGTCTGTTATGGAAATGAGCCATCGTTCTAAGAACTATGAGCCAATCATTCAGGATGCAGAAGCTATGGTTCGCAAGCTTATGAATGTACCTGATAACTACAAGGTACTTTTTGTACAGGGCGGAGGTTCCACTCAGTTTGCCATGGTCGCAGAAAACCTTGGTATTAAAAATAAAAAAGCTGCTTACATTGAAACTGGTGTTTGGGCAAAGAAAGCTGCTGCCGAAGCTAAAAAGCTTGGTATTGAAGTTGATGTAATTGCTTCTTCTAAAGACAAGAACTATTCATATATTCCAAAAGTTGAAAAGATTGAAGGCGACTATGATTACGCTTACATCTGTTTCAACAACACAATCATGGGAACTCACTACGAGTACATTCCTGACACAGGTAATATCCCACTCGTTGCAGATATTTCTTCTTGTGTTTTGAGCGAACCACTTGATGTTACAAAGTTTGGTTTGTTGTTCGCCGGTGCTCAGAAGAACCTTGCTCCTGCAGGTGTTACACTTGTAATCATCCGCGAAGACTTGATTCCTGAACCAGAAAACTGCCTGCCAGGTACACCAACTATGCTTGCTTACAAGACACACGCAGACAATGGTTCTATGTACAACACACCACCTTGCTATACAATCTACGTTCTGGACAAGGTTCTTCACTGGATTGAAAAGAATGGTGGAGCAGAAGGAATGCTCAAGCGCAACAAGGAAAAGGCTGATTACCTTTACAACTACCTTGACAGCAACGAAGGTAACTTCTACCACGCAACTGCCGCTGTTGGAAGCCGCTCATTGATGAACGTTCCATTCCTTACAAAATACAGCGATCACGCAGCAGATGATGAAGCTGCCGCAGCTAAAGAAAAGGAAATCAACGATGCATTCGTTAAAGCTGCAAGTGCTGCAGGTCTTGTAAACCTTAAGGGCCACCGCCTTGTTGGTGGTATGCGTGCATCTATCTACAATGCTATGACACTCGACGGAGTTAAAGCACTTGTTGAATTCATGAAGAAATTTGCTGCTGAAAACTAAGCACACACTGTCATTCCCGTGCTTGACACGGGAATCTAATATGAGATTGTCGGGTCAAGCCCGACAATGACACACGGAGGATAAAATTATGTTTAAAATTCAAACACTTAATAAAATTGCTACAGTTGGACTCAACCAGCTTGATCGCGATAACTATGAAATTGCTACAGACATCAATAACCCTGATGCTATTCTTGTACGTTCTGCAGATATGCACGAAATGCAGCTTTCTGACAATGTAAAGGCTGTTGCACGTGCAGGTGCCGGAACAAACAATATCCCAATTCCTGAACTTACAGAAAAGGGTGTTGTAGTATTCAATACTCCAGGTGCAAATGCTAACGCTGTAAAAGAACTTGTTATGCTTGCACTCCTCCTTTCTAGCCGCCCAGTTATTGAAGCTAACAAATGGGTAAAGGGTCTTGCCGGTAAGGGTGACGAAATTCCTGATCTTGCAGAAAAAGGAAAGAGCCAGTTTGTTGGACCAGAATTGATGGGAAAAACACTTGGTGTAATTGGTCTTGGTGCTATTGGTGATATGGTTGCTAACCTTGCACTCCACTTTGGCATGAGCGTAATTGGTTATGACCCATTCCTTTCTGTAAACTCAGCTTTGAAGCTCGACAAAAAAGTTCAGATTTCTGAAACACTCGACGCTCTTTATGCAAAATGTGATTACATTACAATTCACGTTCCACAGACAAACGACACAAAGGGCATGATCAATGCTGCTGCAATTAAGAATATGAAGGACGGAGTTCGCATTATCAACATTGCTCGTGGTGGTCTTGTAAACAATGCAGACATCATTGCTGCTTTGGATAGCGGAAAAGTTGCAGCCCTCATCACAGACTTTGCTGCAGAAGAATTGCTCAACCACCCAAAGGTTGTATGTATGCCTCACCTTGGAGCATCTACTCCGGAAGCAGAAGACAACTGTGCTGTTATGGCCGCTGCTCAGCTCAAGGACTTCCTCGAGTTTGGAAATATCGTAAACTCTGTAAACTTCCCTAAGACAGTTACAGACAACCCTATTCCAGCCGGTGGCACACGCCTTTGCATCAGCCACAAGAATATTCCTGACACAATTTCTAAGTTCACAACTATTCTTGGTGAAGCAAAGCTCAACATTGCATCATTTATCAACCAGGCCCGCGGCGACGTAGCTTACAACATCATCGACGTAGACGGTGTAGTAACAGACGACATCATCGAAAAGCTCAAGGCTTGCGATACTGTAAATAGAGTTAGACCTATTTTTGCATAAGAGATTGTCGGGTCAAGCCCGACAATGACACTTGTTTACAACTCAATAGATCCTATGACCGTCTCTTCAGAATCGTCATAGGATTTTTTGTTGTTTGATTTTCCGCTTCCTTTGCTTGTGCTTTTTATACTAAAGCGAGGACTTGTTTCATCACGGAATTCGGCAAGGGCTGCTTCATTCTTTTTGGCTTTGCGGGCTTTTGGAGACGCCAGGAAGGCAAACAGACTTCCGCACAGGCCTCCAGCTGCTACTATGACTACACCCACTACCCCGTTTGGATTTTTCTGGAAAACGAGCATTGTTATAAAAAGGGCAATTACGGCTATGGCGCTGGCAGAAACTTTACTGCGAGAAAGCTGCATCATAGTCCATAACAGAATCAGCATAAAAACAACAGGCTCTGCACCGCTCACGGCATTTGTGCAGAAGCAGGCATTGAGCACACCTGAAAAAAGCGCAGAAACAAAAATCATAATCCCGATTATTACGGAACCG
This sequence comes from Treponema sp., assembly GCA_017651065.1. Taxonomy (GTDB): domain Bacteria; phylum Spirochaetota; class Spirochaetia; order Treponematales; family Treponemataceae; genus Treponema_D. Next base: position 77,250 of record JAGCDP010000037.1, read on the forward strand.
TAGCGGTCTTCCATTTGAGGGCCAAGCAATAATATAAAAATCAGATTACATACAAGTACAGAGCTCTGGTCATAACCAAAAACGTGAATAAACAGCCTTATAATAGAACGAAAATCAGAAAAAGCAAAAGGAAACTGGCCGCCGGCAGCTGTTGGAGTAACAAGCCATACCTCTTTAAGCTTTCCTTTTAGTGCAAAAGTATCAAGAACAAAAATAATCAGGGTTATAAATGCAAAAGTGAGCATTACCGGAGAATCATACTGGAATTTTAATTTCAATTTCTTTTTCATAATATGATTATCGGGAACTTTGTGCAAACATTAAGGATGGATTGCCACGCTGCGCTCGCAATGACGACTTGCTGCGCTCGCAATGACGACTTGCTGCGCTCGCAATGACGAGGCGTATTTTTATTTGCCCACAACTTAAAAATGTGGTATATTTAACAATATGAGCGAATTTATTAATCAGCCGCTGAATATTGGAAGCGGTGTTGCAGAGACAACCTCAATTGAAGTTCCTCCAGAAAAAGACGTTGTTTTTTATAACGACGACTATACTACTATGGAATTTGTTGTAGAAGTTCTTGTTTCTATCTTTAATAAATCGCACGATGATGCCGAAGCGCTTATGACAACCGTTCATAATTCGGGAAGCGCTGTTGTTGGCACCTATACATACGACATTGCCGTTTCGCGCACAAACCTTACCAGAAGCATTGCTAAGAAAAACGGATTTCCGCTGAGGGTAGAAGTTGAGTGACGAAAAAAAACAAAAGTCGATTGTAAGGCAGATGAAAGTTAGTCCTATGCTCACTAAGATTCTGTCTGAATCGCTGGCACAGGCAAAATCCTCACATCACGAATTTTTTACTCCTGAACATGTTCTTTCTGTAGCGCTTGAAAATGAATTTGTATGCCATCTGCTTACAGAAAGCGGCAGTGACTCCGAAGCACTTAAAACTAATCTGCAGGAATATCTTTCTAATAAAGTTCCGGTTGTTTCTGAAAATGCAAATGCTGAATTTTTGAATGCGCCTGTTGAATCAATGGGCTTTCAGTCTGTTATGAACCGGGCAGTTTTCCATTGTGTTTCGAGTGACAGTGAGATGATAGACATCACAGATGTGCTTGTGAGCATGTTTGATGAAAAAAAGAATTACTGTTCTTATTATATGCGCTCAAGCGGGCTTGATAAATTCCGGCTTCTTGAAACAATCGGCCGTATAAAGGGAGTTCACGGAGCTCAGCAAAAAGAAAAAACACAAAAACAAAATCAACCGCCCTTCCCGGAAGGAATGATGACAAATAATGAAGGTGGACTTGAACGCTTTGCTGTAAACATGACAGAAGAAGCTAAAAAAGGCGCTTACGATGTTCTTGTTGGCCGCGATGAAGAAATTGAAAGAACTGTACAGATTCTTTGCCGCCGCAGTAAGAATAATCCCCTTCATGTGGGAGATGCTGGCGTTGGTAAAACTGCAATCATTCAAGGGCTTGCACAACGTATTGTAAGCGGAGACGTTCCAGATATCCTCAAGGGCTTTACAATTTATTCGCTCGACTTGGGTCTTTTACTTGCAGGTACAAAATTCCGTGGTGATTTTGAAGAGCGACTTCACAATGTAATTGATGAACTTAAAGAAAAGAAAAAATCAATCTTATTTATAGATGAAATCCATATGATTATGGGCGCCGGAACAAACGGAAGCTCACAGATGGATGCAGCAAACCTTTTAAAGCCTGCCCTTTCCGACGGAAGCATCCGCCTTATTGGTTCCACAACTTTTGAAGAATACGCAGCTCATTTTGAAAAGGACCGCGCTCTTTCTCGCCGTTTCCAGAAGGTTGATATTGTAGAGCCAACCCGCGAAGAAACTGTAAAAATCCTTAAGGGATTACTTCCTAAATACGAAGAATATCACAATGTAAAATATGCGCCTGCCGCACTTGAAGCAGCAGTAGATTTGTCTGTTCAGTATATGCCGGATAAACGCTTGCCCGATAAGGCAATTGATATTATTGATGAAGCAGGTGCCTACCAGAAAATCCACAACTATACTGCTCAGATAAATGTTGCAACAGTGCGTAGAATTACTGCAAAAATGGCAAAGCTTCCGCTTGACTCAGTTACAGGAGACCAGAAGGACACTCTGCGCTATCTTGAACACAATCTTGGTTCACAGATTTTCGGACAGGATAAAGCAATTCAAACTCTTACAAAAGCAGTTAAGCGTGCCCGTGCAGGGTTCAGAAATCCTGATAAACCTGAAGCCTGCTACCTTTTTGTAGGTCCAACCGGTTGTGGAAAAACAGAACTTGCACGTTCTCTTGCAGAAACTCTTGGAGAACCACTCCTCCGTTATGATATGAGTGAGTATCAGGAAAAGCATTCTGTAAGCCGCTTAGTTGGTTCACCTCCGGGATATGTTGGTTTTGAAGAAGGTGGACTACTCACAAAAGACGTACGCAAAAATCCAAACTCAATTATTTTGTTTGACGAAATAGAAAAGGCTCACGAAGATATTTTCAATGTTCTGCTTCAGGTAATGGACTACGGCATCTTAACAGACAATCAGGGCCGCAAAGCCGATTTCCGTAACTGCATGATAATCATGACAAGTAACGCCGGTGCACGCGAAATGGAAAGAGCAGGCATTGGCTTTGGGACACAGGACGCTGCCTACGATGAAGCAACTCTTTTTGAAGCAGTAAACAAGCTGTTCCCTCCTGAATTCAGAAACAGGCTCGATGCAGTTGTTCCGTTCGGTTACCTTAATAAAAAAATTGTACGCATGGTCTGCCAGAAGGAAGTTTTCAAGCTTGCACAAAGAATCAAGAAAAAGAAAATCACACTTACAGTTACAGACAAGTGCATAGATTATCTTACAGAACAAGGCTACTCAAAAGAATTTGGTGCCCGCAACATGGCACGAATAATAGAAGAAAACATTGCTAACCCGCTTGTTGATGAAGTTCTTTTTGGTTCTCTTGCAAAGGGCGGCTCTGTAACAGCAGACTACAAGAAAAACAAAATCGTTTTTGAATATGGAAAAGACAACAGCAAGACTCATTAAATGGGTTCTCATTATCTTTACATTCATTGCCCTTCTCATCTTTATGATTCTGTTCTATTCAACCTTTATGAAATCCAGGGCAAAGCTCAAAACTGTAAGCGAAGATAATCCTGCAGACGGCTGTCTTTACCACATTATCATTACCGGAACTTATGAAAATCAAAGTTTTTTAACAGAGCTTTATAACGGTGCGGCCAGTCTTGAAAAATCTTATAACGCAACTGTAGATCTTCATGTTCCGGACTCTCAGGCAGGTACAACTTCTCTTCAAAATCTGATTGACTATTGTTCCTTCCTTAATGCAGACGGAATTATTGCATACATTGATTCCCCTGATGAAACTTTAACCCTGCTTCAACGAAACGACAATCCAGTTATTCCGCTCATTACAACAGGACAGTTTTCTGCAAATATTCAGCAGGTTTCGTATGTTGGTGTAAACTACTGGGAAATGGGAAAACGAATTGCCGATGAAGCAAGCACTCTTTTACAGCCGACCGGAAACGTTTATATCATAAGCGATTCGTTTTCTACAAATACGGCAAATCTTATTACAAGTATTCAGCGCACGCTTCAGGACACTGCAGACATTCAGTCGCTCGTAATAGAAAATATTCATTCTGCAATTCCTATAAGCTCAACAAACAATATTTTTATTGCTCTTACCGAAGAAGATACAATCATGTCGGCACAGCAGCTTTCGGAGCTTTTCCCAATAGACACTTACAAGCTTTTAGGATTCGGCGGAAACGAAGTATGCCAGCTTTATATGCAGAAGGGCTACATCTATGAGCTGTTCTCGCTTGACCCGGAACGAATCGGAAAAATGGCAATGCAGGAACTGTTTGAATACAGAAACAAAGGTTATGCAAACAGCTATGTCACCCCGGAAGTAAAAATCACAAAGGCGGAACAATGAGATTTAATCCTGTAGATTATATAAGAAATAAATCTCTCCGCTGGCGAATAATGTTCTGTATTGGAATTGCTATTGTCATGCTTGCCTTCAGTCTTCTTATGACTATGAATTTTACAACAGACGCTTTTCATAATCTTGGCGAATCCTACAAATCGAATGCAGAAATCACAGAGTTTACACAGGCGCTTTCTTCTACAGAAAAGGCAATGGAAAACTATGTAAATTACCGCACCTTCGAAAGTATTGATACTTACTACAACCAGCGTTTCCGTGCAGAAGAATATTACAACAAGCTGCAGGAGTTTCCTTCGCGGAATGAAGTTGCCCACAAGGAATATCTTGTTCATCAGCTTACAGAAAGCTTTTTGTATTACAGTAATCTGGCAATTTCGGCAAGGCGTGCAAACAGCGAAGAAGAAATCACAGTAAATTATAAATATGCAATGGACTGCTACAACTATCTTACAAGTCAGATTCTTGAACTTAACAAGCTTAGACTTGAGCAGAACGCTGCACGCTATAATGATAACCAGAATACAATCCGTTTTACTAACCTGCTCAGTATTATATTCTTCCTTATATTTGCTATTCTTATATTCCTTGTACTTTATTTTACAATTACTTCTATCATGGAGCCGCTCGTAGATCTTTCTACAGTTTCGAATAAAGTTTCGCAGGGTGATTTTGATATTCCGCTGTTTAACAGAACTTCAAAAGATGAAATTGGAAACCTTTGCCGCGCTTTTGATAAAATGATTATAAGTATCCGCGAGTATATTGATACAATCTGGGAAAAGGCACGAATTGAAGCCGACCTTAAAAAGAAAGAAATTGAAATGCAGTCGCTTTATACAGATGCACAGCTTCGTGCTCTTCAGAATCAGATTAATCCGCACTTTTTGTTCAATACACTCAACACCGGTGCCCAGCTTGCCATGATGGAAAATGCAGACAAGACCTGCTACTTTATGGAACAGGTTGCAGACTTTTTCCGTTACAACATTCAGCAGCAGAGCCGCACCGCTTCAATTGACGAAGAACTTGGTTTGATAGATAATTTTGTATATATAATGAAGGTTCGTTTTGGAAACAGGCTGGACTTTACAAAGGAAATACCGGAAGGCCCGTTCCCTGAGCAGATTCCTTCTATGACACTGCAGCCTCTTGTAGAAAACTGCATCAAGCATGGATTAAAAAAATCAAAAGGAAAGGTCAGACTTTGCATAGAACGGACTGATGATTTTATAATCATAAGCGTTTCCGATAACGGAGACGGAATGCCTGAAAAAACAAGAGAGGCTGTATTTGAAGCAGTTGCTTCGGGAACCACAAGACTTTCACCTGAAGTGCTTGATAACAATTCTACGCACAACGGAACAGGTCTTATAAGTGTATTCCTTCGCCTGCAGCTGGAGTTCCATCGTGATGATTTATTTGATATCACAGACGGAGAAAACGGTAAAGGCACAAGATTTATAATTAAGGTACCAAATGTATAATATTTTAATAACTGATGATGAACAGATTGTAATTGATTCTCTTTCTTACATTATAAGCAAGAACTTCGAAAACGAAGCAAAGGTGTTCACTGCCCTTTCCGGAACAGAAGCAATTGAAATTGTAATGAAAGAAAACATTGATATTCTGTTTATGGATATTAACATGCCGGGCTTGAGCGGTCTTGAAACTGTAAGCGTAATTACAAAGCTTAAACCAAATATTGTTTTTGTAATCTTGAGTGCTTTTGACCGCTTTCAGTATGCGCAGACTGCAATTGAACTTGGTGCCTACAAATATATTACAAAGCCTGTAAACCGTAACGTTGTAATTGAAACTATCCGCGGAGCAATAAATCTTCTGCAGGAAAAACAGGGAAAGCTTAGTGCAGACATGGAGCTTCACAAAAAGCTTGATCTTGTTTCGCCTATGATTGAAAACGACTTTATTTATGCCTGCATTTTCAACAACGAAAAATCAATTGACCTTAGCGCATATCTTGAATATTTTAATCTTTCGGAATCTCCGTGGGTTTTCTGCTGCTTTGAATTTCCAAATATAAATGCAGACAATCAGTATGCAATATACATAAAGATTCACGAGCTTTTGAATAAGGAGCACCGCTGCCTTATAAGCTCGTTTATGATGAACAGAATTGTAGTATTCTTTCCTCTTTATTCCGAAAACCCTGATTACAATGAAGTTCAGGAACAGATTAAAAAAATCTACAACACTTTATGCTACAACATTTCTTCGGGAATACGCGGCGGTGTAAGTACAATAGGAAACGACAAAAGCATTCTGCAGGTTTCATACAATGAAGCACTTTCGGCTTTGAACAAGTCAGACTCAAACGGAGGACTTGTTTTTGCTTCGCAGCAGACTTCAAAAGCAAAGCAGAATTCAAGCCATGGTGAATTCAAAAACCAGCTTCTTAAAAAGCTTTCTGTCGGCGATTCAAGCGGCGTAAAATCATTCCTTGAACTTTTTTCTACTGAATTGTTTTCGGGTGAGCTTGAACTTGATAAAATTAAAAACTCCTTCTTTGAGCTTATTGTAACTGCAAACAATACAACACGCGAAATCAACAAGGGCTTTGTAAGTTCAACCTTTGACAACGCCTTTGCAACCTTGACTTCGCTCAATGATAAAAAACTCATTAAAGATTTTGCACAGACTTTCCTGCTTGAATGTACTGCTGCAATTTCTACAGTGCGCAAAACAGACACAAACCCAATCATAAAAAAAGTCTGCGATTATGTAGAAGAAAATCTTGCAAAGGATATTTCTCTTGAAATGGCTGCCGACTTTGCCGGTGTGAGTTCGTTCTATTTGAGTAAGCTCTTTAAAGAAGAAAAAGGCGAAACCTACATCAACTATGTTTCTGATAAGCGTCTTGAAAAATCGTGTCAGCTCCTGGCTCAGACAGATTTATCTATTAAAGAGATTACCGCAACAATAGGCTACAACGACCAGAACTACTACAGCCGAATCTTTAAGACAAAATACGGACTGTCACCAAAGGAATACAGAAAGGAGAAACAAAAATGAAAAGACTGATTAAACCGTTTTTATTCTTACTTATTTGTCTCTCGCTTGCATCATGTTCAAAACAAAAACAGACTACAACAGAAAAGTCCCCTGCCCCGGCACAGGAAAAGAAAGTCACAATCGGATTTTCAATAGACACACTTGCCATTGAACGCTGGCAGCGCGACCTTGATGTTTTTATGAATAAGGCAAAAGAGCTTGGAGCCGATGTAATTGTTCAGAATGCAGGAAACAGTGTTGAAGAACAGAACCGTCAGCTTATGTATTTGATGGAACACTCAGATGTAATTGTAGTACTTCCTAAAGAAGCAGGCTCAATTACCGAAAGCGTACAGAAAATCAGGGCAAAGGGCATTCCTGTTATTTCGTATGACAGACTTACGCTCAATGCAGACATCAATCTTTATATTACAATTGACAGTGAAAAAGTTGGCGAAGACATGGCTTCAAATATGATGCGCCATACAAACGGAACAAACTGGTATTGTCTGCTTGGTCCAAAAGAAGACTTTAATATGTACCTTATCAGCGAAGGAATCAACAGAATTGTACGAAACTCACGTGTAAAAATAAATCATACTTTTTATACAGATAACTGGAATTATGATCTTGCAAGTCAGGAAATGGCACGCATTCTTAAAAACGATATTTTCCCTGATGCAATTATCTGCGGAAACGACGCGCTTGCTGCCAGTGTAATTCAGACAATTTCAAAATATTATCCCGATGTTCATATTCCAGTCTGCGGTCAGGATGCAGACATTGTTGCCTGCCAGTACATTGTTCAGGGAAAACAGGATTTTACTATTTATAAACCTATTATTAAGCTTGCAGAAATTTCGGCAGAAGTTGCAGTAAGCCTTGCTAAAAATGAATTTGAAGTAGACAGCGCAAGTTACCGCACAAGTTTTATCAATAACGGCTACGCAGATATTACAACAATCTGGCTCGAACCAACTTATGTAGACAAATACAACCTTGATAAAGTAATCATCGATTCAGGCTTCCACAACGCATCAAGTATCTATGGCACTTCGACCCCTTCGACAGGCTCAGGGACCACTAGATAACCCCATAAAAAAAAACTGGCACAGACCGCCTTCTGTGCCAGTAAAAATCCATCTGCGGAGTTTTTTAATTTTATGAAAAAAAGTTACGCTTTCTTTGAAGCCTTCTTTCGCTTTGACATTACGTCAAAGATTACGGCTGCAAGGAGTACCATACCCTTAACAGCACGCTGCCAGTTCATATCTACACCAAGGATAGACATACCGTTGTTCAATACACCCATGAAGATAGCACCAACTACGGCACCACCTACAGTACCTGTTCCACCGTATGCAGATGCACCTCCAATAAAGCAGGAAGCGATAGCATCCATTTCGTAGTTCTGTCCGGCTGTTGGCTGAGCAGAGTTCATACGAGCAATTGTTACAAGTGCTGCAACTGCGGCAATAAAGCCCATGTTTGTGTAAGCAAAGAACATTACGTTGTTTGTGTTTACACCAGAAAGACGGGCTGCTTTTTCATTACCACCAATTGCGTACAGGTAGCGGCCTGGTACAGTATTCTGTGTAAAGTAAGAGTAAGCAGCAATGATTACTCCAAGGAGGATCAATACAACAGGAAGACCACGGTCGCGTGCAAGGAACTGACCGATAATTACGATTACAATAGAAAGAACTACAAGCTTTGCAATGAAAGAACCTGTTGACTGAACAGTATAATTCTTTCTGATTTTATTTCTGCGGCTGATAATTTCAAGTGCAATATAAGCAAGTATTGCAATTGCAGTAACAATAAGGGTAACAATAAGAGTATATTTATCTACCCAGCTGCCGAATAATTCAAATTCGCCCATTTTGTCGCTGGTAGTCGGCAGGTAGCTTTCAAAAAGTTTAAGATACTTTTCCGGGAACGGAGAAATTGGACGACCGTCAAGAATAATTGTTGCAACACCACGCCACAAAAGCATACCTGCAAGGGTAGTAATGAACGGTGGAATGTGAATGTAAGCAATAAAGAATCCGTGGAAAGCACCAATTGCAGTACCAATGATAAGACATGAAAGAACTGCAAGCCAGATTGGCCAACCCCAGTTTACAATAAATACACCTGCAAGAGCACCAACAAGTGCAACTACAGAACCAACAGACAAATCGATGTTACCACCGGTCAAAATACAAAGCAGCATACCTGTTGCAAGAATAGCTACATAAGCATTCTGACGAATAATATTTGTGATGTTTGCAGGAGAAAACAAGTGTGCATTCCAGCCTGTTTTAGCTCCAATCATAATTTCAAACAATACCATTACGCCAACAAGTACAAAAAGCATTGTATTACTTTTCAAAACTGCTTTGATTGTATTTAAAGCGTTACTAGTTTTCTTTTCTTCCATTTTTATTCTCCTAAATCAACAGTTTTTCCAGAATTAATAATCTCGGTCATGATCTTTTCCTGAGTAGCTTCCTTTCCGTCCATTTCCGCAATCATTTTTCCTTCGTTCATTACGTAGATACGGTCGGCCATGCCCAAAAGCTCAGGCATTTCGGAACTGATCATGATTACAGATTTTCCTTCTGCAACCATCTTGTTGATGATACAGTAAATTTCGTACTTGGCACCAACGTCAATACCGCGTGTTGGTTCATCCAGAATAAGGATATCAGGCTCGGCAAAAAGCCATTTTCCAACAAGAACCTTCTGCATGTTTCCACCCGAAAGGTTTCCTACATCTTCCATTACAGATGCACACTTTGTATGCATTTCCTTTGCCATTTCTTCGGAATATTTGCGTTCCTTATCAAAGTCAAGGATGTAATGTTTAGAAATCTTTTCTGGTTTGGCAGCAGTTGTATTCTTACAGATTGATTCACTGAGGATAAGTCCGTTACCCTTGCGGTCTTCTGTTACATATGCAAGTCCTGCCTTAATTGCAGATTTTACATTAGGGAAAGAGACTTCCTTTCCATTCATATATATGTGCCCGCGGATATTTGATCCGTAGGAATGACCAAAGATACTCATGCTAAGCTCTGTACGCCCGGCACCCATAAGGCCTGCAATTCCCAGAACTTCACCTTTGCGTAAATTAAAGTTGATATGGTCGCAAACCTTAATTCCGTCGAATACCGGATGGTCTACACACCAGTCTTTAACTTCAAAGCAAACTTCACCAACCTTAGATTCGCGTTTAGGGAATCGGTCAGTAATACTTCTACCTACCATGGCAGAAATAATCATATCTTCAGTAAAGTTATCTTTCTTTTTATCAAGTGTTGTGATTGTCTGTCCGTCGCGGATAACTGTAATCTTATCTGCAACATAAGAAATTTCGTTCAACTTGTGGGAAATGATAATACAAGTCATTCCCTGCTTTTTGAATTCAAGCATAAGGTCAAGCAAGTGCTTGGCTTCTGTATCGTTCAAAGAAGCTGTCGGTTCATCAAGAATAAGCAGGCGTACATTCTTACCAAGTGCCTTGGCAATTTCTACAAGCTGCTGCTTACCTACACCAATATCCTTAATTAAAGTTTTTGATGAATCCGAAAGTCCTACAGTTCTCAAAAGCTCATCGGCTTTATCAAATGTTTCGGACCAGTTTATTTTAGCCTTGGATCCTCTTTCGTTTCCAAGGAACATATTTTCACCGATTGTAAGGAGTGGAACAAGAGCAAGCTCCTGGTGAATAATTACAATACCTTTTGCTTCACTGTCCCTGATTGTCTGAAACTTACAGATTTCTCCGTCGTAAACGATGTCGCCATCGTATGTTCCGTATGGATAGATACCGCTCAGAACATTCATCAAAGTAGATTTTCCCGCACCGTTTTCACCACAAATTGCGTGAATCTCACCGTCTTCTACAGTAAGGTTTACGTTATCGAGTGCCTTTACACCGGGAAACACCTTGGTGATATTTTTCATTTCCAATAATGTCTTAGCCATTGGAACCCCTCTATTTTTATTTATAAATCTTTTCAAAAAAAAAGGGCTGTCAGATTTTTCATGAACAGCCCTTTTATTATGGCATTAACTCAACCTATTTGAGTTCTGATTCTTTGTAGTATCCAGAGTCTACGAGGAGAGCCTTGTAGTTGTTTACATCACCGAATACTGGTTCACAAAGGAATGATGGTACAACTTTAACATTGTTGTCATATGTCTTTGTATCATTTACAGGTGGGTTAGAACCCTTCATGATAGCGTCAACCATTTCAACAACCTTAGAAGCCAAAGTACGTGTATCCTTGAATACAGACATTGACTGATATCCCTTAAGCATGTTCTTTACAGATGGAATATCGCAGTCCTGACCTGTGATTACAGGGAAGTTAGAAGCATCGTATCCTGCAGAAAGAAGAGCCTGTGTTACACCCTGAGCTGTAGAGTCGTTAGAACACATAACAGCGTCAAGCTTCTGTCCCTTTGGACCATACTTGCAAGATGTAATGAGGTTTTCCATTCTTGACTGTGATCTTTCTGGAGACCATTCAAGAGTAGCACACTGATCTTTCTTTGTCTGACCTGAGAGACATACAATTACACCACTGTCGAGGTAAGGCTTAAGGATATCCATAGCTCCACCAAAGAAGAAGTTTACGTTGTTGTCACCTGGGTCACCAGTAAAGAATTCCATGTAAACTGGATCATCAGCTGAGCGGCTCTTAAGTCCGAGTGCATCAACCATGTACTGACCCTGTGTTGTACCTACTTTGTAGTTATCGAATGTTGCATAGTAAGAAACTGCGTCTGTGTCCATGATAAGACGGTCATATGCAATTGTCTGGATGTTCTTTTTCTTTGCTGTTGCAAGAACGTTAGAAAGAGAAGAACCATCGATAGAAGCGATTACGAGAACTTTACATCCTCCAGTAATCATGTTCTCAAGCTGAGAAATCTGTGTGTTGATGTCGTTTGCTGCATACTGAAGATCTACTGTGTAACCAGCTTTTTCGAGCTGACTCTTCATGTTTGCACCATCCTGATTCCAGCGCTGCAAATCTTTTGTAGGCATAGAAACACCAACTTTTGTGCTTGATCCAGCACCCTTGCTACAAGCAGTTGCGAACAATGCTGCTGCTGCGAGCAAAACTACTAAAATTTTTTTCATAAGAAAAACTCCTAATTTTTTTTATATAAGGCCAACGACCCCTTTAATTAGGCATTATAGATTGTAAAACATCAAAAAATTCACCGATATTCTACAAATTCTTGCTATTTTCTTATTTTCACTGGAATTCTAGTCAGGAATTTTTGTAAAATCTGTATTATTTTGTGGTAAAATTTGTGCTAAAATGTATTCATGTGATAGATAAAAACAGCTACCGGTCGTAACTTCAGATTTGCAAAACCGGCGGTTCACCGCCTACATGCTAGCTTGCCTTGGAATTATATACGTTGCCGCTCACGCGGCAGCAAGCTAGAATGTTTTTGAAATCTGAAGCCACTCCCTCCCGCTGTTTTTATCTATAGAGGCCTCCTGTTTTACAATATTTGACACACATGCTATAATACAGATATGACAAAAGATCAGTTGTACAAGGAACTTTACGCACGATACGGGTTTGTAACAAGGGCCCGGGGATGCTTTTTATATACACACAAAAGTCAGCGGCTCACTGATATGTTCCAGGAAAACGGAAAAGCCATACTTGGCTGGGACGGGAAAAATGCTGCTACAATGTTTAAGAATATGATGAACAAAGGCCTGACCGGTAGCTTTATTTGTGAAGATAAACCTCGCATTGATAAGGCTGTTTCTGAACTCATTGGCAAAGAATGCCGTGTTTCTTTCTATTATACAAAGTCTGATGCCGTTAAAGCTGCAGTTAGTGCCGGTGCAAAAAGCATAGTTTCTTATAAACCGTGGAATAAAGAACAGGAAGACCTTTCCGGAGCAGATGCAGTAGTAATTATTCCCCCGTTCCCTTGGGGAGAAGATATTATAATTCTTGCCATTGCAGCCCCGGGGGTCCCTGTGGTCCCTGAGCCTGTCGAAGGGGTCGAAGGGCCACTCACCATCCCATTTACATTGCAAACCGCCTTCACCCGCGCAATATACAATCTTATTGCAGAACTTCCACTCCGCACAGAAAAGGACTGGTTTATTTACGACACAATCCTTACAAAATACTGGGAACGAAAAGGCCCTTATTTATACCCTAAAATTTCCGAAAATAAATATGACGAGTTTGTAAAACACTGCCTTGACTGCAATATTGTAATCAATCCGTCATACAACGAGCCTTCTATCGTTCCGTTTGGAGCAGACAAAGGCGCTTTTACAAAGCTAAAAAATAACCCTTATGAGGAATAAAAATGAATAATGAAATTGTTTTATTTATAATAAAGCTTATTCTTGGCGGAATTGCTGCATTCATGGCAATTTTTGTAATGTCTAAAACACGCGATGCTTCGTGGATGTTTCTTGTTGCAGGATTTTTGTTCAGCTATGCCGCTCTTGTAATTGAATTAATGGAAGAACTTGGCATTTTTGATATAAACGCAGTAACAATTTTTGGATTCCCGCTCATTCCTCTTTTGTGTGCCATTATTCCAAGCGTTTTATTCATAACTGCATTTATAATCAAGTTGAGTAAAAAACAATAGGCAGGTTTAAATGACCCATCTTGACGAATACTGGAATAAATTTCTTGCACAAAAAAAACTTCCCCAGGATACAAAATGCGCAGGTGATTTGTTTTTTGAAGCAAAGGGTTTTGTTGCAGACGAAATGAATGCCCTTGTTATTTCGGGCCAGAAGACAGCTTTTTTTTCAAGCTATGCAACCTTTGCAATTGATGAAGAACCACTCCCCGTTTCGGGCGAATTATATATTGTTGTAGACAGGGCAAATAATCCGGTCTGCGTAATTGAACTTGAAAGCGTAAACATACTTCCGTTCAACGAAGTAACCTGGGAAATGGCAAAGCAGGAAGGTGAAGACGAAAATCTTGAAGCCTGGCGCGAAAAAAAGCAGGAATATTTAGAAGACGAAGGCGCAGTTCTTGGTTTTGAATTTGCACCTGATATTAAAGTAGTATTTCAAACTTTTAAAGTTGTATATAAATAGGAGGAAAAAAATGGGAAAGTCATCTAACTTTTCGGTAGGAAAACTTCTTCTGCAGATTGCAGTTGGAGCAATGCTCACAGTAGCAGGAATCTGGGCTCTTCAGGGCGGCGGCGATGCAGGAGTTGCTGCAATCAGACACATCATTGAAGCAAGAAATGTTGAATCAATTCTCTGCATAGTTTTTGGAGTAATTGAACTTATTGCAGGTATTTTTCTTATTCTTGATATTTTCCTGGGCGACAAACTTGGTGGCCTTGGAAAAATACTCATGATGATTATTCTGATTGTATGGATTATTGCAATTGTACTTATTGATTTCTTGGGAAGCGGAAGCCTCTTTAATCACGGTTCACACTGGAACTTTTTGAATTGGCTTTATAACTTTGCGTATCATTTGATTGTTCTTGGAGCAATATTAGTTCTTCAGAATTAAAAAAAATAACGTAGCGCAAATATCTTTAATGTTGGAGAATGAATCTTTCCCGCATTCAAATAATTCTCCAACAATTGATTCTTTTTTATGGAGATTTTCTTATTATGAAAAAACTATTTCTTCTTATAATGCTCACAATAACAATGACATTCAGCCTGGTGGCCAAAGATAGTTTTTTAACTACGGAAATCTCTTTGGGGACTGGGATTTCTATTTATGATTCTGGGGCTGGAGACTTTCGAAAATCGCTTTTGAATAAGTCTGATTTTAGAAGAATTATATTAGGGATTACAGCCGACACAAATCTTAATATTTCTGACCCTCTTAAAATAATGTTTGGTGCAGAAACCTTCTGTGATTTTTTGTGGGCAGGTTCAGATTATTTTAACACTTTTGATTATGCCTTCTTTACAGGAATAAAAGTTTTTCCTACAAGAACAGGCTTTAACTTTTCTATTTCATACGTTCTTGGAAACAGAACCGACTATTTTGACGAAGCTCCAAAACAGGATACAAAAGCCTGGGGCAATGGTTTTAGAATTTCACTTCAATATGATTTTATGGAAGAAAAAGAATACAAAATAAAACCACATGCAGGGGCATACTACCGCTGTATTCCTCGTGGAAACTATAATACAGATCATATCCTCTGCCTTTATGGTGGAATAAGATTTTAAAAAAAAGATTGCCGGGCCAAGCCCGGCAATGACAGGATGCACTAACGTGCATATTCAATAATTCTAGTTTCACGAATCATCGTTAATCGTATTCTTCCTGGGTAGCGCAAATCGGTTTCAATCTGCTTAGCTATGCTTCTTGCAAGTTCTTTGACTTCTCCGTCTGGAACTTTTTCGTTATTAACAAGAATGCGTAACTCGCGTCCTGCCTGAATTGCGTATGCCTTTTCAACTCCATTAAAGCCTTCGGCAATTGCCTCAAGGTTTTCGAGTCGTTTAACGTAATTGTCAATTGTTTCGCGGCGGGCACCTGGTCTTGAAGCAGAAATTGCATCTGCAATCTGAACTATTATTGCCTCAAGGCTTGTTGCTTCTACGTCGTTGTGGTGTGCGGCAATTGCGTTTATAACAGCGGCATTTTCACCCATTTTGCGGGCCATTTCGGCACCAACTTCTGCGTGGTTCTGGTCACTGTCGTTTTCGGCACCCTTACCAATATCATGGAGTATAGCTGCACGCTTAGCAAGCTCTCTGTCTGCACCAATTTCTGCAGCAATCATGCTTGCG
>JAGCDP010000038.1 GCA_017651065.1 Treponema sp.
GCCGAGAGGCATGGACTTTAGAAAATTGGATGACGGCTATTTAGAAAGTGTTGTTTCTCTCCTAAATAACCGTCCTAGAAAATGTTTAGGGTTGAAGTCACCGATTGAAGTCTATTGTTGCACTTGACTTTGCAATCTACCAGGTCTCCCCCTCGGCCGCACTTCGTTGCGTCCTACCCCTTCGCCTAGGGCTCCGCCCTAAAACCCGATAAGTAAATTGCTGTCGCAATTTGCTATTGTACTTTATATGATCTACATTTATCCTCAAGAAGTCTAAAGTCGCAACAAAATTTAATTATTTTTCTTGTAGACATTTGTTTATCATATAATTTACTAGCTTTCTGAATTATCAAATTTATTATTTTAAGGCAGAATACATATTCCTTATTCATAAGGTTTTTATAATTTCGTATTTCTTCCGAATCTGTCGAATCATGAACTAAATTTACTCTTGTATAAAGTCCATCTTTTATTGGAATCATTTTTTTCAAATCGATTATAGAGAGTAGATGTTCTATAGTACCATCAGACATTATTTTACAGACAGCGTTTGGATCTTCAGGCATTCGGTCATATTTTTCATAAATCAAGAACCGGTCAGAATCAATATTATTCCAGGATTCATGCTTTTTCTTTGCGGATGAAATAGGAATTACATACTCCTGACCATCCTTGTTCATCAGTATACCTAAATATGGTTTATTGTTATAACTAATCGGTTTGTAATAAACTTCAGGGCAATAATCATTCAGATATTTCAAATAATCTTGATTTATATTTATAAATGTTAATTTATCTTTTAATGTGAACATATTCCCCCCCCCAAAAAAAAAATAAGACCGTCCCAAAAAAGATGGGCGGTCTTTTCTTAAAGTTCATCTCTTCACGGATTGAAACCGCAGGTTAATGGAGACCTTCTACAGTCGAATTTAAACTAGAATATAGTTAAAGTCAAGCGATATTTGTGGTTTTTCCATATTTTTCCGTGTGAGTCCCGAACGAAGTGAGGGATGAGCCGAATAGGCGAAGTGCGAAAAGCCCGAGCGATGCGAAGCAGCGGGAACGCCCATCTGAATCAGGAATTCCTCTTTTTAATCCACAATCCAGCTTTTCGGTGCGGTATTAAAAATATTATCATTAGGATTCAGCTCACCAATTAGCAGCGGAGAAGAAGGATTATGTAATTTCATATTTTCCAGAACAAGTCTGGAATCTGCATTTGCATAACAGTAGCGGCACAGATGCGCACAGGAATTGTAGGCACCGATATCTCCGTTTAAGAAACAGTCACATTCTTTACGCGCGGAATTCTTTTTTGGAACTTTAAGCTTTTTACCAATAGCATTTTCGAGAACTGCTACAGTCTGACAGCCGGAACAATCCGCACCAAACTGTTCGAGTTCTTTTCCTTCGGCACAAGGACGCAAGGTCATTCCATATCTACTGGCAATTTCTACAAAAGCTTTTCCCAGAGTAAGTCGCTCCGCTTGCGTTACCTCCCGGGCTTCGGGAAAATTTTGCTTCACCTTTGGATACAAATCTATAAAGCTGATTACAGCAGTCTTCGTTGCGCCAGAAAGCCTTCGGGCAATATTTTCGAATGCCTTAAGATGATATGGAACTGTATATTTTTCGGAGATAAAAATCGGATCATAACGCCAGCCGACTTTTTCTGGTCCATGTCGTTTTCCAAGTTCAATAATAGCATCTGCGACGGCGGCCTTTTCCGGCACGTTGGGTTCAATCTCTTTTCCATACGGCGTGAGCGAAACATACCACCACTGATTATATTTTGAAAGCTCATTCCAGAGTTCCTGATTTTTCAAAACCGGCAGAGGATTTTTAGTACAGAAAGTAATCAAATCAACAATCTGAGGATTCAGTTCATAGCGTGAAACCGACGAAGGATAAAACGGATTTCTAACCATCACATAACCTTCTTTTAGCCGGTTCAAAAGCCACTGAGAATAAAATGCCGGAATGTCTGTTCGCTGTCCTGTCTGGATTATCATTTCTTTTTTTTACTCAACAATAACTTCATCCCCAGACCGAACATAACTCAACTGCTCTCCCATGATTTCTTTCATCTGATTGAAAACCGGAAGGCCGGTGCAGTGGCAGGTTGCAAAGTGAGCTTTGTATGATTTCAGGCGATTTGCGATTTCTGTGACTTCGGCAGTGTCGGCTTCGGAGAACTCAGTACGCTTCATAAGATGGAAGCCGCCGATTACGAGGTCTGGGAGTGAGGCCGAACCAAACTTCCGTTCAAGAGTTTCCATCACATTCAGAATTCCGTTGTGAGCACAGCCACAGAAAAGGATTTGCTTTCCGCTGGTTGTCAAAAGCAGATTCTGCTCGTGGTGGAATTCGTCCTGGATATACTGGCCACCGCAAAGCTCACGAAGACGCTTGTTTGTAGAAGGAAGCGGAAAGGCACGATTATCAACAGTGAAAACCTGAAGCTCGTCATCAAGTTTTGTGTCACCCTTCAGAAGCTGAACCTGAGGCAGCAAGAGAATCTTTTTATCAATACCAATATAGCGGAAGCCCTGCTCTTCTCCGTCGAAGGCATAATATTCCCCGCCGGCATTGTTCTGCATGTAAATCTTAGCCCGTGGGTTCAACTCCACAAACGGCAGGATTCCGCCCGAATGATCATAATGACCGTGACTCAAAATCACTGTATCAACAGAAGTCAAATCTACACCAAGCTTCTGTGCATTACGAATCACAACCTCGCTCGGGCTTGAGTCAAAGAGAAATTTATGATTTTCAGTTTCTACATAAAACGAAAGACCGTGTGCAGCTTCGCAGCCTGAGTTTCCCAGTTCATTTTCTACAAGATTTATGATTTTCATTTAACATCCATTTTATTCAGTTCCATATATGCGAAGACATTTGGGTCTTCTCCCAATGCTATTACATGCTCAGGCATTTCTTTTCGCACAAACCCCAGCCTTTGATATAAAGCTATCGCTTTGCTGTTTGCAGGATTGGGATCCACCCAAACCGTTTCAGCGCCATTTTTAAAAGCTTCTTCCATGGCATACGATAACGCTTTGGTTGCAATTCCTCGCCCCCTGGCAAAACTAAACAATTTTATGTCTAACGATGCACACCGATTTTTTTCATCTATCCCATAAGCTGTCTCACCACAATATTTACCATCTTCAAATATGGAATAATGATTGCTCATTGGTCTGGTTGAAATATATTTATCCAACCATTTCTTTACGCCTTCTTCTGTTTCTTGCAATCCTCCCGGCCAGATATATTTCATAACATCCGCATCAGCCCAGAGTCCTTGAATATTTTTTATATCATTATATGTTGATTCCTTTATTTCAATCATTTCAATTTATTATTTCCTCTTAGCTTCGCGGTGGAAAAAATATCCCAGATTTATT
This sequence comes from Treponema sp., assembly GCA_017651065.1. Lineage (GTDB taxonomy): Bacteria > Spirochaetota > Spirochaetia > Treponematales > Treponemataceae > Treponema_D. Next base: position 3,408 of record JAGCDP010000038.1, read on the forward strand.
CTTACTTCCTTGCGGTCAATATCAGCATTTGTATAGCAGCAGGTATCAAAGCCGATGAGTTCAAAGCCCTGATGAAGATAAAAGCCAATCGCGTTTGTGTTGCACGATTGAGTTTCCAGAATAATTGCACGGCGGCCCTGAGCCACAGCAACTTCCTTTGCTTTATCCATCAGTCTTTTTCCAAGCCCCTGACCGCGAAGCTCTTCTGAAATCCAGAGTTCAGTAACCATCAATCTGTTAGACCATTCTTCCGGGCATACTTCTATGCAGGCAAGCATTTTGCCATTATCGCCTACTACGCCATAAGCTTCTGCCTTTTCCCAATGATCCTGATACAAGCCATCGGGAAAATCATATTCCTCCGGAGTATGAATAACTGTCTTTTCAAAATTCTTTTTCACCAGCCGAATATTACAGCCGTCTTTTTCAAAAGGCGAAATTTCCAGATCATAATAAGAATCAGATTTTGTTACGAGGGGAATTGGAGTTCCCTTCCACTGCTCTTTTGGTAATGAAACTATTTCTATCTTTTTTGTCATTTTCAGCTCCTTTTTCCTCTTACTCGCTGATGAGGTCTTTCATATAAAGAACTTCGTCTTCAACAACTTTTCCCATTACAGTCTTGGTAAAGGATTTTACAAAGGTCATTCCATTTCGTTCGGCAACATGGCGGGATGGAAGATTGTCAGACTTCATATAAGAAATGATTTGTTTCACTCCCCTGCTCTTTGCGTAATCTGAACAGGCACGGGCTGCTTCAGTTGCATAACCTTTTCCGCGGAATTCTTTCCTGAGGTGATAGCCGATTTCATGAAACAAATCATCTTCAACCTGCTGCATTGTAATTCCGCAGTCGCCTATAAATTCGCCGGATTCTTTTTCTATCACAGCCCACAGCCCGAAGCCGTATTTTTTGTAATTTTCAATATTCCATTTTATCCAGTTTTCAACTTCTTCCCTCGAAAAAGGATGTGGATAAAATCTCATAGATTGTGGATCCGAAAGCACAAGTGCAAGTTTGTCGGTATCGTCTAAAGTGAGTTCGCGTAATTTTAAGTGGTCAGTTTCGATTATGTAATTCTGTTTTTCCATTATTTTACAAATTCCAATTTTTCATCCGGCTGAGATTCTGCTTCTACCCAGAAAGGTTTAAAGCCGCATTCCAGCGCAGTCTTCCACGATGCAAGATTTGAAAGGCCTGTTCCGTAATAAGGAATTGCGCCGCGGCGGAAGGTTTCGTTTCGCAAAAGAGTCACAAGAGTTTTTGCAACACCACGGCCACGGTACTCTGGCAAAACATCAATTCCAATCTGCCAAAAATCCGGAGTATCTGCAGAACAACCGGCCATGCCCATAATCTTTTCGCCGTCCATTGCAACTACTGCAAGTACATCAGGGCGCTCGGGCTTAAACTTGTTGCAGATTGCGTTTGGAAAATTTTCGTTTCCATAAAACTGGGTGATATCGTTCTGCTCAAGCCATTTGATTTTTAGATCTGTGTTGATTTCAATAAGCTTTGGTTCGGGCGCAAACATATGATGAGTAAGCGCCATTTTATATCCGTGCTTTCTGAGCTCGCATTCAAGTTCATAATAGTTGTGCTGTTCAAAAAGCCAGATTCCCTGTTTGCCTTTTACCCATTCTGTAAGCCACGGATGAATTACCGGGTCTGCAGAAATTACGGTTCCTTTTCCAAAGGTTGCCATCTGTAAAAAGAAGGGCTTATCCGAAAATTTTCTGCGGTTAGGATTGAGGCATGCGGCAGTAATTGTATTTTCGCTTTTATCAAAATCCTGAGGGGCGCAGTTAAATTCCAACGCAATTTGAGATTTTATTTTTTCTTCAATTTCTGATTTTGTCAGCATTTTTTTCTCTTTAGATTTTTTTCTGGAACCACTTGATATCGTACCAGCGTTCAAACTTTTTGCCCACTCCCTTCATGTGAGCAACCTCGCTATAGCCCATCTTCAAATGAAACTTCTGGCTGTCATTAGTAAGATATTCGTCTTCATTTTCACAAAAAGCAACACCGGCCAAAAGATTTACAATTTCTTTTTCCTTCAATTGCTTTTCTAATTCTTTATAAAGCAAAGCCCCTGCCCCGTTTCGGCGACAATCTTTATCGATATAAATTGAAGTTTCGGCAGTCCAGTTATAAGCCGCACGAGGACTATACGCACCGGCGTAAACATAACCGATTATCTTTCCGTCCTTTTCGCAAACCAGATACGGAAATTTTGTTTTTATATCTTTGATGCGGTCGGCAAATTCTTCCACGCTTGGGGTAGTACATTCAAAAGAAACGGCTGTATCCAAAACATAGTGACTGTAAATTTCAACAAGCCTTGCTGCGTCTTCAAGCTGTGCATCTCTGATTTTTAATTCACTCATTATAATTCCCCTAATCGTTTAAAGGCATTCTGACACCAGACAAATAGTTCTTCAAGGGCAGCGTCAAAATCAAAGGAGTCCGGAAGTGCTGCAAACTCAAGAACGCGGCGATCTGCTTCGGAAACGGATTTTTTCAAATCTGCTTTTTTCAGGATAAAATTACCGGTTTCAAGATAATGAAGGTTTTGAATCAGGAAAAAGAAAAACTTACAGGTGCCTCGGAACTTTTCAATATTTTTTTCACGAGATGAATGAACAAAGCGGTGGCAAAGCTCGTGATAAAGATTTCCAAGACAGAACTTTACATAGTTAATTTCATCTTCGCGGGTAAAAGGAGAAAGCAACGGCTCAAGCTTTCCATAAACATCCTTTGTTGTGTTTATAAGCTGGCAAACTTCAAGCGGAGACCAGCCTTTCATTTCATCTTTACCGCATATAAATCCGCAGGACTTATCAAAATATCCAAGTCCTTTAATAATATCGCGGTAAGTGTTCATGTCAGAAATAGTGATGTTATCAATTACAACCATCACATCTATGTCGCTGTTTTCGTTAGCCTCACCACGAAGGTAACTTCCCATATACCCAACATAAAGCAATCGCTCGCCAAAGGCAACCTTGCATTGAGAAATTAATTTTTGTACATAATCATTTATATCAAACATTTTCGTCCCTAAAGAATCTTAAAAGCCATCTCATACATATCTTTTGCATCAACAGTGTTTCGAATGTAAGTCGGATTATCTGGTTCGTATCTTGCATATTTTTCAACTTCTTCAATAAGCGCAAGATAACAAACTGCAAGAGCATATCTGATTTCTGTTTCTTCACTCAGAAGGATTTTTTCCCGGGTAAGTTCATTGTAGGCATCAAGCACTTTTGGTTTTGCTGAAAGAGGTGATTTTTGTCCAGGTGCGAAGGTTATAAAATCGGCAACAGGGTCGCCCCAAAATCCGCGTTCAGGATCTATCCAGCAGATTTTTTTAGACTCGGTATCATAAAGAATATTGCTGTCCCAAAAATCAAAGTTTACCATTCTGCAAGACACTGTGCGAAGAAGCTTTTCATGTTTATCTATTAAGCTCAAAAATTTCTCGCCATCAGGAGTTTCGTGACCAAGGTTTTTACAATCAGTAACAAGGTTCTGGGACATTTTTTTCAAAGCCTCATACCAGGAAGGTGCAAGCCCTGTTTGAATATAGCCGAATCCGTCATTTGTAATTCTGTGGATTTTTGTAAGCATAGAGATTTTCTGCTTCTGGATGTCTTCGTAGTCCGCATCAGTAATTCCTGCTTCCCAGATTGGTACGCCTTTCATCATCTCCATAATGAAGCAGTTGCTCTTAATAATTTCTTTTGAAAAATCAGACACAAAAACTTCAGGACAGAGGATGTCTGTTTTTTCATGCATCTGCGAATACCAGAAGACCTCAGATTTCATCAGGTTATTTTCATAACTAAGAACCTTTGCATTTTGTGGAGGGGCAATCTTTAATGCATAGCTATTGCCGTTATCACAGGTGACCTTGTAAACAGAATTAAATTCTCCAGCGCCCAAAGCGGCTATGTCCGTTACACTCCCCATCTTGTGAAAAGAAAACAATTCTTTAATTTCTGCTTCCGAAGCTTCGTATTTTGTTTTACTGATGATTGTCATAATGTTTTACCCTTTTATATTATAAGATGAATTTCAGAATTTTTCCAAATATGTTCAGAATAATACTTTATTTCAATTCTTCCAGAATCTTTTCAATTCTGTCCAAGGTCTGTTCAAAAGTAATTTCAGACGCATACGGCATTTTCTTTACATATTTTTGCCATTGGTCTTTCAAGTTGTCAGATTCTTTTATTGCTGTAAGTATTTCTGGAATCTGTGTAAGAACTTTCTCACTTTGTCTGTGTTTGCATGTATTTTCAAGTGCTTTTTTAATATTCTGATTATTGATGTTCTTTGAGCTGCATAGCGTTATCTGTTATCATTGTCCCACCTCCAGATATGGCAGAAGTCTTTTTTCTACATGAAATATTTTTGCAAAATGCATAAGCTTTAAGATATCCTTATCCTTTGAGCGAAGATATTTTTGAATTGCCGGAATAAAACGTTCCTTATCTAGTTCTGATGGCTTGTGTAAAAGTTCGCATAATGTACGCTCTATACAGTAAACCTTCAAATCATTTCCAAGCTCAGATTTTACTGTAATTATTCCTTCCTCAGCAGTTTTATTATCTACATGTTTTACATTGTATTGAGCCACTAACGTTTTAGAAATATAACCATGTGGAACCGCAACTGTATAAGTAAAAGGCACCTGATCGGAGTAACCTGTAAAAAACAAAGCTGTATCGTGTGAATAAATTGCTTTAGGGCACATAAGCTGTGTTATATAAAGGTCATCAGGAATAACATTTTTCAAGGCATAAAGTCCATATCGGACCTTTTGAATCTCGCCTGAGTTCAATAGCTCCTGCAGCTGCCATCTTGTTATACCAAAATCGGTAGCCGCCTTTAATGAGAAATATCCGTTTATGTTTTCAATAAGTTTTTTATCAAACATCAACTTATACTATAACATTTTTAATTTATTGTATAGGTTGTAAGTAGAAAAATTCTAAAAAAAAGGTATGAATCGTACCTATTTGTTTACTCCTTCGTTATTCTGATGACAGTTGCAGCTGTTCATATTGTTCTTTTGTTACAATTTTCTTGAGTTCAAACATAGCTTTTTCATATTCATTTTCATAATGTGAAAAAGTATCTGTTTTCTGCAGCTTAAATCTCATTGAATTATACAAAAGTATCGCTTTCCAACTCCATGGCTGTGTGTGGATATAGACAGGAAAAGCCTGGTGTTCTGCATAAATATTCATAACAGCAGTGGTAAGAGCCCTTCCCAGACCATTTCCCTGATACCGTTCATCAACCACGAGCCAATGCAAAGACGAGACACTGTTTGTTCCCTGCATATCTTGCCATGCAATGCACGAGCCGACAACATCTTTATCCTTATTCAACACAAAGAGGATATTCTGGAAGAGGTCGGAATTCTTCAGATAAGTTTCAACAAAATACTTTTCTGCTTCTGTTACTGAACCAAAATCACCAATGGCGTATTCAAGCTTTGCCCATCCTTTTTCATACCCAGGCTGATATGAAGCAATAGAAAAACCTTCCGGTAATTCTACCTCCTTGTATGTGTAAGCAGAGCATTTCATGATTGTATTACAAAACGGAATCGTTCTATCGAGCATTATCCCTTCCAAATTTAAATTATTATAAAACGGACACCTGTCCTTAATGCACTGCTGGTTCTGTGAAGAAAACTCGCAGGTCTGATTTTCATATTCAAGCTGAACACCGTAATGCTGATTTACATATTCTATTCCATGCTTAAAAGCAATCATAGCATCACGCTTGCAGCATCTTGGACCGTTTATTTTTCCAAGCTCACCGATTGCACTTGAGGTGAATGCCATGTGGTTTCCCCAAGTGCCGTCTAGAGTAAGAGGGCCTGTTCCATCAATAATAGCAAGTGCCGCACCAATTGAAGTTATGGCACCGCAGATTCCCCAAAGCCCGCACATGGCACCAGGCATTCGTAGACCTTCGTAAAGAATTTTTTTCAAAGCTTCATCAATATCGATTTTGCCGCCAGCGTTGTGATATGCCATGAGCAAGCAGGCGCCGTCCAGAATATGATGCTCAGGTCCGTGAATATTTATGTAATCATTTTTTGTAAGAGCCTTAAACATCCTTATTGGATTTGTGCCTGTTTGGCCGCGAATATCTTCAATAATCTTTGCAGCTTTTTCTTCTGTAGTCATTTTTTATTCCTTTGAGGCTATAATTTCTTCAACTACTTCAACAGCAGTGGCAACCATCTTTGGGCAGAACTCGGTGAACAATTTATTTTCGAGACAATACTGCTTACCTTCGTCTGTTGAAATATCGCAACCAAGTAAATCATTACAGATATAAGAACCGCATTTTTCTTTGAAGCGGTCCATCATTAAATCATTTACTTTATTTGAAAGCAGGCGGCCTTCTGTGTCACTGGCTGCTTTCTGGCCATATAATAATCCTAATACCATTAAGGCTCCTGTTACGGCGCCACAAACTTCTCCCTTGCGCATGCCACCACCAAAGCAGCTTCCAAGCTTAAGCGCCTGTTCTTCTGTAATTCCACACTCTTTGGCAAAAGCCGCCAAAACCGACTGAGAACAATGTAATTTCTGTGAAAAATAATTTACTGCTTTTTCTTTGTGATTCATCGTACAAACCTCTTTTATAATTCAAAGTTTAACAGCAGCATTTTTCATCAGATTTTTTTGCAGGTGCAGCTTTACAGGTAAATTGTGAGACGGCACTTTTGAAATCAGAGAACTTTTTGCAGTTTATTGAATAATAAGTCCACTTTCCTTCCTTTCGTGAATTAACAAGATTACAGTCTGTAAGAATCTTCATATGATGAGAAAGAGTGGGCTGAGTGATATTAAAAGCGTCAAGAATTTTACAGGCACACAATTCCCCGCCTGTCAGCATTTTAATAATCTGAACGCGGTTTTCATCTCCCAAAGCCTTGCAGATAAGAGCGAGTTCTGTTTCATTCATAGGCAACCTCATATTGATATTTATCTATATGTTGCATCATAACTAATACATAGGTGGTTGTCAATATGAAATGCTTCTTTATTTATTCCTGAATCCCTTCATCCCTTTTTCCAGCAGAGTTGTCGTAAGCTCAATCATTTCTTCCATAGAAATCTTGCGGCCATCGGCGACCCACTGGCGGTAAAGCAGGACAATGAAGTTATTAAAAGTCAAAAGGATGTTGCGCACACTCTGATCCAGACCCTTTAGAGGATGTGACTCCGCTGCCTGCTTGGTAACACGGTTCTGCATCCTTTCGCGTATATAGTCAAAACGACTGTCACAAGTCACACGTTTGAAAAAATCATCCTGAGCTTCCATGTATTCAAAAAAGGAACGCACCAGTTTGCCCGTATCCTTAAGATGGTCAAAGCCCGAAACAATAGCACTGTATTCGCCGGAATGTTTTTCCTGAATCTCCGCAAGCACATCATCCACGCAGTTATAATGAAGATAAAAAGTATTGCGGTTGATTCTGGCTCCCTCAGTAATTGCCTTTACGGTAATTTTTTCATAAGGCATCTCGCAAACCATCTGCTTAAAAACACTCTGAATTGCTTCCTTTGTACGGATAATGCGCGGGTCGATTTTCTCTTCAGCCATTTTTACCTCCAGAAAAGCCTCTTTAATAGGCACATTTGCAACATCTGTCGTTTAAACAACATTATACCATAACCTGTTCTTAATAAAAAGACATGTGTCGCTTATAATTAAGATGTAAAACCAAGGAGGAAGTTCAGATGAAACTAAAATCAGTTTTTACAATCGTAATGGCAGCGACTTTACTTGCAGGTTCGCTATTCGCACAAAACAAAACTTCAAACTCAAAGGAGACTAAAATGGAAAAATCACTGGTAGTTTATTTTTCGCTCGCAGGCGAACAGTATAACGTTGGAAACATTAAAGAAGGAAACACTTCAATCATCGCAAAGTTTATTTCAGAAGAAACAGGCTCAGAGCTTTTTGAACTTGAAACTCAAAAGCCTTATCCAACCGACAGCTACAGCCGCCTGACTCAGATTGCAAAAGATGAGCAGAACAAAAAAGCCCGCCCTGCCCTCAAAGCTGATATCGACATCACCGCATACGACACAATCTACATCGGATATCCAAACTGGTGGGGAGACATGCCAATGCCGGTTTACACATTCTTAGAAGCCCACGACTGGAAGGGAAAAACAATCATTCCGTTCTGCACCCACGAAGGAAGCGGACTTAGCGGAACAGAAAGCCGTATCCGTTCAACCTGCAAAGGAGCCACTGTAGAAAAA
>JAGCDP010000039.1 GCA_017651065.1 Treponema sp.
AAGAATTCAAGAAAGATTTGGTTGAATATATTACATATTACAACACAGAGCGTATTAAAATGGGATTAAACGGCCTGAGCCCTATTGAATTTAGAGCTCAATATGCCGCATAATTTTGTCTATAAAAAAGGGTTCAGTTCAAAAGCGGCCACTGGACTGAGCGAGTGCAACGAGCGAGGGAAGCGGCTGGAGCGAAAGCGGAACCTGGAGTAGCCCGACCCCGATTTTTGGCGGAGACAAAAATCGGGGAAACGCCCTGAGCATTGAAAAAAACGCCCGTTTGCGATATTTTATTAATAGATTGCCGTGTCGAGCACGGCAATGACGTTTTTTTGGAGGCATTTATGGCATTTGTAGATGAATTATTAAATAAGGCAAAGGCTGCCGGTAAGACAATCGTTCTTTGCGAAGGTGAAGACAAGCGCGTTGTTGAAGCAGCATCAAAAATCGTAAAAGATGGAATCGCAAAAATCATTTTGATTGGAAGCGACGAAGACATTAAAGCAAGCGGAAGCAATGCAGACTTGAGCGGAGTTACAATCGTTGACCCTGCAAAGGATGCAAACGCAGACAAATATGCAGAGCTTCTTTTTAAGGCTCGTGAAGGAAAAATCAACAAGAAAACTGGCGAACCAGAATATGCAAACGTTGCAGCTGCAAAGGCCGCAATTCTTAAGGATCACACAATGTACGGTGCACTCATCCTTAAGGCAGGCGATGCAGACGGATTTGTTTCTGGTGCATGCCACTCAACAGCAAATACCTTGCGCCCAGGACTCCAGGTAATCAAAACAGCACCTGGCTTTAAGACAGTTTCAAGCTGCTTTATCATGGTTGCCCCAGAAGGCGGAAACCCATATGTACCGGAGGGAGTTGCAGTATTCGGCGACTGTGCAATCAACATTGAACCAAGTGCAGAAGAGCTTTGCGACATTGCACTCGCTTCTGCCGACACAGCAAAGAAAATTGCAGGAATTGAACCACGCGTAGCAATGCTTTCTTTCTCTACAAAGGGCTCAGGAAACGACGCAAAATTCTACGACACAGTTTCAAAGGTACAGCAGGCAACAGAACTCGCAAAAGCCGCAGCTCCAGACTTGGCATTGGACGGAGAATTCCAGTTTGATGCAGCCGTTGCTCCAGAAGTAGGCGAACTCAAAGCCCCAGGCAGCAAAGTAGCAGGCCACGCAAACACCTTCATCTTCCCAAACATCAACGCCGGTAATATCGGTTACAAAATCTGCCAGCGAATGGGTGGCTGGATGGCAATTGGTCCAGTTTGTCAGGGCTTCGCAAAGCCTCTCAACGATTTGAGCCGCGGTTGTAATGTAGATGATATTATTGCGACAGTAGCTGTAACAGCGCTGCAGGCATAATTGGACACGTCATTGCGAGGAGCTCGCGACGTGGCAATCCATGAATAAAAAAAAAGCACTTCCATAAAAAGGAAGTGCTTTTTTTATCCTATCTATATCTTATCAAAAAATAAACAACATAAACCCAACCCATGAGACCGTGGACTATAGCCCAGCCTACTGATTTCCAGGTGGCGAAACTTATTACCATGGCCAAAACTGAACCAAAGGTAACGCCTTTTTCAACTGAACGCTTTACGATTTTCTTGGAGCCATCCGGGCGCTCTTCAATTTCTTCGATTATTTCTTTTCCCATAGTTGTACCTCTATTATCGCGGGGTTTTTAAGGGGTGGCAACCCCTTAGGAGGACGGGGTCGGGCGCAACGAAGTGCGGCCGAGGGGAGGGGCCTCCTCCCCTACTGGTCTTTATTCAAAACGCTTATCTTCAATACGCTTTGTTTTCTTTTCGCTTCTTGGAAGTTCGCCTACGCCGACAACCTTTACGATTGGGGTCATGTTGTACTTCTGCTTGAAGTTGTAGGTCATTGTGAGGGCTGCTTCTGTGCGGTCGGTGCCGCCTTCTACTTCCATCATAACGGTCATCTGGTCTTTGCCGTCTACGTGTTCGATGATGGCGCGGTATTCGCTTGAAGCTCCAGGAACTGTGCGGATTACATCTTCGATTGTGCTTGGGAAGATGATGTTGCCCTTTACCTTTACCATGTCGTCGCTGCGGCCCATGATTGGCGTAATGCGTGGGAACTTGCAGCCGCACTTGCATTCACCAGGAACAAATGCTGCCAGGTCGTGTGTGCGGAAGCGGAACAATGGAGCACCTTCTTTTACAAAGGTTGTAAGTGTTACTTCACCAAGGGTTCCTTCAGGAACAGGCTCGCCTGTCACAGGGTCAAGGATTTCTACATATACGTAATCGTCGAATACGTGGATTCCTTCTTCGCCTGGACAGTTGATGCCGATTCCAGGACCATAACATTCTGTAAGTCCGTAAATGTCAAAAAGTTCAATTCCTAAAATATTCTTGATGCGGTTGCGCATTTTTTCGCCCCAGCGTTCAGAACCAATTACGCCTTTTTTGAGGCAGATTTTATCTTTAAGTCCGCGTGCTTCTACCTGTTCTGCAAGGAGGAGAGCATAAGAGGAAGTTGCACACAATACTGTAGACTTCAAATCCTGCATCATCTGCAGCTGCTTTTCTGTGTTACCAGGTCCCATTGGAATTGCCATAGCACCAAGGCGTTCACAGCCAGCCTGAAAGCCGATACCTGCAGTCCACAAGCCGTATCCCGGTGTGATGTGGATGCGATCTTTGTTTGTAATGCCTGCCATTTCGTAGCAGCGTGCAAACATGATTGCCCAGTCTTCTACGTCTTTCTTTGTATATGGAATGATTACCGGTGAACCTGTAGTTCCGCTTGATGAGTGGATGCGCACAATTTCTTCTTCCGGAACTGTTGCAAGTCCAAGAGGGTATGCATCGCGAAGGTCCTGCTTTGAGCAGAATGGCACCAGCTTTTCAAAATCTTCCTGAGTTTTAATATCTTCTGGTTGTACGTTCTTAAAACGTTCTGTATAAAAAGGATTTCCGCAAGCCTTAACACGGCGAATCTGAGCGCGGATTTGTTCAAGTTGAAGTTCTGTAAGTTTCATAAAAATCTCCTGTATGTTTCTACTAATAGTAACATGATAGCATGGTGATTTTACTTTGTCAAGCCGTTTCTATAAAAAGAAACAAAAAAAAGGGAGGAGCCTACAAAATGCGGGATTTCTTATTTTCTGTAGGCTTTTTTGCCTGAAAAATCATGTTTATAAGTGCGACAGACCTACAGTTTTTGAATTTTTTCATTTTTGTAGGCCGATATCCACCCATATTTCTACTTTTTCTTGTTTTTTGGCCTACAAAAACTATTCTTTTTCATAAACTGTAGGCCGAGACCACATTTCCCTGTGCAAAAACATTCATAATCGGCCTACAAAACATCAACTTTTTTCATTTTTGTAGGCCGGACTCAGATTTTTCTGCGAGGACGATTCAGCGGACTGTGCTTAAAAAACTATTCTTTTACACTGATATTAAATGTAATAGTCTGCCCTGCTTTGTCTTCGGGCTTCTGGAAGGTGTAGGTAACGGTTTTTCTATCGCAGGCTTTGACGTCAAAAACGTATTTTGAATTATTTGCATAATCAGAATTAAGGAATTCATTCTTGTCTGTCATGTCTGTTACATAAAGATAAACAGTTCCGCTTTTGAATGAAAAATCTGTTACAAAGGTGGTCATACCCTTTTCGGTAGTTCCGCTTGCTTTGTCAGTCAATTCAAATTTCAGACCTTTGTAAGTTGTAAGAATAAAATCATCATTTTCCTGGACAACTGTCTTACCTACCTCGTCCATTGTCGGATTAAGAACTGCATCAATAAATGCAGAAATTACAGACTGACCGTTGCCTGAAAGAGCTTCGCGGTCAAGCTTGGCAGATTCAAGGGTATCGGTATTGATACAATCATAAACAACAGAACTGCCGTTTACAATTTCATAAGTAATTTTATACTGATTTCCTTCCTGCAGCATGATAATCATTGTATTAGCAAAAAGTGTATACTGCTGGCCATTATCAAAACATACGCTTACAGTATGAACTCCAGGTGAAAGACGGAAAAGCTGTTCACGTGATTTCTTTGTTTTAACTGTCCAGCCTGCTACTGTTTCAGTATACATATGAAGCTTTGTATCCTGACCATCATCAATTGCGGCAATTGTCAAATTTGGCCCGACAATAATTTCAACAGAAGTTTCTGCTTCTTCACCAGCAGGGTAATATCCCTGATCCAAAGGTTCGCTGGTTCCTCCCATAGAAGCACAAGAAGAAAGAATAACACAAACCGAAGTTAAAGCAGCGACTAATAAAATTTTGATTTTTTTCATTTTTTTCTCCTGATTGTATTATATATACTTCAAGTTCTTTATACTAGTAAAACAAAAAAATATAGTTTAAAATCATTATAAAGGTCTTGCAGACTTACAGGAGTTTTTCATGAAAAAAAATCTTATGTGTTTTCTGGTATTTCTTTTTGTTTCCGTTTTTGCTCTTTCTGCACAACAAAAATATCTTGACTGTATTAACAACGGCGACTACATCTATTTTATGGACTACAGATATAACAGTCCTTATATCAAGGGTTATCTGGTTTATCATTTCGATGACACCAGTTCTTTTATTGTAAGTACAACAACTGATGCGATTACAGACGAAAAAGGTTATATCATTTTTACAACCCGTTTAGATGAAAATGACAGTATTTCCATTCAAGAAATTTACGCAATTTCTGCAAAAACCGAAGAGGAGGAGGGCTTTTATATACAGAATGCAATTGATTTTTTGAATTTTGCCTCCATGCGGCTTTCAATAAAAGATGAAATAAAAGAAGACTGTACCTTCGAAGATAAGTGGGACAATTACAGCCTGTGGTATCATTTTTCTTCTGTAATTCCTTTCTTTGGTTTTGATACTATCTGTTATGACAAAGAAGGTACTAAAGTTGCAATGGAAGCCTACCGTTACGGGCATTACAAGGAATATTCCAATGAATTGCTTGATGCATTTGTAGCAAATGATATTGAATATGTAGAGCCGGTAGAAAGAAATTCCGGATCGGTTCCTTCAAAAGCAAAGAAAAAGACTGTAAAGGATAACGGCTATAAAATCACTCTTGATGAAAACTGGACAGAAAACACTTATGGAAAAAATATTTCATACTGGCTCGAAATACAAAGCTATAGAGAATCTCAGATTATGATTGAACCAGCAGAAGGTGTTGTTTCTTTGGCAACAAAAGAAGAAAAAATTTCTTTTGCAAGACTTTTACTTCAGCTTATCTCCGGGGTTATTCCAACTTCAATCAATGCTCATTTTGATAAAAATGATTTGATTATTGAATATGATATAATTGGTGAAGAAAAGTGGCTGACATATACAAGAATCAGAATTACAGATAAATATCTGATTAATTTCAGTTCTTTTAAGGATGTCTACGAAGCAAATAAACCATACTTTGAAAAAATCCTGAAAAGCATTAAAAAAACTTTTTAAAATTTTTTTTTTAAAACCTGTTGACAAAATATTATCTCTTGCGTTACTATTCGTAGTAACAAGAATGTTTCTTTGAATAGTAACGCGCAACGAAGCAGGAGGCATTCACAAGATTGCCGGGTCAAGCCCGACAATGACATATTTTAAAGGAGATCCATCATGGAAAAAAGAGAAATTCAACAGGAAGAAAAAAAGGGGCTTTCGCTCCGTGATTTGTTGCTTACCGCAGTGCTTTTGGCTGCCGGTGCAGTTTTGAAGTTTTTTGTAGGAACCTTCATCAACTTTTTTGGTATGAAGCCTAACTTCATTATTGCAATGTATTGTATGGTAATTGTTCTGCTTCGTCCAAAAATCTGGTATAGCATCATTGTTGGTCTTTTGGCTGGTGCTATCTGTCAGTTCTTCCCTGGAACACCTGGTTTGAACTTTGCTTCAGAATTTGCAGGTGCCCTTTGTATGGGACTTTTGATTATGATTCCTGTAAAGAATCGCCCAATGGAAATTGGTATGGCTGCAGTAAACACATTTATCAGCACTGTAATTTCAGGCGGTTTATTCACAGTACTTTTGTTCGTAGTAATCAAATCTGATCCAAAAGCAATGGCAGCTTATGTACCAATCGTTTTGGGAACAGCAACTTTGAATGCAGTAATCGTTGCACTTTTGTATGCTCCATTGATGAAAGCAATCAAAAAGCCATTTGTTTGTGAAAGCAACAAGGAAACTGCATAACCAAGGAACACAAAATGATCGAAATACAGGAACTGACTTTTAAGTATAGTAATTCCAAAAAGAATGCTCTTGAAAATATTACACTTAATATAGAAAAAGGCGACTTTATTGGAATAATAGGCGAATCGGGAGCAGGAAAAACAACGTTCTGCAGTTGTTTGAACGGGCTTATTCCGCATCACTACACCGGAGATTTTTACGGCTCTGTAAAGGTTGAAGGTCAGGATACCTTTGAAATTAAACCCGATAAGCTTGCACTTAAGGTTGGTTCTGTATTTCAGGATATTGAAAGTCAGATTGTAAGCTACTTTGTAGAAGACGAAATTCTTTTTGGTCTGGAAAACTTTGGAGTTCCGGCAGATCAGATTGATGCCAGAATTACAGAGGCGCTCGAAGCTCTGGACATAACTGATTTACGCCACAGAGAAATAAATACTTTAAGCGGCGGTCAGAAACAGAAGGTTGTATTTGCTTCTATTTTAGCACTTCAGCCTGATTATCTTATTCTGGATGAACCTACAGGCGAACTTGATCCGGCATCTTCACTTCAAATCTTCAAACTTCTTAAAAAACTCAACGAAGAAAAAGGAATTACAGTTATCATTGCAGAACAGAAAATCATGCTGCTTTGCGAGTTTGTAAAAAAGCTCATTGTTCTTGAAAAAGGAACAGTCGTTCATTACGGAGAAATCCGAAGCACACTCACTCACCAGAAAGAAATGGAAGAAGCCGGAATCAACTGTCCGCGCGTTTTGACTTTAACAGGCAAAATGATGGATGAAGGCCTTACACCAAAGGGCATGAAAAAAGAAGACAGAATCTGCCTGAACACACAGGAAGCAGCAGACTTTGTAAAAAAATGTATGAAAACAAGCGGAGGCAAAAAATGAGCACAGTACTTGAATTAAAGGATGTTTGTTTTTCGTACAATTCAACTGCAAACGTTCATAATCTTAATGTAAAAATTGAAAAAGGTGATTTTATTGCTATCATCGGTTCTAACGGAGCCGGAAAGTCAACTTTTTCAAAATTATGTAACGGACTTTTACAACCAAGCTCAGGAGATGTTTTTGTTCTTGGTGAAAATACACGACGCAAAAAGGTCAGCGAACTTGCAAAACATATCGGATTTCTTTTCCAGAATCCGGACCGCCAGATTTGCTGCAACACAGTAGAAGAAGAAATTGCGTTCAGCCTTAAAAACAACGGACTTTCGGAAGCAGAAATTAAAGCACGCGTTGAAGCTACAATTCAGGAGTTTGGATTTGACCCTAAGGTTGAGCCGTTTAATATGAGCCGTGGTCAGCGACAGAGACTTTGTCTTGCCTGCCTGATTGCCCTGAACCCGGAGATTTTGATTCTTGATGAACCTACAACCGGTCTTGATTACCGCGAGTGTATGGAAATAATGAGCCGCATTCAGCAGCTTAATGAAAACGGAACAACAGTAATCATGGTTTGCCACGATATGGAAGTTGTTCTTGATTTTGCAAAAAGCCTGATTGTCATGAACAAGGGTGAGATTCTGGCACAGGGTGAAACACGTGCAATCCTTAGCGACACTGAACTTCTTGGACGCGCACGCCTGCTGCAGCCACAGATTGCCGCAACCTGTTCACTTTTGGGCGATGACTACAAGGGCATTTTTACAGTTGAAGAAATGATTGCTAAGATGAAGGAGTTACGATAATGAAAGGATTTTTAGACTACTTACAGGGCGATTCTATTCTTCATAAAATGCATCCGCTCACTAAGATTTTTGTTGCTGCTTTGCTTTGTGCCAGTGCTTTTGTTTCTTCTAATTTTTTCTATCTTGTTGGAATAATTGTTTTTGATATTCTGCTTGGTTTTATTGGCGAAGGAAAAACAGGTTCCGGACTTTTTAAAAGAACACTCGGCATTTTTAAGGGACTTTTCAAAATGTCTGTATTCCTTTTTGTGCTTCAGATTCTTGCAATCCGCCGTGGAAACATTGTCATTCCTCTTGGTCCTAACTTTGGGTTTACAGATGTTGGAATCCGTAACGGTCTGCTTCTTGTTTTAAGACTTACAGGCGCTACACTTCCCCTTTCTGTTTTGATTTCTGTAATCAATTTGAATGATCTTTCTAACACACTTGTAAAGGAACTTCATATTCCTTATAAATATGCGTTTACCCTTACCTCTGCAATCCGCTTTATTCCGGTATTTTCTTCTGAAATGAGTGGAATTATAGAAAGTCAGAAGGCACGCGGTGTTGATTTTGACGTAAAGAATCCGTTCAAAAAGCTTGGAATGATTTTACCATTGTGCTTCCCTCTTTTGATGGGCGCAGTTAGAAAAATAGAGTTCACTGCAAAAGCCGCAGAGCTCCGTGGATTTTACTTCAGAACAAGACAAAGCTGTACAAAAGTTTACAAGCACCACTTCCGAGATTTTGTATTTGCATTCCTGGGTCTTGCAATTCTTGCATTAGCAATTATAATGAGTGTCCTGGGATAAAAATATGAAAATAGCCTACAGTGGCATAGAAGGTGCATTCGCTTACATTGCGGCAAAACGCATTTTCCCGAACGACGAGCTTGTTGCGTTCGGGGATTTTCATTCTGCATTCAAAGCCGTAGAAAATGATGAATGTGACTATGCAGTTCTTCCAATAGAAAACAGTTACGCAGGGGATGTTGGTCAGGTAACAGACCTCATGTTCCAGGGCGACCTTTTTGTAAACGGAGTTTATACTCTTAATGTTGTCCAGAATCTTCTTGGAGTAAATGGCGCCACACTTCAGACAATCAAAAAGGTAATAAGTCATCCTCAGGCGCTGGAACAGTGTGCAGAATTTTTGCGTGCCCACAATTATGAAAGCATAGAAGCAGTAAATACAGCACGAGCCGCAAGGCAGGTTGCACAGGATGCCGACCCCACAGTTGCCGCAATTGCAAGTGAAGAAACTGCGGCGCTCTACGGTTTACAGGTGCTTGCTCAGGGCATCAACGAACAGCAGGATAATTCAACAAGATTTGTCGTGCTTTCAAAAAATCAGAATCAAAAAGTCTGCAAGGACTGCGGAACATTTATCATGATGTTTGCAGTAAAAAACGAAGCCGGTGCCCTTGTAAAAGTTTTGAACCGGCTTGGTGAATTTGGATATAACATGGTGGCAATTCACAGCCGTCCGTTAAAGTCTCATGCATGGGAATATTATTTTTACATCGAAGTTGAAGGCAATTCCAGCCAGAAGGATTTTGAGCAGATGGTTCATGAAATACAGTACCGATGTGATAAATTAAAAATCTTCAGATAAAAGATTTTGGGACAAGGAAAATAATATGAACATGGAATTTGAACGCAGGCTTGCAATACCGGCGGAAGTCAAGGAACAGTATCCGCTTTCGGGTAAGCTTGGAAAAATCGTAGAAGAAAAACGCGCAGAGCTCAAGGCAGTTTTTGAAGGCCGCTTGAATCGTCTGCTTTTGATAATTGGTCCCTGCTCTGCCGACAACGAAGATGCAGTACTTGATTATATGAATCGTCTTGTTCCGGTACAGGAAAAGGTGCGCGATAAGATTTTAATGGTTCCACGCATTTATACAAACAAACCTCGTACAACAGGTGCCGGCTACAAGGGAATGCTTCATCAGCCAAATCCAAACGAAAAGCCGGATCTTTACAAGGGAATTGTTGCCTGCCGTCACATGCACATGCGCGCCGTAGAAGAAACAGGTTTTATTTTTGCAGACGAAATGCTCTACCCCGAAAACTATCAGTATCTTGATGACCTGCTTGGTTATGTTGCAGTTGGCGCACGTTCTGTAGAAGACCAGCAGCACCGTCTGACGGCAAGTGGAATTGAAGTTCCTGTTGGAATGAAAAATCCTACAAGCGGTGATTACGCAGTTATGATGAACGCAATTTCTGCAGCCCAGCATTCTCATACCTTTATTTACAGAGGTTGGGAAGTTCATTCAGAGGGTAACCCTCACTGTCATGCAATTTTGCGCGGCTCTACAAACAAGCACGGAAACCATCTTCAGAACTATCACTACGAAGACCTTGAACGCCTGAGCAACACCTACGACGAGCTTGAGCTTAAAAACCCTGCAGTTATTATTGATACAAATCATTCAAACTCAAACAAAAATCCTTTTGAACAGCCGCGAATCGTTATGGACGTGCTCAATTCCTGCCGCCACAGCGAACGCATTGGTAAGCTTGTAAAAGGCTTTATGATTGAAAGCTATATCGAAGACGGCTGCCAGAAAATCGGCGAAGGTGTTTACGGAAAATCAATTACAGACCCGTGCCTTGGCTGGGAAAAAACCGAACGTCTTATTTATGACATCGCAGAGAAAATTTAAACTGTAGCCTTTTAGTATTTGAGCTTCATTATTCCGTATGATTTGATTCGTTTGTCATTTCTGGAATAATGACGTTCTGAAACACCTGTAGTTCTGCCCACGCTTGTTGAATCTATAAAGTAAACCTGGTCTCCTTCAAAGCGGTCAAAAATGGCAACGTGCGTAATTTTTGAAGAATTAGAATCCCCCATAAAAATAAGGTCGCCGCGACGAGGAGTTGTTGTCTTAATAGAAGCATGCTCGTACATATATGAAGAAGACATATCTGACTGCACAAGAGAATATCCTGTATTCTTAAGCGCGTATTTGTAACACATGATTACAAGCCCTGAACAGTCAATCTGGATTGAACGAAGCGGATCCTGTGCGCCAAGCTTGTAAACAGTATCTGAAGCAGCATAAAGTTTTGCATATTCAAAAGCCGATTTTGCAATTGGCGAAGGACAATTTGTGATATTTGATTGATTTGAACCATATGAACCGTCAGTTACATAAGGAGAATAAGCCGAAACATATGCAGAAAAAGTGCCTGTTTCATCTTCAAAATCAACAGTTATAGTACAAGATGAGAAAATAATAAGACAAAGAGCTGAAAAAAGAAAAAATTTTGCTTTCATATAAACCTCCTGTCGTTTTTAAGTCGTTCCGTAAAAAAACAACAAAAACAGCCAGAAGGTAACTAAAAGTGTGCAGATTTTTTATTTTGCAAGTTTCATGCCGGTGAAGGTGGCCATAGCAACTTGTGTACCAAGTTCGTCTGTGATGTCTATCTGGTATACACAGGTGGAACGGCCGTCTTTTACAACGCGTGATGACGAAAGAAGTTTTTTCCCTTTGGCCATGCCTAAAAAGTTTACGCTGCAATTTAATGAAACTGTATGAGGCTGATTAAAGTTTGAACACACTGCAAAAGTGAAGTCTGCAAGAGTACAGATTACACCACCCATAACACCACCATAAGCATTCTGATGTTTACGTGCAATTTCAAGAGAACAGCGGGCAAAATGGTCGCCTACTTCATCTATTACAATACCTGTTGCATCTGTTGCATAAAGGTCGCCGCCAAAAAACTCGCGGGCTTTTTCAAGATCAGACATAATCCACCGCCTTAACATTCAGTTCGTAGAAATCAGGTTTTACTAACAGCTTGATTGCAGCTTTAAGTTCGTCTTTGGAAATGAGGCCGCTTTTGCTGGCAGCTCCAAGAAGTACCATGTTTACAACGCGGGGACTTCCAAGGTCGCGGCAAGCCTGGTCTGTATCTACAGCGATTACATTGCCGGCTCGATTGTTCAGGTAGTCGATCATTTCATTTTCGTCAAAGGCTTTTCCGCTAAGACTTGCAGTTACAGGCTGAACGATTTTTTTGTTTACGATAACTGTTCCGTCCGGCTTGAGGAAATCTATATTGCGCACAGCTTCTGCAGCTTCAAAAGCGATGAGTACATCTGCCTGGCCCTGTGGAACGAGCGGAGAAAATGCCTGCCCTATTCGCACATGACTTACAACAGAACCGCCGCGCTGAGCCATACCGATTGTTTCTGCGCTGAGCACACGTTCTCCGTTAGAAATAGCAGCCTGAGAAAGTACCTTAGCCGCAAGAACAGTTCCCTGTCCGCCTACACCACAGATAATTATATTTTTATTCATTGAATTGCTCCTGTAGGACAAACCTGTGAACAAAGTCCACAACCTGTACAAAGGGATTTATCTATTTCTACAAGCTTTTTGACCGATGTGGTCCCTGAGCTTGTCGAAGGGGCCTTATCAAGAAGGCTGACACTGAGTGCCGGGCATCCAAGCTCTTTTATACATTTCTGGCAGCCGATACACTTGCCGGTATCAACACTCTTTGGCCCCGGAAGCTTGCAGCCAACTTTAGCAGCTATGCTTATACACGGTGCCTTAAAGATTACTGCACTTACTCCGGGAGCTTCGATGGCCTGCTTTACTGCAGCTACAGACTCTTCTTGATTGAACGGGTCAACTGTAATAATTGGTGCAACCCCGATTGCTTCCAGGATTTTTTCTATGCTGATTTTTTCTACAATTTCGCCCATCATTGTTACGCCGGTGCCCGGGTGAGGCTGATGGCCTGTCATGGCTGTTGTAGAATTATCAAGGATACAGATTGTCTGCTTTGCCTGATTGTATACTGCATTTACTACGCCTGTGATTCCGCTTGCAAAGAAGGTTGAATCTCCTATGAAGCTGAAGCAGTAGCGGTCCGGCTCATTGTGATAAAAGCCCTGTGCCATTGTGATGTCTGCACCCATACACAAACAGGTGTCTGTCATATCAAGCGGTTGAGCGTTGCCCAAAGTGTAACAGCCGATGTCTCCGCAGTAAACTGTTTTTTTACCTTTCATTGCCTGCTTTACAGCATAGAAGGCTCCGCGGTGAGGACAGCCTGCACAGAGGACAGGCGGGCGGACCGGGAGGTCTGGAGCGTCTTCTTGTGGACGCCCTTCGGGGTGCCTGAGCTTGTCGAAGGCCCCTTGAAGAACCGATTTAATTATCTCCACACTCAATTCCCCTGCATTAGGAACAGTGTTGTCTAACTTTCCGCTTATTTTACATTCTATATGTTCGCGGCCGGCAACCATAAGGAGAGACTCTTCCAGAACAGGATCCAGCTCTTCAAAAACAATGAGCTGTTCATGTGCACGCATAAAGTCAGCGGCGAGGTCTGCCGGGAACGGATATGGAGTTCCTATTTTCAGGACTGGGATGTCCTTGATTCCGAGGATTGAAAGGGCTTCCATGAGGTAACAGTAGCTTATGCCGCCTGCAACGAGTCCATATGGCCCTTCGACAGGCTCAGGGACCACGGGGGCTATATAATTCCACTTGCTTTCACTCAACACCTTTGGAAGCTCATTTTCATTTCTTGCAAAAATCCTCTGATGATTAAAAAAAGACGCCTTTGGGAAAATTACCCAGCGCTTAGAATCTTTTTCAAACTGGCCCGGCGTTCGGCATGGACCAAGCTCCGGGAAATCAAGACTTTCGTAGGCATGGTCAACGCGTGTTGTAGGGCGCAGAAGGACCGGTGTATTATATTTTTCACTAAGTTCAAAAGCCTCCTGAACCATTTCATAGGCTTCACCAGGAGTAGAAGGGTCAAAACATGGCAGTTTGGAATAGCGCGCATAATGACGGGTATCCTGTTCTGTCTGGCTTGAAATCGGACCCGGGTCATCGGCAACTACAATTACCATTCCGCCTTTTACACCAACATAACTAAGGCACATTACAGGGTCGCTGGCTACATTAAGGCCTACCTGCTTCATTGTAATCATGGTGCGGCTGCCTGCATAACTTGCGCCTGCTGCAACTTCGGCGGCGGCTTTTTCGTTTACAGACCATTCAACGTAAGTGCCGGTTTTGTCCTTATATTTAGAGATAAATTCAATAATTTCGCTGGAAGGAGTGCCCGGATATCCTGCAACAAGATTAACTCCAGCCTTCAAAGCACCAAGCGCAATTGCCTGGTTGCCCATTATCATCTGTTTAGCCATGAGAATAGTATAAAATAAAAAACTGTTTCTATCAATAAGAACATGCATATAATATAAATAATATACACTCCCGTAAAAAATATCTTCGACCAACAGAGAAAGTTGTTCTCAGCTATTTTTTACTCCGTGTATATTATTGATTACTTCTTTTTTGAATATCGTTTTTATTTCGACTATCATTTTTCCGTCATATATGTTATATTTCCCTATCAATCGGAACAAGAGGAAATATGGCTTCTAAATCTAAAAAACCTAATTCAGTTAAAAACAATTTGTATGCCCTCAAGCTTCTCTGGAAAATCTATCCGCGGGTAATTTTTCATATTGCATTCCGTACGCTTATTGATTACGGGGAATGGCTTTTTTATAGTGCGTTTTTTATGCGTTATGTTATTAATGCGCTGCAGGAAGGCCGGGCATTTTCTACACTCATGATTTTTATTGGCATTTGTGTTGCAGTTTTTGCGAGCAAGACTCTTTATACTGACTACCTGAACGGAACTGTAATTCCAATTGCAAATGCAGAAGTAAACAAAAAACTCTATCAGATTCTTTTTAAAAAATCGCGTAACGTGGAACTTGAATGTTTTGAAAATGCAGACTTCTATGACAAATATACTCTTGCAATGAAAAATGCAGACACTCGTCTTGTTCAGACTGTAGATAAAATCTTTGGTGTGATTTTTGGTGCAATTGCGAGTGTGTGTGCGTTCATCTTTATGTTCCAGGTTGATAAGCTTTCGGTTACATTTATTCTGCTGCCAATAATCGGAAACTTCTGGTTCCGTCGTTTGAACAGTCATATTGATTACAAGCGTCAGAAGGATATGGCAGTTCATAACCGCCGAATTGATTATATAAACCGCGTAATGTACCTCAAAGAATATGCAAAGGAAATGCGTCTTACAAGAGTTTTTCATTTGCTGCGCAGACAGTACCGCGAGGCTATTACAGGTGTTGCCGATGTTACAAGAAAATATGTCGGAAAATCTGTAGTGCTCCACTGGCTTTATGTTGAGTTTACATTCACCTTTATTTTTGAAGGCCTCCTCATTTACGGTGCTTACAGAAATCTTGTAAGTCATACAATCAGCCTGGCACAGCTTGCAGTTATTACAAGTATGATGGTTTCAACAACCTGGATTTTGATTGGCTTTACAGACTCTGTTACTGAATGTTTTAAGAACGGACTTTTTGTTGAATACCTCAGGACCTTCCTTGAGTATAAAGAAAAGATTCCGGAAGATTATGATGGCGCTGACCCTGGCCGCACAATTGAGTTTATTGAATTTCGTAACGTTAGCTTTGCATACAAAGATATTCCGGTTCTTGAAAACCTGAACATGAAAATGGACGGTGGAAAAACCTACGCACTTGTTGGTCATAACGGTGCCGGTAAATCTACAATAATAAAGCTGCTGCTTCGCTTTTATGACCCTACAGAAGGTGAAATCCTGCTCAACGGACGCAATATAAAAGAATACAATCTTCAAAAATACCGCGCGCTTTTTGCAACTGCGTTCCAGGACAACAGAATGTTTTCCATGACTGTTGCAGATAACGTTGTTCTTGGAGAAGATATTCCTCCTGAGAAAAAACAGGCAGTTGTAGAAGAAGCACTCAAGCTTTCGGGCGTTTACGACAAGGTTATGAGCCTGCCAAAGGGAATGGACACTACACTCACCCGCGAGTTTGATGATGAAGGTGCTGTACTTTCGGGTGGAGAGTTCCAGAAGATTGTTGTTGCACGCGCCTTTGCAAGAAGCTGCCCTGTTAAGGTTTTTGATGAACCTTCGAGTGCACTTGACCCTATTGCAGAATATAAACTGTTTGACAATATATTGAAGGCCTGTCAGGAAAACACGCTGCTGTTTATTTCGCATCGTCTTTCTTCTGTGCAGAATGCCGATTATGTTTTCCTTCTTGAAAAAGGAAAGGTTTTGGAAGAAGGTACCCACAAAGCTCTTATGAAGAAAAAAGGTGCCTATGCTGATATGTATAACAAGCAGGCAGAAAACTACCTTGCAGATTCAGCTAAAGAAGGAATTTGGGCAAAATGAAAAATGTAAATAAAAAAGAAAACAGCAAGAAAAAGTCGGCCTCGCAGGTTTTCAAAAATCAGATTTTCCTCTGGAAGCTTTGCTTTAAGACTTGCCCATGGTATATGATTTATCACCTCTACGATGCATTCCGCTATCAGGGTGTAATCTTCCTTGAACACGTTCTGGGAATCCGTTATGTTCTGCGCTGTGCAGAATTTCAGGAGCCTTTTACTAAGGCGCTCTTTTACATAGGACTAATCCTTCTTTTGAATATCATTCAGATTATTCCTGATGGTTTCTTTATTTACGGCTGGAGCTTCAAATGTAAGCCAAAGCTGTATCGTGCACTTAAGGAGCAGCTTTTCCAGAAGGCAAGTGAAATTGACCTTTTCTGCTACGACGACCCTGAATATTACAACGACTTTGTTCTTGGAGTTTCGGAATCTGAACAGACAATCGACCGCTTCTTGAATATGCTCAACATGGGTATGCAGGCAATCACCGTTTTGTTCACCACTGGTATTTTCTACCTTACGCTCGACCCAATTGGTATTGTGTTTGTTCTTGTTTCATTTATCATGCGCTTTATTGTTTCTAAAAAACTCAACAAAGTTAATTACGAAAACCGCACAAAGGTAAATCCTCATATGCGTAAGCGCGACTATGTTAGCCGTGTTTTCTATCTTAAGGATTTTGCAAAGGAGTTAAGACTTCATCCGAATACAGGCACCCAGCTTGAAGAAGAATTTGAAGAAGCAAATGAAAACATCATCACAGAGCATAAAAAGGTTTCTCGAATCCGTTCATGGCTTGGTTTTGTAAAAGACTATCTTGTAAGTGACTTTTTGATTGACGGACTTTATATAACTTATCTTGTTTACAAAGCAGCAGTGCTTCATGCACTCAACTACAGCGATGCGGTTATTTTGTTCAACAGAACAGGAAGCCTCCGCGGATGTATGAGCCGGTTTGCAGACCTGGGACCTGCCGCCCACGAAAACAGCATGTTCATAGATAAAATCCGTGCTTTCCTTGCCTACCAGCCAAAAATCAAACTGGAAGTTGGCCAGAATGTTCCTGCCGGAAACGGTGAACTTGTGCTTGATCATGTAAGCTTTAAGTACAACGAAAAGAGCCGTACAGTTCTTGATGATATTTCTCTTACTGTAAAACCTGGTGAACACATTGCTATTGTAGGCTATAACGGCGCTGGTAAAACTACACTTATAAAACTTCTTATGCGCCTTTATGACCCTAGCAGCGGAAACATTAAATATCACGACCAGGATGTTAAGGTGTACAAGCCGAGTGATTATCACAAAAGAATTGGCGTTGTATTCCAGGACTTCCAGATGTTTGGTGCAAGCCTTGCAGAAAATGTTGTAATGGACGACCTTAAAAAAGATGAGCTTAATGCAGCAGCCCCACAGATTACAGAAGCACTTGAAGCAGCCGGTTTTGGTGAAAAGCTTGCTAAGCTTCCGGACGGATTATTTACACAAGTTACAACCGAGTTTGATAATAAGGGTGTAGATTTTTCTGGAGGCGAAAGTCAGAAGGTTGCAATTTCGCGAGCCTTCTATAAGAATGCTGATATTCTTATTATGGACGAACCTTCGAGCGCACTTGATCCGATTGCCGAATACGAGCTTAACAAAGCAATGCAGACTGCCGCTAAGGGTAAAACAGTTTTCTATATTTCTCACCGCCTTTCTACAACCCGCGATGCCGACCGCATTATTATGCTTGAAGAAGGACGAATTATAGAAGAAGGCACCCACAAACAGCTGCTTGCCAAAAACGGTAAATACGCCGAAATGTGGAACGCTCAGGCCGGAAAATATAATTAATTTCACTTTTTTTAAACTTTTTTTCTAAAAAACTTCCTCTTTTTACATTTTTAAACAATTACTATGTATGCGAAAAAAGGAGGTTTTATGAAAAAACAAATCACATGGTCATTACTGCTGCTCGAGACAGCTGTAGTTGTGTTCATTACCAGTGGTTGTCCCTCAATGCTCTGGGACATTACATCACCACCCTATTCAATTTCAAAACCCGTCTACTACAGCGGCGGGGTATTCTTTAACTTCTACAACAAATCAAATAAAACAGTTGTGTTTGTAGAAACTAAAATGAATGTGCTTGATGCAAAAACCGGCTCTATAGCTTTTGCAGGAACGGGCTGCATCACGACAGGCGCTCCGTGTAATATTCATAACCATGCTCAGAATGATTTTTGCATTTCGCTGGACCAGTATATTTCTAATTCAATTCCTTCAGAGCTTATAGTTGAAAACTTTTTTATAAGCAAAATTGAATACTCCGACGGGTCCTGCTGGAAGGATTATCTTGGGGTTTATGCAGACACGTTTTGCATGGAGGCATGAATATGAAAAACTGTGTTACAAAATGCCTGACTTTTACCCTTGCCTTATTTTCATTGTATAGTTTGATAAGCTGCGATCTGCTTGCCTATCCTGTTCCAAAGCGTGCCTTCATGTATGACAATTCCAATTCCGAAAAAAAGCTGACCCTTCTTGTTTACATGGCTGCAGACAATGACCTTGAAAGCTACGGCATACAAAATCTTAAAGCAATGGAACGCGCAGATTTTTCTTCTTTAAATGTGCTTGTGCTTTTTGACCGTGCAGAACACTATGATGAAACAAACGGAAACTGGACAGACACACGGCTTTTTGAAGTTACCCACGATGCCACAAACGGAGGCACCATAGTTTCAAAAAGACTGGACTGCCCTCCTCTTGGACTTTCGGCAACAACACAAACAGAGCTTGATATGGCAAATTATAATGTGCTTAAAAGCTTTATAGAGTTTGCAAAAGAAAATTACAAATCGCAGTATTATTCTTTGATTATCTGGGGGCACGGAACAGGCTGGCGATATAAAAGCCGCGCGGTAGCTGTTGATGATAAAACAAATTCATATATGTGCATAAAAGATCTTGGACTTGCCCTTAAAAATCAGGAGCTTTGTGTGATTGGTTTTGATACCTGCTTTGGAAGCATTTTTGAAAACCTTTATGAACTAAAGGATTGCACAGAGTATATTGCAGCAAGCCCAGGATTAACGCCGGCCGCCGGATGGAATTATAAAAAACTTTTGCAGGAGCTTAATAACTGTGATTTTTCGCCTCAAACGATTTCTGCAATTATGGCAAAAAATACGGGAGCTCAAACCACTGTTACAGAAACATTACAAATCCCTTTAATGATGCAGGCGCTTGAAAACTTTTCGGAACAGCTTGCAAATACAATTATCGACAACAACACACGAATAGACACTATCAACACCCTTATGGAATCAGACTCTTACAGTTATATTCAATATCCATGTGACCTTTACCTTGATATTAACTCTATGGCTGCGCAGTTTTGTACAGACGCGAATCAGGAGCTTGTTCAGGCTGCCGAACAACTGAAAGCTCTTGAAGCCACTAAAGGAATTGGCATTTACTTTATGCCTGTTATTGCGCAGGGAGTTTTTGCTTCTTCGCATTCAATTAATTACATAAAAGATAATCTTAACACAACTCAATGTAGTTTTATAAAAGACAGCAACTGGTGGGTTCCTTCAAAAAACACTTCTTCAGGAAGCCTTTTAAATAAACTTTTTTATACAACTTTCTAATAAAGGAGATTCTTATGAGAAAAAAACTATTCCTTATAATTTTGCTTCTTGTTTCCCCTTCATTTCTTTTTGCCGGAAAAAAACCAACCCCGGAACAGGAAGAAATCCTTGAACAATATGGCGATGACTTATCTGGTTTTTATGAATTAACAGATCCTGAGCTTAATGTGTTTGTTGAATATGGCGATGAAGAACAAAGTTCAAAAGCCGAAGAAATATTACGGAGCAGACAAAGACGAAGAAACCTTGAAAACAGAATAAAAAGTGTACTTGCAGTAAAAAAACTATTAGAAGAAAAACGAGGTCTATCCCAGTTAATTTACAAAAGTGTTGAAAAGCTTTACGACCAGTTAAAATCGGAACTGGACGAAATAATAAGGATAGAACAGGATAATATAGCTCTAAGAAATAAAGCTATTCAGGATGAAGAAGATGCAGCGAGTGCAAAAAAAGAAGGAGATCCTGTAAAAATAACGAGAGGTAGTTATGAACAAAAAGAAACTGATTTTTCAACAGGAACAAAACTCCCTATTCTTGTAAACAGAAATTATGATTCTGAAAGTAAAGTTACTTCGAGTTTTGGATACGGCTGGTCTACAAATCTTGATGAAAGAATCATTCTTGGAACTGAACCAGACGCAAGAAAAACATATACAGAAACAACAGTTGCACTCCGGGAACTTGAGCAGATTATATTTGATTTTAAAAATCAAATCTTTACTGAGTATGAAATAACAAGTCTTGAAACAGGAGAAAGTGAAATATCAAGCAGATTTGATTCTGTTTTAGCAGAATGTAACAGCATTTATTCCGAAGCTTCCAGCAACGGTTTTTCTGACATTTCTTATAGTGCGCGCGTTGCCTTTGATTCAATAGAAGAAATGAAAACTATTTATCTTTCGCATTTCCGTTCTGATTTGCATTCCCTTTCGGAATTACAAAAAACTTACAACGAAACTAAGTCAGAAAACCGAAGCGCGAAAGAACGCATGGAAAAATCAGAACAAAGAAGAACACAAAACTCCTATGCACTTTTTTCAGGGATGAGCGAAAATTTTGATGGTACCGGTCTGGACACAATAATTCTTATTGATGAAGACAACTACCCTCATGTCCTTTATGAAAGTCAGACAGGAATCTGGCAAAGCATAAACGATAAAACAGTTCTTGAATGCAGAAAAACTTCAGCTGGTTATATTGCTTCTTTTACCGACGGAACAGAAAAAACTTATGATTCAAACGGCTTCATTACAAAAATCACAGACAGAAATCAGAACAGCATAACTTTTACACGCACACAGAACGAAACAATTAAAACTGCGCAAAACTCTTTTGGTGAAAACCTTGAATTTAATTTTAACGGAGCATTCATTTCACAAATCACAAATACACGAAACGGCGAACAGAGCGCTTCCTATTTTTATGATTCAGGAAATCTTGTAAGCATAAAAGACACTGATGGAGACTTTGTTTACATGGGCTATGATTCAAATGGCCGAATGACAGAACTCAAAAAATGTGACGGAAGCCGCATTCAGTTTATATATGACCTTATTACAAATGACAGCCGCACCCTCACCACACAAACTATAAACGAAGAAAATTTTTCAGAATATTTTATTTACGACCTTAATGAAAAAAAGACAATTTATATAGACCAGGATCAGAAGGAATCTATAACTTATTATGATGAACGGCAGCGAACAATCCGCGAAATTACAAATGATGGAACTGAAACTATTTATAAATATGATGACGCTGGTAATTTAATTGAAACAACAACAGCAGGGGAAACGACACGATTTGCTTATGATGAAAGAGGAAATAAAACTCAGACAGTTTATTCAGATGGTTCTTATGAAGAATTCTGTTACGACAATTTTAACCTTCTTACATATTATAAAGATCGCGACGGTATTATTCAGGAATTTAACAGAGACGAAAAAGGCAATCTTATTGAATATAAAACCGGCGGAATAACACAATGCATCCAGAGCTTTAACAACAACGGGAATGTTATAAAATCAATTGTTTATTGCGACAAGCCTGTTATTACAGAATACGAATATGATGCTTTTGGAAACTGTACTGCGCAGAAAAAATCAGGAGTTTTTTATTTTTTTGAATACGACAGCCTTAACAGAATTACAAGGCTCCTGCTCGATAAAAAAGTTTTGACTACAATCCGGTATGAACAAAATAAAATAATCCGTACAGATTACAATGGGCTTGAAACAACTTACATAACAAACGGCAGAAAAGACACAACAGATATTATTCAAAAAGACACAAAGCTTGGAATTATTCATAAAATGCGCATAGAGTATGACAAAAGACATCTTCCTGTAAAAGTATTTGCTTCAGACGGGAACGACGAAACACTTATAAAAGAATATTCATACACCGCAGCAGGAAATCTTATTTCAGAAGATGCCGCGCCCAAACAAAGCACAACAGAAAAAGTATTGTCAAACGGTGGTAAGCTTTTAAAACTTCAATGTGACTGGGGAGGTTTTTACGAATATCAATATGATTCAATGGGCCTTTTAAAAAGCTATGCAGAAGAAAACACAAAAGGAACAACTCTTACTTATTATCCCGACGGTTCCTTAAAAACAAAAACAGATGCTTTTGGCACAACTACTCTTTTCAATTATGACGAACGAGGAAACTTAATCCGTTCTCAAGACAGCACTACCTGTTTATGGTATGAATTTGACAAGCTGGACCGCATTATTAAAGTATCAGCCGGAAGCTCTTATAGTCCAGGCGCAGAAATATACTGCATATCCTTAGATTATTCCGAAGACGGACGTTTTGTCACTTTGACAGAAGGTGAAAAATACAAAACAATAAGTGAACTTGATGCTTTTGGAAACATAATTAAAGAAACAGACGGAAACGGTAACACAAGAGAATTTGAATATAACTGCCAGAATCAATTAATTGCAGTTTACGACGGATATAAAAATAAAACAGAATATGAATACAACGAGCTTGGGTTAATTAAGACCGTCACGCTTCCCGGGCTTGAAAAAACAGAATATGAATATACCAAAGATGGCCAGCTCAAAAAAATCACAGACGGTTGCGGAATTGTGTATCTTGCAGAATATGATGAGGAAGGAAGAATCATAAAAGAAAAAACAAGAGCACAAGGTTTAAAAGAATATGAATACGACAATGAAGACCGCATTACAAAAATACTTTGTGAAGGAATTGTTATTCAAGCCTATGCCTACGAACAACACGGTCAGAAGCTTACAGTAACTGATGCAAAAGGTTCTGAATATTATTATAATCTTGATTCTTTTGGACGTCTTATAAGTGAAAAAAACAGACTTGGATTTACGCAAAACTATTCCTACGACGAAGAAGGAAATCTTAAAACACAGAATAATTTTGATAATTCTGCAAAGACAATTTCATGGGCAAAAAATCAGACAGAATGTACCGTACGATCCAATGACGGCAGCGAAACAAAACTTGTATATGATGCAATCGGAAACATTACCGAAGCACAAAATGACTGTGGAAAAACTATATACAAATATGATAAAGGCGGACGGCTTATTTACCAGAAAGATATAAACACAGCAGAAGAAATCTGGTTTGAATATGATGCAGCCGGGAACAGAACAAGACTCGTAAGCTCAAACAGAGAAACACGGTACTCTTATGGTGCCAACAATGAATTAAAAGAAATTTTTGACAATAAGCAAAGGATGAGTGTACAATTACAATATAACAAAAACGGATGGGAAATATTGAGAAAGTTTGGGAACGGAACAACAGTTCAGACACGCTATGACAAAGCTGATCGCACTACTCTAAAATACCAGAAGAATTCTTACGGAGAAATTCTTTGGGGCGAAGGCTATGTCTATGATGAAAGCGGAAAACGAACTGCAACTGTTGATACGAATGCCCGCGTAACA
Source organism: Treponema sp. (assembly GCA_017651065.1). Lineage (GTDB taxonomy): Bacteria > Spirochaetota > Spirochaetia > Treponematales > Treponemataceae > Treponema_D. The sequence goes on from JAGCDP010000039.1 coordinate 23,686, forward strand.
CTTTATGAATACGACAAGCTTGGAAGACTTTCTGCAGTTTATTATCCGTACACAAAAGAGCAGGAAGAGCTTTTAAAAAATGAAGCTGTAGCAAACGGACTTTCTTCAAATGAACCGATTGCAACAAACAGGATTCTTTCTGCCAACGAAAAATCGGCTCTGGCTGCCCGGCTTAATGAAATGCAATATACTCTTGCTTACTCGCTCACTACAATGCAGCTTTGCATAAAAGAAACTTACAATTACGACAATAATCAGAACCGCATTTCTAAAACAACACCATTCGGAAAAATTGAATATTCCTATGATAAAGAAAATAGACTTATTTCAAGCGGCTCACGGGGCCAGACTTTTGTAACATACACTTACGATAATTCCGGAAACCTTTTAAAAGAAACCAGCGCCTTAAAAAATGCAAAGTATAGCTATAATTCACAAAACCGCCTGATTTCTTATGAAGTAACGGACACTGTAAACAATGAATACTTCCAGAAATCTTATGCATACGATGCCTTTGGCAGAAGGATTCTTGTAAAAGATTTAGACGGCTCAGAGCAGCGCACAGTCTATGATGGCTTTACCTTTGATGTAATAAAAACCGGAATGAAATGGAATACAACAGGCTCAGCAACAGGAGACCGCTACCGCTACCTTTCTGACGATTCAAACAATTACCTTACAGAACGAACTCAATTTACAGCAAACGGAACAATTGCAGCCCAAGTTTCTGCCGATGGAATTATGTATTATGCAACAGACCTGTTAGACAGCGTCCGTACAGGTTCAGATGAAACAGGCCGTTATACCAACACTTATACCTACGACGCATTCGGCTCACTTGTTCAGGGCAGACTTTCTGGCACCTCAGATTCCGGATATCTTGGAAAACAATATGATCCTGCCGTTTCCCTTTATAACTATGGTTACCGCGATTACAACCCAGCCACCGCCCGCTTTACAACAGCCGACCCCATCCGCGACGGAATAAACTGGTTCACCTACTGCAATGCAGACCCTGTCAATTTTGTTGATTTGTGGGGGTATAATGTTAAGGATGTGGGGGATGTGATTCAAGATTCTTCAGAAGCAAAGCTTGGGAAAGGCCCATGCACAATACAAAAAGCAGGTTGCGTTCTTACTGCTTATGTAAGAATTGCTCGGGCTATTTCTGGCAAAGATATAACTTTAGAAAAAGCCAATGAATTAGCTATAAAAATGGACTTATATAAAAACGACGATGAGCTTTATATTCAAGAAGGTGTAAAGCTTATAAATGCATTAATTGAGGGAACTGGTTTAGAAATTGTTTATGAAGGCACTCTTAAAGGAACCCTAACAGAAATTGCTTCACAAATAAAAGCGCTCGAAGCTTCAGATTTAGATTATTATTTAACTGCAACGATTGAAACCACAGACAAATTTGGAATAGACACCTATAATCATACTGTAAGCATTAATTCAGACAGTGTTTTTATAAATGATATTACAGACATAGATAATGCCTTGAATATAAGGATAAACGATACAAGCATTACGAACAGGCAGGCTGTTGCAAACGATATACGGAAAAATAAACTTTTATGGGTAAATTATTTTAGAGTACAGGAGAAAAAAACAAAATGAAAAAAAACTTTATAAATGTATTTTTTATATGTTTATTAATCCTTCAATTGTGCTGCTGCAGTAAAAATAAGTCAGTCAGTTATACTGCTCAGGAACCTGAAGCAAAAGAAGAAGAGAATCTAAACAAAGAAAGAGATTACTTTTTGTGCCCGAACTGGATTGAATTCACAGATATGAATGCCCTATTAGGCCTATATAATTATTCGAACTCAAATAATCGTGAAAAGGTCAAAACTCTTTCTGTTTATATTCAAAGTAGCAACGGAAAAAGACTGGAAGATAGGTATACCTATAATAAAGGGGTATTAACAAAATCTGAATCATTTCCTTCCATAGGAGATGATTATTCATATACTTATGTTTATGACGATAACGGAAGATTGATTACAAAATATTGCACAGATGATAGTGGTTATGTCACAGACACTCGTAATTATTCATATTCTTTTGAAGACGGCAAATTAGTATGTAATTGTACCGGTTCTCGCTTTGGTGACACTGTATATACGGAAGAAATTATAGACAACAGTTTTCATATTGTTAAACAACAAAACAATTCAGACCCTGATCATTATTATATAACCTTTACTAATAATCTTTTGTCAAAGTTTTCTTATAATTTTTCAATTGGCTCTACAGAATATAAGAATGAATATTATTTCATTTACGAAGGTAAAAATATTCGTGTAAAAACATACTGTGATGATGAACTGAATCGCCAGCAGGAATGGATCAGAAACGGAGACATTGCAAATTATTATTATTACTACGGTGAAAATCGTGAATCAGGAAGAGTCGATAGAAACGATATTTTCAAAGATTTCGATAAATACGACAACTGGTTAACAATGATTGAAAACGACGGTACTACCTACATCAGGGAATTTGAATATACAGAATAATTACCATTGAAGTGAAAACTCCATGTAGCAAATCTTGGTGATGGTATAGATCCACATTTTTAAGGAGATTATTATGAAAAAAGTCTTTTTTATTCTCTTTCTGTTATTTTCGATTAGTACTATCTATGCCGAAAGAATATCTATTGAGAATTATGTTGTTAAAGAAATTTCTAATAAGAGTAAACAGGAAACTTTCTATTTAGGCCAAACAAAATCAAAAGCAGTTTTTGATTCTTTTAAAGCTATTTATGAATCTGAAAGAATAAACAATTACGATGGATTTAATAATGTCATTAAACTTTTTAATAAAGATATTGAATTATATTTCACAGAAAGTGATATATATAAACTAGTTGAGATAAGAATAAAAACTAATAAATATTTTCTTTATGGAACATCAATTTCAGTAGGAACAAATATAAACGAAGCAATAGACAATTACCGAGAATCATTTACTTCAATGAAAGAACATAGTCAATATTATTTTGCAGAAATTGAAGACATTTTTTTTGAATTTCCTGGTGTTTCATTCTTTAATATCTCATTAGAAGTTAAAGATGACATTATTCAAAATATTATCCTTTATTATTCATTCGCAATATAATTTATAAAACATTTTCCCTTCTAAAACTCCACCCCAAACCAGGCACCATGAGGCTCAATGTTGTGAGCTTCAATAGTGGCCCCAAGAGAAACTACAAGGGTGTGAGCAATAGAAAGTCCTAATCCAGAACCACCGACAGTTCTTGTGTGGGATTCATCTGCTCTGTAAAAGCGTTCGAAGATGTGAGGAAGGGCTTCTTCAGAAATTCCCGGACCATCATCGCTTTCGCTTATAACTATATGTCCGTTATCTTTTTTTACTGTAAGTTTTATCTTACAAGTATCTCCAGCAAACTTTACGCTGTTCGAAACAAGTACTGTTAAAATCTGATGCAGCATTTCCGGGTCTGTATCTAAGATTACAGGCTCATTTTGTTCTGCAGTCAATTCAAATTTTACCTTTGGAGCAACAGAAGAAAATTCATGGGCTACTCGTTGAAATAGTTCAATTATATCTACCTGACAGGTCTCCGGCTTAATCCTTCCACTTTCAATTCTTGAAATCTGAAGAAGGTTTTCTATAATCGCATGCATAGAAGCTGCTTCGTCTTTAATTGCCAGAAGTGATTTTTCAAGCTGCTCAGGATTATCCTTGCCCCAGCGAAGCAACAGATTTGCCTGCCCCGTAATAACAGTAAGCGGTGTATTCAGTTCATGAGAAACATCACTTGAAAACTGGCGTTCACGGTCAAAGTCGGCTTTAATGCGCAAAAACAAATCATTGAAGGTTCCCGAAAGTTCATCTATTTCGTCGCCACGACCTGTGAGTGGAAGCAGCGTATCGAGTTTTTCGGTTGTCATTGATTTTGCGGTTTTTGCAATTTTAACAACAGGATTAATTGTATTCTTTGTAATAAAAAGTGCTACAAAAAACGAAATCAAAAGAATCGGGATAGACATGAATAAAAGTGCCATTGGCAGATTTGAAAACATTTCGGCCATATTGTTATTATCAATATTTATGGCAGTGGCTACTGTAATGTTTCTTTGATCAAACATACGCTCTTTGGCATAATAAACAATATCAAGATCTCCATCAAAGAAAAAATCCTTTTCAAAATAATGAACGCTTTTCTCGTCTGTAGCCGGTAAATAAGGAAGGAACGGATCGTTTGTAGCCAGCGTTATTTTAGTATCAGAATCATAAATTATATATGTAACATAATAAGGTATTTCTGCTGCAAGAAGGTATTCAGAAGGCTGCTTAAAATACAAGGCCAGAAAAACCTTTTCTTCTGCATCTTTAAGTTCTTCTGTCTGATTTGCATTTACAAGTGAACGAATAAAGAAAAGAAAAAGAAATGACAGGAGAATAACTGCGATAGTCAGAATAAACATAAAACGAAGAGCCAGTCTAACAGAAAAAGAACGTCTTATTTTTTTCATGAGCAGTAACCTACCCCATCATATAACCGGCACCGCGTACAGTCTTAATATATTCATCTTTTGAAAACTCTGAAATTTTCTGACGCAGATATCCTACATAAACATCTATTGTGTTTTCATCAATAAAATGGTCTTTTCCCCAGATTTCATCAATGATATTTGAACGCGAAAGAACCTTATTCTGATTTTCAACAAGCAGCTTGAGCAGCATGAATTCTGTTTTAGAAAGAGGAACTTCTGTTTCATTCATACAAAAGCTCATTCTGTCTATATTTAAAGTCAGCTCCTTATAGCTGAGTACACTTTCTCTTGGTTTTGTATAACTGACTCTGCGGAACAAAGCATTTATGCGCGCAAGCAATTCTTCAATTTCAAAAGGCTTTGGAATATAATCGTCGGCACCAAGGTTGAGCCCGTTGATTTTATCAATAGTTTCACCGCGGGCTGTTTCAAGAATTACAGGAACAGTTGAAACTGCACGGATTCGTCGTAATACTTCAAGTCCGTTAAGTTCAGGAAGCATAATATCAAGAAGAATTAAATCTGGTTTTTCGCTTTCAAATAAATCAAGAGCCTTGCGGCCAGTTTCTGCAAGACAAGTGGTGTAACCTTCGTGTTCAAGTTCTGGAACTATAAAATCAGAAATGCCTTTATCATCTTCTACAATAAGAATCTTCATATTAGTCTTCAACCTTTGCGAGTAATTCAACAGGTTCTATATAGACACCATTAAAGGTGCATACATCCTGTACAGTAAGACGGAATTCTTCTTCTTCCGGCTCAATGATAACTCTTATTGTATCACCCTTTCGGTTAAATGAAAATCTTATATTTTCAGGAAGCTCATTATCGTCTATTAAAAGCGATTCGTTATTTACTGAACGTGGATTAACACTTTGATTAAAGAATATTAACAGAATTATTTCGCCATCCTCGCCTTTTTCACAGCGAACAAACTTTACTTTTAACGGAAGTTCTTCGGAATATGTTCTGTTGCCTCTATAATAAAAAACCTTATCCGGATCTTTTGGAGGACGTGGAGGTTTATCTGGATTTTCATCTTCATTTTCAGGAAAATCGGGTGCAGGAGGGTTCGGAATCTTTTCTTCAGGTGCTGGTGGTTTAGGCTCAGGAAAACCTTCCTCTTGCATTTCCTGGTCTGGAGGAAAAGGAGGAAAGCCTTCAGGACCAGGAAGTGCAGAAGAAGCCGCATTCACAACGGTAAAAAAAAGAGAAAAACTTATACAAAACAAAAATCCTCTTTTGTTGCATTTCATGATTGCATAATACACCCTGCAAAGAAAAAAAGAATGAGAATAAGGCAAATTTTTCCTAAGAGTTTTCTTAGAATCGGCTTAGCGCATTTTAAAGATTCTTAGAATTTTTTTCGCTATATTTCTCAACAGATTACAAATTGTACTGCCAGAAGATACACAGTACAAACCATTAAAATATATGAGGAGTTACAGATATGAAAAAGAATTTTTTATCTTTATTATCAACCTTTCTTATTTTTGTAAGCTGCACAAACGGAACAGGCAGTGCTACAAATTATGTTGACAAGACCACTGCTCCGGCAAGTGCAGTGATTGCAGAGGACCTTTACGAAAACTTTACAGCCGACGGTACTGTTAAAATTACTTTTAATGGCTCGAGCTGGACTACTTCTTTTGAAGGTGCCGCTTCTGCAGATGAAATTTCCATTAAGAAAGTAGAAAATTCTGCAGAAGATGAAGTTTCGCAGGGAGTAGAAATCCAGTACAAAGGAAAGTCTAAGATTAAATATGTACTTTCCGGAAATTTTACAGGCACAGTTTTTATTAAAAACAAAAAAGCCGATGCTGCAGTAGTATTGAATAATGTAAATATTACCAGTGCAGATGGCTCAGGCCCTGTTTTACGCTTCAGTGCAGAAGAAACCCGTACCTTTATTGTTGTTCCGGCAGCTACTACAAACACTCTTACAGACACCCGCCTTCTTAATCAGAGCAGCAAAATGTATGATGATAAAAAAGGCTCTGTTTATGCAAAAGGCACCCTGATTTTTACCGGCGAAACTTCAACTAAGGCCGGCGGAACTCTGAACATTGTAAACACAGGCTACAAGCATGCAGTTTATACCAAGGATTACATCAGAATTGCAGACCTTACCCTTAATGTTACAGTAGAAGGCCAGACCGGCCGTGACTGCATGCGGGCCCTTAATGCAATTATTGTTGACGGCGGAAACCTAAACCTTATTGGAAACGGTACAATTACAGATGATGAAAGCGCAGGCTTACGCGTAGATGGCGAAGATGCAGATGATGATGACATGACAGTTGAATATACTGCAGGAGCCGGTTTTATAATTATAAACGGCGGTAACATAAACATTAAAACTGTTGCCAAGGGAATAACCGCTCACTGGAAATCTGCAAGCAGCGTAATAGGAAATTCAAAATATACTGCAAGTGCCAACACTTCGCTTTTGTGCAGCAATTATCTTAAGGGTACAAGCACCAACCTGCCGAACCCTTTTGTAGAAATTAACGGCGGAAACATTAATGTAGTTACAACCGGCAGACCTTACGAAGGACGCACTGATGATGACCCAAGCTGCTCACCGGAAGGAATTGAAGCTAAAGCCGACCTTACAATAAATGCAGGAAACATTAACCTTCAGACAACTGATGATGCAATTAATGCCGGAGGAAACATTGTAATAAACGGTGGTGCAATTTATGCCTGCAGCTCCCTTAATGATGCAATTGACTCAAACGGCAAAAAAGGAATTACAATCAATGGTGGAGTTATTGTAGCAATCGGCGGAAACGGAGGCGAATGTTCCTTTGACTGCGACAATGCCCCTCTTACAATAAACGGCGGCTATCTGCTTGGTTTTGGCGGCTCAAACTACACTGCCCCGTCAAGCAGCGGAAAACAGATGACTCTGGTGCTTAGTGGCACAAGTGCAGGCTCTGCCAACACAAGCTTTGCTGTAGTAGATTCAAAAAATAATCCGGTTTTTGTTTATACTCTGCCGGCCGCTACAGGCGAAGTATTTATCCTTTCAAGCCCTGAGCTTAAAAGCGGCACAAGCTACAGTGTAAAGAGAGGAGTTTCTGTAAAGACGGGTTCTGCAAGTCTTTTCCATAACCTTTACATAACAATGCCTTCGGTCAGTGGTGGCACAGAAAGCCTTAGCAATATTTCGATAACTGGCAGCAGCACAGTTTATACAGATTCTAATGCAGGACGTGGAGGCTTTGGTGGTCGCGGAGGTAAAGGCAACTTTAGGAACGGTCAGCTGCCGGAAGATATGCCCGAACCACCGGATGGAAAGACAGCACCAGACGGAAATAACTTCCAGCGGGGTGGTAAAGGAAACCGTAAATAAAAAAAATGTCGGGTCAAGCCCGACATTTTTTTTATTTAAACACAATCTTTATAAAATCATTAAATCCCTTATACCAAACAGGGAAGTCATGAGTTCCACCTGGGAATACGTAAGAGCTGAAGTTTGAAACTCTGTTCCAGTTCTTCATTGCTTCTACGTAGCCAGGGAAAGTTCCGTAAACAAGACCGTCGGCATCACCACAAATCATATAAAGATTATTGATTTTAAGACCCTTGAATGCAGTATTTCCATCTACACCGGCAATAAAGTCTTCGGCAGTTCCGAACAATGCACCAGAGAAGCCTGCAAAGTTGCTTATAAGGTCAAGACACTGAGCAATACCAATTGTAAATGTCTGACCACCACCCATAGAAAGGCCTGCCATTGCAACGTTTTCGCGGCCATCGGCAACATTAAAGTTTTCTCTGATGTATGGAAGAAGATCATTTCTGAGCTCACCGCCAAAGAAGTTGTAGCCTGTAAAGCTGTTTCCTGAACCATTTGGTCCCCAGCTCTTATCTGCAACACCAGTAGCGCAAACAAGAATAAACTTCTTTACTTCACCATTTGACATTCCGCGGTCCATATAACCTTTGATTTTTCCGCCACGGCCCTGGTTTGTAAGTCCCCATGTATTTTCGTTCTGACCAAATCCGTGAAGAAGAATAAATACAGGATATTTTGTAGACTTATCATTTGCATCATAACCTGCAGGGAGATAAACCCAGGCATGCTTGTTGTAGCGGTCTGCGTCTGTAACATTTGCTTCAGGAACACTCCAGTCTCTTGTAGGATAATTAATTTCTACAACAGTACCGCGCTGGTCGGTTGTAAGACCATCATCAAATGGTTTGTCGGCAGGAGCACCTGCTTTTGCATTGAATCTTACTCCCTTAAGAGTTACCTTAAGCTGATCTCCGTCTGAGTTACCGCGCTGATAATCATTGAACTTAATTGCAAATGCCATGATTGCATCCTGATCTGAGCTTGCAATAACTCTTTCTGCAAAACCTTCAGGAATCTTTATTGTATGCTTAAGAGTTCCAGACAAAGCATCTGAATCAAAATATTCTAGATCTTCAAAACCACCGAACAAGCCTGTTGAATCCCAGGGAAGAAGTCTCATACAAAATCCCGGATTCTTAGCATCTGAATTCCATTTACCTTCTACAGGACTGTATTCAAGTTCAATATCAACAGACTCATAGTTACCAATATTGATTTCTGATTTGTCTGATTTTACATAAAAAGCTACACCGCCACCAGCTCCACCAGCTGCAGTTGCAACCCAAGAAACAGAACCGTCTGCACCAGTTTCAATCTGCTGTGCAACAGAGCCCTTTTCAAAAATTGTAAAGGTTTCTGCCTTATCACGCAAAACAATACCACATGTCTTATCACATGAAGTAAATCCCAAAGCCAGCAAAACTATGCCAGCCACAAAAAAAAGCTTTGATTTTTTTATCATTTTGTCCTCCAAAAAAAAACGTGCGTCCTAAAACGCACGCTTTTCATGCCATCGTCATTGCGAGGAGCGCAGCGACGTGGCAATCCATTATTTCTTAAGCAACTTAGCCAAGTTCTTAGCAGTAAATCCAAGAGCCTCAGCTACTTTGTTTGCTGGTCCTGAAGTACCGAATGTATCGATACAGAAGCAGTTTTCTTTAGAAGTGAACTGGAGCCATTCCATAGAAATACCGGCTTCGGTACAAACAATTCTCTTTGCAGGTCCAATGATTGCTTCCTGTTTAGCCTTAGGAAGATTTTCGAACTTCTTAAGATCTGGAACAGAAACAACGCGGATCGTCTTTTCAGGAACAAGGGCAGCAGCCTGCAAAGCCATATTAACTTCTGAACCGCTTGCAAGAATTGTGATATCAGGCTTGTCTGCACCAGACTTAACAATGTAAGCACCGCAGCTGGCCATGTTCTTCTTCCAAGACTTGTCTTCCTTTTCGTAAACAGCAAGTGCCTGGCGTGTGAATGCCATACAAACAGGATGATCTTTAGAAGCATAAGCAATCTTCCAAGCTTCCATAGATTCTTCAGGGTCACCAGGTCTGATTGCCTGAACACCTGGAATTGCACGCAAAGAAGTCATAGTTTCAATTGGCTGGTGAGTTGGACCATCTTCACCTACGTAAATTGAGTCGTGTGTGAATACGTAGATTACAGGCTGCTTCATCAAAGAAACAACGCGGAGTGATGGGCGGAGGTAATCTGCAAATACAAGGAATGTAGCACAGAATGGGCGGAGTCCACCATGCAAAGAAATACCAGCACAAACAGCAGACATTGCAAACTCGCGGATACCGTATTCAATTGTACGGCCGGCGCGGTTAGCAGGGCTGAATGTTCCATTATCTGTTGCCTTGAATGCAGTCTTGTTTGGTCCCATAAGGTCTGCAGAACCACCAACAAGGTTAGCATAGCGTGCAGCAATTACGTTCAAAGCTTTTCCGGAAGCATCTCGTGTTGCACAAGCATCGCCTACTTTGTAAGCAACATCTTTTACGCTTGCATCTGTAACTGCATCTGAATGGTAAGCATCCCAAAGCTTCTTGAGTTCTGGATTTTCTTTTGCCCATGCAGCAAAATCAGCATTCCAGTCTGCTTCTGCCTTTGCAAATGCAGCCTTCTTCTTTTCAAAATATTTGTAAGCATCTGGAACAACGTAGAAGTCTTTATCTACAGGAAGTCCAAGCTTTTTCTTAGCAGCAATAATTCCTTCTGCACCAAGTGGAGCACCGTGAACATCAGCAGTTCCCTGCTTTGGAGCACCCTTACCAATTATAGACTTGAGCATAATGAGTGTTGGCTGGTCCTTGCACTTCTTAGCTTCTTTAACAAGCTCTACAATGCCTTCTACATCGTACATGCTTCCCTTAAGAACCTGCCAGCCGTATGCCTTGTAGCGTGCAGCAACATTATCTGTAAATGTAATGTCTGTATTACCGTCAATAGAAATCTTGTTCTGATCGTAGAATACAA
>JAGCDP010000040.1 GCA_017651065.1 Treponema sp.
AACGTGACCATTCCAGCCGTCTTCTGCGCGGTCGATTGTCAAATCAATTGAGCAGTTTGGCTGCTTCATCCATACGTTCTGCATTTCTTCAAGGCGAACTAAATCTGCCATTGAGCGTGAACCGTAGATTACCTGAATCTTTCCGTAATCGCTTCTGTGGTCCATCATGTAGTTTACTACAGAATGAACAGGAGCAATTCCAATACCTCCGGCAATTACAAGAATGTCCTTGCCTTTGAGCTTTGTATCAACAGGGAAACCGTTTCCGATTGGTCCGCGGAGACAAATCTGCTGACCAACCTCTGCATTGTGCAGCCAGTCTGTTACGCAGCCACACTTTTTGATGGAAAATTCCATGTGAGTTTCCAGAGTAGGAGAAGAAGTGATGGAAATCATTGATTCACCAACGCCCGGTACAATGAGCATTGCACACTGACCAGGGATGTGTTCAAACAATTTCTTTCCGTCAAGTCCAACTACGCTGAAGGTTTTTACGTCAGGAGTTTCCTGCTTGATGTCTATAATTTTTCCGATGTAAGGGATAAATGATTCTTTTGCGTTCATTATTTATCACCTCCAATATCATCTGTTTCCTGTATCAATTTAATAACCTTAACAATGTTGATGTTTACAGGGCAGCTTTCAAGACAGCGTCCGCAACCTACACAACTGAACAAGCCTTCGTGAGCCATAGGGTAGTAAACAAGCTTGTGCATAAAGCGCTGGCGGCTTCTTTCTTTTTGTGTGTGGCGTGGGTTTTCTGCAGCCATCTGAGTGAAGTCAGAGAACATACAAGAGTCCCAGCAGCGGATCTGACGGATACCATTACCGGTATCAAAGTCGCGTACATCAAAACACATACAGGTAGGGCAGACATAAGTACAAGTTCCACAGCCTACACATGCTTCGCTAACCTTGTCCCAGATTTTTGAATTGAAAATTTTGAGCATCTGTTCAGGTTTAACTGCACCGAGCTTTGAAAGGTCAAGCTTTGCAAATGGAAGGGCATCAATCTTTGCCTTAATCTGCTTTTTGCATTCTTCAACTGCTTTGTCAGCAGAATCAGAAAGCTCTGCTTTTGCTGCGTCTAATACAGCTTTACCCTTGTCTGTGTTTGCCTTAAAGAAATAGCTTCCATCGGCATTCCAGCATGAAATGTCTCCCTCAGGCTGGGCGGCATCAATTCCGTAAGCGCTGCAGAAGCATTCACGAGCTGGTTCGTTACAGGCAAGTGTAATTATAATTCCATGTTCACGGCGGTTCTTGTAGTAAGAATCAACCGGGTTCATGTTAAGATAAACATTATCAAGTACCTTGAAAGATTTTGCATCGCAGGCGCGAACACCAAATACAACAAAGTCTTCAAGTTCTTTTCTTGGGTCTTCTACAGAAACCTCTTTACCAACAAACTTATAGCTTACCATGTGCTCGGTTTTTGGGAAAAAGAAGTCTTTTGCAGAGCGGACTGTCTTTAACTGTGCACTTAATTTGACATCTTCAGACCACTTCTTAAAATCAGCCTTTCCTTCAACGGTGTCGGCAGGAATGTAAAGGTCAAACTTAGCGGCAACAGCCTTAAAAAATCCGTTTATTTTATCAGAAGAAATGGATAACATTATTCATTACCTCCTTCCTCGCGGTCGCTGATTATTGTTGCTTCAGGATCCTCTTCCTTGAATGTAAGCATTGGAGGACGAGTTTCAAGATCACTACCAGCCTGATATGGTCCGTAGATTTCATTAATGTCTTTAATGAACTTGCGGTTGAGCAGGTGGAGTGGAATATTCTGAGGACAAACTCTTGAACATTCACCACAGTCTGTACAACGGCCGGCTACGTGCCATGCTCTAACAATGTGGAACAGGCTTTCTTCAAAAGAAGTTTCTGCAACCTTCTGAGATGTATAAAGAGCGTTGTTGTCGAATACACATTTTTCGCAGGTACATGCAGGACAAACGTTGCGGCATGCGTTACAGCGGATACATCTGCTGAACTGCTCCTGCCAGTAGTTATAGCGTTCTTCTGCAGTCATTGCTTCAATCTTAGCAACTTCTTCAAGGCGTGTAGATTCAACTTCTGCAACCTCGGCATCTACTCCAATGAGTTCGTCGCATGAAACAGGCTTCTTGTTCAGACAGTTCAAGCAAACTTCACCACCGTCCAAAGTATCCTGGCAAGGAACTCCGATTGCATAAACATCATCACGGGTAATGCGGTTTTCTTTAAGAAGCTCTGTAAATGAATAAGTATCATTTGGCTTTAAGAAAACAAGCACTTTTTCCTGTGGGATAGGAGCTTCTTCAGCATTAGGATCGCGCTGCTTAGCCATTGTATTGTTCATACGTGTAGTAGATTTCTTAATTTCAATCTCGTGTGTGATTTTTACAAGATATTTAGAAAGATTTGCTGCACAGTATTTGTTGAATACAAAGCCATTATCAAGCTCTTCGGCGCTTGCAAAAACAGCAGGAGTTACGTCTTCATCAAAAAGACCCTTCTGCCATCCGACTACCTTCTGGACAGTTCCGTCTGCAAGCAGTTCTTTTGCACGTTTAATTAATTGTTCTTGCATCGTACATCCTCCAGTTTCTTGCATTCACCAAGTTCTGTTATCTGCTTTACAAAATCATTCATGATTCCGGCAAAGCGAACGCCTTCGGCAGCAGAACACCATTCAACTCTTGTGCGGCCTCTTTCGATACCTAAAAAGTCGAGCATACTAAAAAGCAGAGTCATACGGCGGCGTGCAAAGTAGTTACCTGTTGAATAGTGACAGTCGCCAGGGTGACATCCGCAAAGAATAACTCCGTCTGCTCCACGCTGGAATGCACGCAGAATAAAAAGCGGATTCAAGCGGCAGCTACACGGAATACGGATAATTTTTACGTTAGCAGGATATTCAAGGCGGTTGTTACCAGCCAGGTCTGCTCCTGCATAGGAACACCAGTTACAGCAGAATGCAACAATTTTTGGTTCCCAGGTTTTGTTTTCTACAGACATGCATCAACCTCCGCCAGGATTTGTTTATTACTGAAGCCAAGAAGATCCATAGCGCCAGAAGGACAGGCAACTGTACAAGCTCCACAACCATGACACATAGCAGTATTAACCTGTGATACGTGACGAGTGATTGTAGTTCTGTTTGGACCGCGGAAATCCTTGTCGATATAAGAGATTGCTCCATAAGGACAAACCTTTTCGCACTGGCCGCAGCCGTTACACATATTTTCATTTGGATTTGCTGTACAGGCGTTGTTCTTAAGCTTATCTTTAACAAGCAAGCAGATTGCCTTTGCAGCAGCACCGGAAGACTGAGCTACAGTTTCCGGAATATCCTTTGGTCCCTGACAACATCCGGCAAGGAAAATACCGGCAGTAGGGCTTTCTACTGGACGAAGCTTTGCGTGTGCTTCTAAGAAGAAGTCGTTGTTGTCCATAGAAGTTGTAAGCATAGTTGCAAGAGGGCGGGCTGACTTGTCTGCTTCAATAGAAGCTGCAAGAACAACCATATCTGCCTTGATGTGAACCTGCTTGTTCAAAATCAAATCACTTCCCTGAACATCTAGAGTTCCGTCGCTCAAAGGAGTTACCTTACCAACCATACCCTTAATGTAGTGAACTCCATACTGTTCAACAGCACGGCGGTAGAATTCATCAAAGTTCTTACCAGGAGTGCGGACATCAATATAGAATACATAACAGTTTGTATCCGGGTAATGGTCGCGGGTCAAAATTGCATGCTTTGCAGTGTACATACAGCAGACCTTAGAGCAGTATTCGTGACCCTTTGTTGCATCTGCAGAACAGCGGGAACCAACACACTGAACAAATACGATAGTCTTTGGTTCTTTACCGTCTGACGGGCGCTTAAGGTGACCGTTTGTAGGTCCAGATGCATTACAAAGTCTTTCAAACTCAAGAGAAGAAACAACATCAGGACTTTGACTATATGCAAATTCATCAAACTTATTCAAATCAATTGGGTTATAACCGGTTGCTACGATGATTGCACCATAACCTTCTGTAATAACCTTGTCTGTATCGTGGAAGTTGATAGCGCCTGTACCACATGCTTTTTCGCAGAAGCCGCAGACACCGTCCTTTCCCTTAGCCAGAGCCTTCATGTGCAGACAATATTCAGCATCGATTGTTGCAACTTTAGGAACAGCCTGTGCAAAAGGAATGAAAATTGCCTTTTTAGTATCAAGGTTCATATTAAAGTCGTTAGGAACCTTTTTGTTAGGACACTTTTCAATACATTCACCACAACCGGTACACTTAACTTCATCAACATAGCGAGCATGACGCTTAATATCTACCTGGAAGTTTCCGATGTAACCCTTTACTCCAACAACCTCAGAGTATGAAAGAATCCTGATGTTAGGGTTCTGGCTAACTTCTGTCATTTTTGGAGTTACGATACAAGAAGCACAGTCAAGAGTAGGGAATGTCTTATCGAGCATTGCCATCTTACCGCCGACTGTTGGCTTTTTCTCTACGATATCAACAGGGAAACCTGCATCTGCAATATCAAGTGCTGCTGTAATACCTGCAATACCACCACCAATTACGAGTGCTCTCTTTGTTACAGGAGTTTCGCCTTCGATAAGCGGAGTATCAAGGATTGTTTTTGCAATGGCAGCTTTACCAAGAGCAATGGCTTTTTCGGTGCCCTGTTCCATATCCTTACAAACCCATGAAGTCTGTTCGCGGATATTTGCAATTTCAACTTTATAACCGTTAAGACCGGCACGTTCTGCGCATGAACGGAAGGTTTTTTCGTGCATACGTGGAGAACAAGAACAAAGAACAACGCCTGTAAGCTTGTTTTCTTTGATCTGGTCTTCAATCATCTTTTGACCGGCAGAAGAACACATGTAGGTGTAATGGGTTGAATAAACAACTCCAGGAACCTTTGCAAGCTCTTCTGTTACTTTTTCTACGTCTACTGTTCCGGCAATATTAGTACCACAGTGACATATAAAAACACCAATTCTTTCCATAATCTATGCCACCTCTTACTTTTTATATTTGCGGAATGCACTTACGATAGCCTGCTGTGGGATATCGTCATCAAGGTGCTCCGGAACTTGTACTGGATCCAAATGATGAGGGCCGCGTGAGCCTTCAACAACCTGACGTACTGCGTCAATCAATTTTGCAGGTTCTACCTGACGTGGACAGCGTTCAAGACATGCAAAACAGCTGAGACAGGCATAAATTGATTTTGTTTCGAGCAATTTACCTATTTCGCTATTTTCTACCATCTGAACAAACTGATGCGGATGATATTCCATTGAATCATAGTTAGGGCAGGTGCCTGAACACTTACCGCAAACCATACATTTTTTAGGATTAACACCACATTTAAGCAGAATCTGTTCTTTTAAGAGTTCTTCATTTGCTAACATTACTTGGCCTCCTTTAATCCCAGGGCCTTGGCAAGAAGTTCTGTAAAGTAAATTACATCAAGCTTGCTGTCTCCCTTGTTTTTAAGAAGGTTGTAGCGGCAAAGTGGGCATGAAGTTACAAGGAAATCTGCTCCCATGTCTTCTGCGTTGCCGAGAATCTTTTTTGTGCGTGAGGCAGGAATTGATTCGTCTTCGAACATTGTGTAGGCACCGCAGCATTCATTGCGCTGGCCGTAAATTACAGGGGTACCGCCAATGGCCTTAATAAAATCTTCAAGAATTTTTGGATTTTCAGGGTCATCAAGCTGTAAAACCTTGCCCGGACGAAGAAGAAGACAGCCGTAATAAGCGCCGATTTTCTTTCCTGTGAAAGGATTTTTAACTGCAGCCTTTACATTGTCCCATCCAACCACATCACGAAGGATTTCGAGGTAATGAAGTACCTTTGTTTCTCCGTGATACTCAATCTCATCAGTTTTGAGATAATTGTTCACCTTAAAGTCTACAAATTCGTCTGTCTGAACATCGTTATTAACCTGTTTGATAACGTTGTAGCAGGCGGAACAAAGCGTAACAAGATCGTGACCGGCATCGCGAGAAGCGGCAAGGGCTCTGACAGAAGAAAGCTTTGTAGCAATTTCATCTTTGCCCATTGGATATTCGCCGCCGCAGCACTGCCATTCAGGTATCTCTTCAAGAGTGAACCCAAATGCTTCCTCCGAAACGCGCGCATACTTATCAAGGTCAAGAGCCTTGTTTTTGAGCGTACATCCCGGGAAATACGAATATGTCATAGTTGCTCCCATATAATAATTAACATTATAAGTCAAAATATTATAGTAGAACAAAGAGATTTTGGGAAGATAAAAAAAATCATATAGTGGCTCCCAGTCACAAACAATAGGGGCTCAGCGCCGCCCCCATTACC
>JAGCDP010000041.1 GCA_017651065.1 Treponema sp.
AACCATTTTCCATCATAGATAAGTTCACCAATCTTGATAGCAATCTGCTGCTTGTAGTGGTATGTATCGCGGTCAAGGCAAAGATGATCCATCATTCTGTGTGCAAAGTAAAGGATTGCTCCACCCGGTGTTTCATAAACGCCACGGCTCTTCATACCAACACAGCGGTTTTCACAGATATCTACAAGACCAACACCGTTTCTTCCACCAATTACGTTCAATTCATTGAGCAAATCAAGTGCATTCATCTTTTTACCGTTCAAAGCAACTGGAATACCCTTTTCGAACTGAATTTCTACATATTCACCTTCGGCAGGAGCTTCTTCAGGTACACATGTATTTTTGAGCATGTGCTTGTAGTTTGGTTCATTTTCTGTCTTTTCAAGTTCAAGACCTTCGTGGCTAAGATGCCAGATATTTTCATCACGGCTGTATGACTGATCCTTTTTCATAGGAACTTCAAGCCCGCGGTCTTCAAGATACTTGATTTCTGCTTCACGGCTGTCCATGTTCCATTTGTCATCGCGCCATGCAGCAATTACTTTGATATCTGGAGCAAAAGCTTTGATTGCAAGTTCAAAACGAACCTGATCATTACCCTTACCTGTAGCACCGTGACAAATTGCAACAGCACCTTCCTGGCGTGCATATTCTACAAGAATCTTTCCAATCAAAGGACGAGCTGTAGAAGTTCCAAGAAGATATTCATCTTCGTAAACTGCATTTGCCTTAAGAGCCGGCCAGATGTATTCTTCAATATATTCCTGACGTGCATCTACAACATAACATGCCGAAGCACCTGTTTTAAGAGCACGAGCTTTAATGCTTGCCCAGTCATCGCCCTGTCCAACATCAATACAAACGGCGATTACATCATAATCATAATTTTCTTTGAGCCATGGGATGATAACTGTTGTATCAAGTCCACCCGAATAAGCAAGAACTACCTTATCTTTTGCCATAATATGCCTCCTGCGACACTATTTTTGCATAAATATACATAAAATATACAGTTTTTTGCAAAAATATGCAATATATATAAATCGATTTACTTGTTTTTTTTCAATATTAGGAATACAATATTATATATAAAAAAAAGGCCGCCAGTGGCCTCTAACAGGAGTTTAAAATGAACGCCAAATATCTGATTCTTTTTAATCCTCAGTCTGGAAACAGATCGGCTAAGAGAAATGTTTATCAGCTGGATGAAATTCTTGCTAATAACGAATTAAATTATGTTGAAATGTCTAATGTTTTTAACTACAAATCGTTCATGCACGATGTAAGGGATGACGAACGCGTTGTTCTTTGTGGTGGAGACGGAACAATCAACCGCTTTATTAATGAAGTAGATGAATCTGACCTTAGAAAGCCTGTTTTCTATTTCCCTCTTGGAAGTGGTAACGACTTTAACCGTGATATTCATGGAAAAGCAGATACAGTACTTATCAATCTTAACAATTACATTAACAATCTTCCGCTTGTTACAATTAATGGCAAGACACGTAAATTCATAAATGGTGTTGGCTACGGAATTGACGGCTGGTGCTGCGAGGTAGGAGATAAAATCCGTGCAAAAAACAGCGAAAAGCCTATTAACTACACTCCTATTGCAATTAAGGGTGCACTTTATCAGTACAAGAAAACAAATGCAAAGCTTACAGTAGACGGAAAAGAATACAACTTTAAGAACGTTTATCTTTGTGCAACAATGAAAGGACGTTTTTATGGCGGCGGTATGATGGCCTGCCCTGATCAGGACAGAGCTAATCCTGCAAGAACACTTTCTGTACTTGTATTCCGCGGAAAAGGAAGAATCCGTCCGTTGATTATTTTCTCAAAGATTTTTACAGGAGAACATATTAAATTCTCTAAAAACTGTATGGTCTTTACAGGAAAAGATATTAAAGTTGAGTTTGACAGCCCACGCGCTGCACAGATTGACGGTGAGACAGTTCTTGGAGTTACAAGTTACACAGCTCACGCGTGATCGTTTTTAATAAGTGTTCGCAATGCTTCTACTGCAACACTAATTGCTAACTCAGTATCATGGGCCTGCTTATTCGGCAGGCCTTTTTTTGCGCGTTCCTGGTTTGCTACAACAAGGAAGCAGCTTCCTACCCTAACCTTTAAGAACTGGCCTGCTATAAACAAAGCAGCACTTTCCATTTCGCTTGCAAGACAACCCATGCGGAGCCATGCCTGCCACTTATTTTCAAGTTCGTAGCTTACAGGCATAACTTCAGGCTCGTGCTGACCAAAGAAAGAATCCTTACACTGAACTACTCCAACATGATGAGGAGCGCCCAATGTTTTTGCTGCCCTTACCAGTGCATTTACACAATCAAGATTAGGAACAGCCGGATATTCAATTGGAGCAAATTCGCGGCTTGTACCTTCCATGCGTACGGCTCCTGTTGCAATAACAATGTCTCCGCCCATTACTTCTTCCTGCATACCACCGCAGGTTCCAACACGAATAAATGTATGGGCACCGCATTTTGCAAGCTCGTCTATAGCAATGCTTGCAGAAGGACCGCCTATTCCGGTAGAAGTTACACTTACTTTTTCACCTTCAAGATACCCTGTATAAGTTGTATATTCACGAACATCGGCAACAAGCTTTGCGTTTTCAAAATGTTCGGCGATTTTTGCACATCGTTTTGGGTCTCCCGGCATAATAATATATTTACCAATATCATCAGGACCTACACCTGTGTGATACTGCTTTCCTGAACCTTCTGTGTAATCTACCATATGATCCTCCTGATTCATTAATTATACCACAGTTTTATGAAATTTTGTTTAACCTATTAAAAAAAATGTGTTATAATTTTACTATGAACAGATTTGTGCAGCTTTTTCTTCCTTCGGAAGAAATAATGGAAAAAAAGTCATTTAAAGACATAGCCCAATTACCAACTACAATTTATGGAAACCTCATATTCTTATGTGGTTTTGGAACAACCTTTGCAGCAGAAATGCTTCGTGGAACATACCTTACAGCCTGCGGATCTGCCCTTGCATTTTTGTGCTTTCTAATATCCCTTATTCTTATTAAGCGCGACAAAATTAAACCTGGTCTTATGCTTGATTCGACCGGTATTCTTATAGCAATTATTGCAATTGTTTTCCTGCTTCATGATGATAAAGATATTTTTGAAATTTACCGTTCAATGTGCTTTATTGTCGTTATGGCAATTTTTAATCAGATTTTTTCAATAGATAAAAAACAGTTGTATTACTTTTTTGGACTTTCGGGAGTAATCTGGATTGCCGCAATTGTCCTTCTTTTTGATGACTTTATGGCAATTGATATGAAGGAAACTATTTCTGCAATTGTAATCGGCACTATTGCATTTTTGGGCTCAAACAGCGCAATTCTTCTTTTAAACAAGCAGAAAGATTTGATTAATGACAAAGCTGTTTCCGAAAAAAATCTTACAGACTCTTCTCTTGCTACTCTTAAGAGCGTACTTAACCAGAGTTCAGAAAATCTTGAAATTGGAACAGTTTTGAATCAGCAGATTGAAAATCTTTCGAACTCTTTTGCTGTAATCAAAAATCTTTATGATTATTTGAATTCACAGTCGAACATTCTTTCTGAACAGACAATAACAATAAGTAATTCTTCGAACCAGATTAAAGAACATGTTCAGAACATGAAAACAAATATTGAAGAACAAAGCGATTCCCTTGCTCAGACTTCAACTGCAATGACAGATATTTCGCAGAATATTCAGAACATAAGCCGCATTGCAGACGAACGTAAAGAATCTATGAAGCTTATGGAAGAAAGCATTCTTGGCCAGCAGACAAAAATCAGTGAGCTTGTAAATGAAGTAGAAAAGGTACAGCAATCTACTGCTACTATTTCTAATTTTGTAAATACAGTAAATGCAATTGCCGGAAGAACAGGTCTTTTAGCTATGAACGCCTCTATTGAAGCTGCACACGCCGGAACTCTTGGTAAAGGCTTTTCTGTAATTGCGCAGGAAATCCGTAAGCTTTCTGATGAAACAAATAAAAACGCACATAACATTGAAGAAGAATTGAATCAGGTTATAGAGCTTGTAAGTACTGCAACAATTACTGCACAGGACTGTATTAATTATACAAACACAAGTAACGAAAGCCTTAAGAGTACAATTACCGGTATTGAAGAAATTCTTCTGCAGATTGGAAAAATCAGTACCTGGGTTGATGACGTACTTGTTTCTGTAAATAACATTGTTCAAACTTCTGAAACTTCTAACATGCTTGTTTCTCAATCTGTAGAAAAGATTAACAACGAAGATGAAGCGTTCCATTCTATTTCTGAATTTGTTTCTGAAATAAAGGATCGTGTTCAGAATATGGAAACACAGATTAATACTGTTGAAGAGGCTCTTATTTCTGTTCAGAAAATTGCAAAAGAAAACTCTGATTCTGTAGAAAAGCTTACAGAAACTTTACAGCAGGAATAAACCTTAATTATTTTCGCTTTATAATAATAGCTGTAATATCATCTGAACGGGCAGCACCGGATGAGTGTTCGTTTAACTTACGCATTATTATGTTCATAATATCTTTTGCGCTCTTTTTATTGTTTCTTTGCAGCAAAGCCTGTACGCTCGACTTACCAAAATCTTCACGGTGAATGTTCATTGTTTCTGTAAGACCGTCTGTGTACAAAATAAGCACATCGCCCGACTGCATCTGAAGTTCATAATCAAGATAATTGTGCTCTATTCCATTTATACCAATTGGGCCGAATACATAATCATCACTTGGAGGCTGCAGCTCCATTACCATATCTTCCTGGCTCTTATAAATGAACGGACGCGGATGGCCTGCATTTGCAATATTAATTTTTGAAGTTCCGTCATCGTTGTCTGTTATTTTAAGGAGGATACCTGTTAAGAAATTATCTACCTCGCCTTTTGCATCTATAAGAGAAGTATTTATATTTGTAAGAATCTGTCCGAGTGATTCAGTAGTCTGATACTGGTCTATATAAACCTGGCGGATTATATTTTCTGAAAGCATTGTAATAAGGCTTGCTGCAACTCCGTGGCCCGAAGCGTCGAAAAGTGAAACACCGTTAAGCTTATTATCATCATAGAAGAAATTGAAAAGGTCGCCCGAAACCTGAGAAAGAGGTTCGTAACATACTGCATAATCCCAGTTTTCAAATTCAATATCCGGAACATAGAAGAACTTCTGCTGAACGATTGCAGCCATGTGCATGTCTTCTGAAGCAATTTCCATTTCATGTTCAAGACTTTCATTTGCTTCTTTAAGCTGGCGTGTCTGCTCTCCAACTTCATTCTTAAGTTCTGTATTAAGATATTCAAGACGTTTACTGATTTTCTGATAATCAGATGTGAAGGAAAGGAAGAAAATCATTACTGTTCCAATCCAGCCGTACATTGAATAATATGGAAGCTCTATATTATTTGCAAAGGTCTTGATTATAAAATCTGCATTTACTGTAATAAGGAACGGCGCAAGTGTAATAAGTAGAAGACGAGCCTTTTCGCGTTTAACAGATTTTCTAAGATTTATAAGAATCATACCAATCGCTAATTGAATATCAAGTACAGAAAGCCAGATAATAAAATGAGAAATGTTCATTAAATCATAATATGTTGGTGCTGTAACACAAAGAATTACAGCAGCAAAAAGATACATTCCTCGTACAATTCTTTCTGCAAGTGTATGCTTCATTTCCAGATAATCGAAAATAAACAGAGAGAAAAGATATTCCAGTCCAAAGAAAGTAGCACATTTTGCAAGCTTGTAAAACCAGAAATAACTTATGCCACCATGGAAACCAACCCACGGAAGATCACCGGCAAATAAGGTTGAGAAGAATATAAAGGACAAAAGATTAAGCAAAGAAAAATAAATGTAAATGCGTTCTTTTCGGTAAGCAAAAAATATCATAAGGAAGAAGATGCTTACACAAAGCATGATTCCTTCAAGGAAGATATAAATACGTGAATGCCAGAAGGTAAGCTTATCTGAAGTACTCCAGGCATCCTGGCGGAATCCTACAAATATTTTTCCGCAGATTGAACCGCTTCCTAAAGAAAAGAGCTTTATAAGAACTGTATTTTCGCCTTCCTGATTTATAAAGTCTACAGGGAAATCAAAAAGATGAGCCATAAAGCCGGCTTCCTGAATTTCTGAAGAGTCTGCACCGCCTTCCATTATTCCATAGTCATCTATATATTTACCATTAAGATAAAGCTCTTCTGCAAAATGCATATATGGAACAAGCATGGAAAGGTCATCGCCTTTGAGTTCATCAGGGAGTGTAAAGGTTGTTTTAATCCAGACATATTCTCCAGAAGCTCCGACAAGCTTACGGATATTTTTATATTCAAGCTTTGGGATTTTCTGGAAAACAAGATTTTCGGCTTCGGAAATATCGCTTTTTTCTGTTGTAGGTGCCCAGTAAAAATCGGTTAAATAGAGTCTAGGGTCATCACCATCATTACAAGAGGTAACAAAAGCAAGCAAGATACTAATGATAGAAACAAAAAAAAGCTTAAATTTCATATTATTTCCATTATATTCTATAATGACGAATTTGCAATAGGAAAAAGAGATTGTCGGGTCAAGCCCGACAATGACATATTAACTACGATAAAAGTTTATCAGACATCCGGCGAGGATGATTTTGCGCTCGTCGTCGGTAAGGTCGCCTACGCTAAGTTCAAACTCATTTACTGATCCGTTTGCTTTTACAGCATATGCTTTGATTGAAGGAAGTTTTTCTTCTATCATCTTCTTTACGCCAGGAATGAATACATAGTCTCCGTTTGCAAAAGGAAGATTCTTGTCGCCATCCTTGTAAATAAATGGAAGCATACCCCAGTTAATGAGGTTTGAACGATAGCGTTTTGTTGCATATTCGTTTGCAATGTTTGCGCTGGCTCCAAGAACTCTCTGACAGCTTGCAGCTTGTTCGCGTGCAGAACCATCACCAGGCTTAACTGCAAAGATTGTTGAACCTGTTCCGGCAGCTGCTGCGCGTTTACCAAGTTCTGCGTCTTTTTTGCCGAGGTTTTCTACAGCAGTTTTGATTTCTGCTTTTATGTCGTCTGTAAGGTCACGAACAGCCTTTGCACTGCCTACGTATGCAGGATCCTTTCGGCTGAGTGTGAACTCTGCAAGTCCAAGAGGATTTGAACGGAAAGAAGAAGTTTCACCAGAAGGAATGAGCTCGTCTGTTGTTGTTACAGGGTCGTGGATTTCTGATACTACCTTAATGAGAAGGTCATCTGCAAGTGCCTTCTGCTCAGGCCAGTCTTTGATATTTGGTCCAAACTGAATCTGAACTTCCGGATGAGCAACGCCTTTTGAGTCGTATACGCGTTTTTCGTAAATTGTCTTGTCAAAGAAATATTTTTTACCGCTGAACTCTGTATCGAATTCTGTTGCAGCTGTAAGGAAGCCTTTGTTTGCGGCTGTTGCGGCAATTGAACGTGCGTCCATAAGTGCAACTGAAGAAAGCTGTCCGTTCTGGATTTTTGAACCTTCGCGGTTAGGGAAGTTTCTTGTTGAATGGCGGATAGAGAATGCTCCGTTTGCAGGAGTATCGCCGGCACCAAAACATGGTCCGCAGAAAGCAGTCTTAACAATTGCACCAGCGTCAATAAGAGAAGCAAAGGCTCCGTTTTTCATAAGCTCCATGTAAACAGGCATAGAAGCCGGATATACGTTCAGGAGGAACTTACCGTTTCCAGTATCCTTGCCTTTAAGGATATCTGCAGCTGCACAGATGTTTTCAAATCCACCGCCTGCACAACCTGCAATTACACCCTGGTCTACGTAAAGCTTTCCGTCTATAACCTTTTCTTTAAGGCTGAAGTTTACCTTATCGCCAAAGCTTACCTTTGCACGCTGTTCTGCTGCTTCAAGAACATCCATAAGATTTTTGTTTACTTCGTCAATTGTATAAGCGCAGCTTGGGTGGAACGGCATTGCAATCATTGGGCGGATTTCGCCAAGATCAATTTCAATTGCGCCGTCATAGTAAGCACCTTCGCCTGGATTAAGTTCTTTATAATCCCCTTCTCGTCCGTGGATTGCATAGAACTCGCGGATTTTTTCGTCTGTTGTCCAGATTGAAGAAAGACAAGTTGTTTCTGTTGTCATTACATCTACACCAATACGAAAATCGGCAGAAAGATTTTTAACACCTGGTCCAACAAATTCCATTACCTTATTCTTTACATAGCCGTTATCAAAAACAGCTTTGATGATTGCAAGAGCAACGTCCTGTGGTCCAACTCCCGGTACTGGGCTTCCTGTAAGATAAATTGCAACTACTCCAGGGTAAGCAACATCATAAGTTTTGTTCAAAAGCTGCTTTGCAAGTTCGCCACCGCCTTCACCAATTGCCATTGTTCCAAGTGCACCATAGCGTGTGTGGCTGTCTGAACCCAAAATCATGTCGCCGCACTTTGCAAGCATTTCGCGGGCAAACTGATGGATTACTGCCTGATGTGGAGGAACATAGATTCCGCCGTATTTTTGTGCACAGGTAAGACCGAACATGTGGTCATCTTCGTTGATTGTTCCACCTACTGCACAAAGAGAGTTATGACAGTTTGTAAGAACATAAGGAAGAGGAAATTTTTCAAGACCAGAAGCTCTGGCTGTCTGAATAATTCCTACGTATGTAATATCGTGTGAAGTGATTTTATCGAATTTGATTTTAAGCTTTTTGTCATCACCGCTTGTGTTATGTTTCTGCAAAATTGAATAAGCAAGTGTTTTTTTAGCTCCGTCAGCAGAAGCAGCTGCCTCGCGAAGAGCTCCGTTTTCGTAAATTACACCAGAATTGAAAAGTTTCATGAATTGTTCCTCGTTTCTACAAAGAATATCATATTTTTAAGGTATTGGGAATATAGAAAAAAATTGTATTCAAGCACCGATTCCTGTTGTTTATATAGTAACTATGATGAAACTGACATCTTTTTTATTGACAATTGCGGTATCTGCTTCCCTCATGTTTGCCATCCAAAAAAATATTACAGATTGCTATATCATAAAATGTAATAAATATTTAATGATTTTCGAAAAATTTCATGAAATTTCTTCCTCTTTTGTTAAATTTTGGCAATATTATATATGCATAGTTTTGCGCCTGCCACATTCTGCAGATGGTTTCCATTATTTTTTTAGGGACACAATTATATGAGCGGGTTGCTCTGTGATGTCCCGGAAAAATTAAAGGAGGCCATGTATGGCATTTTGGAACAGAAAGTATAAGGATTCTGTATTCACAGATTTATTTGGAAGCGACAGGGATGCAAAGAAGAACTTCATAGAACTGTACAACGCGCTTTCGGGAAACGATTTTAAGCTTAATGAAGTCGAGCTTGAACGTAAGATTATTGAGCAAACTCTTTATAAAACGTTCAATAATGATGTAAGTTGGGAAATAAACGGCAAGCTTATTGTATTGGTTGAGCATCAGTCTACGGTAAATGAAAACATGCCGTTACGATGTCTTGAGTATGTGACACGCATTTATGAAGGAATAGTTCCTGTAAAGGCGCGCTATGCAGAAAAAGTCTACAAACTTCCTAATCCTGATTTTTATGTTGTGTATGTGGGAAAGAAAGAACTGCCTGAAGAACAGGAACTAAGGCTTTCCGATGCATTTTATACAAAAGACAGCAGCAAACTGGAACTTGTCGTTACTGTAAAAAACTGCTCCTCTTCAAAATTGTTGCCCGTTGTAAAAAAGTGCAGTATACTTAAACAGTATTGTCAGTTCATAGAAATTGTTGAGCATAATTACAACAAACTTTTTCCAAAAAAGTCTTTCAAAAAGGCAATTGAAATTGCGATGGAACAAGGAATCCTAAAAGATTATCTGGATAGAAAATCCCGGGAGGTAATTAATATGTTGTGTGCAAAATATGATTACAAAATGGATATCGCCGTAAAACAGGAAGAAGCCCGAGAAGAAGGAATTGCTATAGGTATGCAAGAAGGCGCACAACAAAAAGCCATGGAACTTGCCAAAAGTTTTTATTCAAATGGAGCTTCTGTGGAACTGATTGCAAAATCGCTAGGCATGACGGTTGAACAAGTAGAAAAAATAATTGAAGAATAAAAAAGATTGTCGGGTCACCCTTCGACAGTATAAGACAGCACAGGAGGCAGGTCTTAAGCTGGGTAATATAAATGATGAGAAAAATATTACTTTTATTACTGTTATTTTTTTTTCTAAGCGATTGTTATTCGTTGGAAAAATTTACTTCAGTTTTTGATGAAATTGAATTACCATATGGAGTTTCTTTTGTTGATGAAGATAAGTATGAAATAGCATATTTTGTTTATCGAAATAAAAATGATGTTTCAATTATTTGGGAAGGAAGTGGAATAATACCTCGTCTTACAACTTTTTATGAAGATAAAGATTTTGTTTTTGTTGAGTTCTATTTGTTATGGATAGGTTCAGAAGTGACAATAAAAAACGATTGCAGAAAACTTTATAAGTATTTTGTAAAAATCAATAAAAAAGATATTTTATCAAAAAAAGAAAAAATATTAATAGAGTCTCCTAAAATAATTTTACACGATAAACAAAATATTTCAATCAATAACAATTTAGATAATAAATATTTTTTTACAAATAAGACGTCGCTAATGTATAAAAATCCAGATAAACAATCTGAGATTGTTAGAAAAATATATAATAATGAAAAACTCGAACTGTTAGATATTTCATATGATAAAGTTGGTAATGTTTGGTTTAAATTGAAATATAATGATTATGCGGGTTTTATTATGATTAATGATATTTCTGAACAATGGACTGTTATAAAAAATGAGATGTCGAAAATTGAACAATAATCAAAAAATTGATACTGGCTTTTTGCTGCAGCTTCCATAAAATCACTTTCTCATTTTGTCAGAGAATAAAGTACATCCAGGGTTTCTGAAGTTGAACACGGATAATCAGGCTCTACGTATTTTTCTGTTGTGTTTTGATTTACACGGTGGAATTTTTTGTAGGAAACCTGCATGAAGATTCTTGAGTTTGGCATATTAAAATGAACGACGTCTCCGTAGCCGTTAGGATTATTTGCAGGAGCCTGACCGATTACTTTTCCAAGTCCATTATCTTTAATCATCTGAGGGAACATCATTGCTGAGCTGAAGCTTTTTACGGAACTAAGAATGTAAACATTACCTGTAAAAAGTAAATCATTTATGCGGTGATTTATTTTACGCCCAGTGCCTGACTTTACAAGGAATGGACCCAGACGAGAAGAACAAGTAGGCTCGTAAAAATCATCTGTATCAAGATATTTAATAAAGTTATTGATTACAAGCGATGAACCGCCGCCGTTTTTGCGAACATCAACTGCAACATTGCCTATATTATTCTCCTTGACTTCTGTAAACATCTGGCGCAGGCAGTTTTTGTATTCTGCATTGTTTTCGCAGGAAGTTAAAGTTAATACTGCAACATCATGATCCTTATCAATTTCATAGGAACAGAACGAAGATGATGTTGCTGATTCCTGCTTTTTCTGCTCGCGGTATTTTTTATTATATTCAAGATATTCAGATAGAGGTAAAAAATCATCTTTTGTTACTGTAAGATGTTTTGTAGTTTTGCTGCCGTCTTTTTCAGTTTTTTCAAGAGTATAGGTAACAGGTTTTTCTAAATCGTAACCAAGGAAAATAAGATACTGATAGTAGATTGTGTAATCGCGTAAATCTGGTAAAGCCCAGAGCTCGCTTTCGTAACTGAACAAATCTTTTTTCTGCTGCAAAAGCTCTTCGTAAGGGATGCCTTCAAATTCAACAAATAAATAATCTTCGTCGTTTATCTGGTCCACATACTTCATATAACGAGCGTCTCCATAATATGCTTTTGCATAAGAGTGAGCATCCCCAAGAACAGAAAGAAAGCGTTCTATATGCTGATTCAGTTCTACAACTGTTGTTGAATCTTTTTGACTGATTGTATTACGCGCAGTCTCGTAAGCAGCCCTCACCTTTTTGTAATCTTCACCATTTTTATCAAGCATTGCCGGATGAATTCTGTTCAGCTGCTTAAAGGCATAGTCCAGATCCTGCAGCGCCTGCTTCTGGGTAAGCTTAGTATCATATGAAAGCGCAACATTTTTTACATTTCTTTTGTACACATTGCTGTTCCAATACGGAAAACAAAAAGCAAAAAACAGCATTGTAAGCACACTATAAACAGTTAAACAGGTAAGAAGAACTTTTGAAAACCGTCTCTTCCCCCGCCCAGCCTTTACAATATATAAAACATCAAGAACTAAAGCAGCCAGCGCCACAAGTGTTGCAAACCAGGAAGGCACCGCCCACCAAAAAAACTCCACCGGTATCACCAGCACCAGTCCTAAAACATTAACCAAGATAGTTGAAATAAGTAGCTTTGTCATAATTTAACATTATAATGAAATACTTATATATAAAGCAATCTGAAAAATTAATTTCCACGGGAGCAGCAATTATTTTTTCCACAAGATTGCATTTGTATAATTTTTATCTTTTCTATATAATGTCACATTATGGCAAAGATTCAAATGAAAAATGCGATCGCTGAATTAGACGGCGATGAAATGACAAGAGTTTTGTGGAAGGTAATTAAGGATGAACTCCTTTTGCCTTATATTGATTTAAAGACTGAATATTACGACCTTGGTCTTAAGAGCCGCGACGACTCTGATGACAAGATTACATACGAGGCAGCTAGCGCAATTAAACGTCTTCATGTTGGTGTAAAGTGTGCAACAATCACTTCTAACCAGGCACGTGTAGAAGAATATAAGCTCAAGCAGCTCACCCCTTCTCCAAACGGAATTATCCGTGCAGAGCTTGACGGAACAGTTTTCCGCGAGCCTATTTTTGTAAACAACATTCACGGAACTGTAAGCTGCTGGAAAAAGCCTATTGTTCTTGGCCGCCATGCTTACGGTGATGTTTATAAAAACTGCGAAATTAAATGTCCTACTGCCGGAAAAGCAGAACTTGTTTTCACTGGCGTAGACGGAAAAGAAATCCGCAAAACTATTATGGACATGAAAGGACCTGGAATCATTCAGGGTATCCACAATCTTGATAACTCAATCGAATGCTTTGCCCGCTGCTGCTTTACTTACGCCCTTGATAAAAAGGTAAGCGTCTGGTTTGGCGCAAAAGATACAATTTCTAAAATCTACGACGGAAACTTCAAGGCAATTTTCCAGCGTGTTTATGACGAAGAATACAAAGAAAAGTTTGAAGCTGCCGGAATTGAATACTTCTACACTTTGATTGACGATGCTGTTGCCCGTGTTATGAGGTCAGAAGGCGGCTTTATGTGGGCCACAAAGAACTATGACGGCGACGTTATGAGTGATATGATTGCCAGCGCATGTGGAAGCCTCGCAATGATGACTTCTGTTCTTGTTAGCCCTGACGGAAACTTTGAATATGAAGCAAGCCACGGTACAGTTCAGAAGCACTACTACCGCTACCTCAAGGGAGAAAAAACTTCTACAAACCCTGTAGCAACAATTTTTGCCTGGACAGGTGCCCTTGCAAAACGCGGCGAGCTTGATGGAACTCCTGAATTAGTTGATTTTGCAAAGCGTCTTGAAAAAGCAACCTTGCAGACAATTGAAGAAGGCTACATGACAGGCGACATTGCACGCATTGCAGAGCCTGCTGCTAAGAAAGTGTTGAACTCTTGGGAATACATCGCGGCTATTAAAGAGCGTCTGTAGTCTCATGCCCTTCGACAGGCTCAGGGACCCCTGTAGGCTCAGGGACCACATCCTGTGTGTCATTCTCGGGCTTGACCCGAGAATCTATATAACTGAAAGAATTACGCACTCTTTTTGAAAATCTAACGCCTAAGTTTATATGATACTGGTACGACGCATAAAATGGTTGTACCAGTTTATTTTTGCCCAGATTTGCGTTGTCGTACGAAAAGAAGTTTCTGTTTACAATTGTCCATCCGCGCGAAATTGGGAATTCAATTCCAAGCGTTGCACCAAGTCCAAGGTAATTCATATGATACTCATCTGTAAGCTGGTACATATAGTGCATACCAATACTTCCGGTAATAAGCACATACTTAAATCTGTCATAAGTTCCGTGAATAGCTAAATATCCGTCAAAAGCATAACTTATAATATTTTTTGGCTGTTGCTTCATTCCGTTAAAGGCCTGGTAAAATGGATAGTAAGCGCTTATATCAAGCTGTAAATCGCAGACAGGAAATCCTACAGTCTGTGTAGAAAAATAAGCACCAAGCATAAGGTTTTCGCGGACAAAGTTTGAACGGTCTTCAAGTTTTTCTATTCTTGTAAGCTGGCAGAAGCTGAATCCTTCATCAAAAGTAATTTTAAAATCCACAGCCCATGCAGAAAGAGAAATCATAAACAATAAAGGAATTATAAATAGTTTTTTCATGCCAGCTACCTTGCAGTGTGATAAAGCACAAGCATTTTTGTATTATTGTTTGCAGTCCAGGTAAGATAAAGCATTGCGCCACGAAGATCCCATTCTGTATTGCGTGTATAATTACTGTCGCCCTTGATTGTAAAAATCAGAACATTATCTACAGTAGTCCAGTCGCCTGAGTAAGAAACAAGCTTATTGTCGGAATCTTTTATCATTGCAGAAAAAGTTCCGTCATCTATAAACTGAATTTTATTTCCGTCATTATCTGTCCATGTTCCGTAAAGAGGATTTGGTGTGTAACAGGAAGCAAACAGCCCCATAACAAGTATTGCAACAAAACTAAATATTTTTACTCTATTTTTCATATTATTCCTCACCAACTGTCCAGCTTACATTTCCTTCGCTTAAGACAGTATTACCGTTTTTATCCTGAGTACAGACAACATAGTAGCCGCCGCCTGCTCCACCACCCTTTATTTCAAGACCGTTATATTTTGCATAACCCGGATACATACTTGAAAGAAGAGCCCTGTTTGTACCATCCATTGATCCATTAGCACTCATGTTTGCAGTTGTATTTGTGTCACCCGTTAAAATAAAGTAGAAGCCCATTGCCGGATTATTCAGAACATAGAAATCTGCATAGTTTTCATAATGCATTGTAATTCTGGCTCCTAATCCCTGCATTGCTGCATTATAAGAAACAGACCCACTTAGGTCACCGCTTTTTGATTCTGAACCAAGAGCATCTGTACTTGCCTTATGCATGAGCGTGAGCTTTGTCTGTGATTTCTTTACAGTTTTATTGTATTCCCTGAACCACTGGTCGCGGGTAAGAGCACCATAACCAAGAGTATCGTTTGTCTGCTGATTGCTGTTCTTTCCCTGAATGAGCATATTCAATGAAACAACCTTATAATAATATGGAGTTCCAGGACGAGCAGTTTCATTTTCATCAATAAAGCTTAAACCCTGAACAGGCTTATCTGAAATTTTTCTGAATGAAGAATCAGGTTTTGTTGAACGGTATACATAATAAGCATAAGGAGTTTCTCCTTCCGGTGCTTCCCAGATAATCATAACCGGATAAACCCCGTTTGTATTTGGAGTATATTTTTCTAGTCCGTTGAGTGCACTTGTTTTTGAAGCAACAACATTTCGTGGTGCTTGTGGAGCCGGAGCAATAGTCTGGCTCAAATCACTTTCAAGAGTTCCATTAGTAGTAATGTGCACTGTTGTAATTTTATAAAATGGTTCCCTAAGGACTTTTGTGCTGTAGTAGCCATCTTCGCCAAGAGTGAGTTCAGAACCACCGAGCATGCTTTTTATATTTGTTGAAAAATCTCCGTCCAGAGTGTCGCTGCTGTAAATATTATAGAAATAATCAACATCTTCATAACCTACAGCAGGAGTCCATTTTACAATAACTTCTGTATTATTATCTGAATCTATAACTTCGCAATTTTTTGGAGCACTTAAAAGCCATCCCACTGCAGGAGTTGTAGAATCCGGACCTGTTTTACTGAATGGAGATTTGAAAGTTTCGCCGTCTGAAGACTTTTTTACAGTCTGAAGATAATAATAGTATTTTACATGAGTCTTCTGTTTTGGAATTGAAGCATCTTCAAAGGCTGTAGTTGCCCCCGGAATATTTGCACGAACAAGTGTATAAATAGATTCTTCAGAACTTGTTCTGTAAAGATTATAAGTAATTGTATATTCCGCCGAAGAATTAACTGCGCTCCATGTAACTTTAAGAGTATCTAATGATTCTGCCATTCCATTTGTAACTTGAATATTTGTAGGAGCCGACGGTGCACCAGATTTTGCAGAATAACCCATTGCAAGCCCCGTAAATGCAGACTGAGAACCGCTTTCTAGAACAGCACATATTTTATAATAGAATTCAATACCCTTTTCGCTTTGATTCAGATAATTGTTGTATGAAGTAATATTGCCCAAAACAGAATCTATCTGTTCCATTCCAAAGCCGTTTTCTTTTTCGCCGCGGTAGATTAAATACCTTGAAGCATTCTGAACAGGACTCCATTTTACTGCAATATATTCTTCATTTTCACCCTTTGCCGCTTCTATTTGAGCAGGAGGCGACAAAAGCCAGCCGGAACTTTCATTTGAAATTTGTGTAAATTCGCTGGATTCTAGACCTCTGTTTATGTTTTCTGCAGAAACCCTGTAATAATATTTTTTCTGATACTCAAGGTTTGATTCTTTTGGATCTGCAAGAATAAGGTCAATGTAATTATTTGAATAAACCTGTTTCTTAAGAACTTCAAAATCACCTTCATCAGGAATTCTTGCTGCGTTTCCGTTAATATCTGCTTCTACTACTGCGCGTTCAATTCTGTAAGAGGTAGCATAAGGTACTTCATCCCAATGAAGCTTTATTGAACCGCTGTACATTCCCTTAGAAACCATAAGCTGTTTTGGTGCATCAAGAGAAGTGATTTCCGGTTCTTTGTACATAAGCTCCCAAAGACTGAATTTCTGGGTTTTTGTATCCATGTTAATTTTATCTTCATACCATGAATAACAGGAAAGATTAAGGAGACCGCAAAGGATTATCAGGGAAAAAGTAAATCTTTTCATTCTGTCCACCAGCCGTAAGAAGGAGCTTCATCATAATAATCTTCGTTTTTCCATACAGCAAATGGAACATAGACACGAAGAGCGTCCCAAGTATTCATTGAAAGTGTAGTAGTATTCTTTACAGATATAGTACATGTAATAGTAAGACTAGAAAACAAAGGATCTTTAATTTCCATAGAGAAAGTTATAGTGCCATTATATGAATCCGGCATTTCTTCATCTGTTTTTGAAACTGTAAAGGTAATCTCATTAATTGATTTAGGATAACCAGCTGTTCCAGGTAAATCTCTTTTACATACACCTGAAGAACAGTTAAGTTTTAGTATTCTTGCAGATTTACTTGATGGCATTGTTAATACAGGCGCATAATTCTTAAACTCAAAATTATAATCGTAACTTAAAGCACCTTGATGTATAAAACTTGCATATCCTCCAAAACCATCATTAGCTTTTTCTTCATCATCACCAAGTTTTCCCATTTTCTTTAATGCTTCATTCATTACAATCATAACCATCTTAGCATATTCTTTATTACCAATATCTCTATATGCATAAACACTGTCGTCCTCTGCAACTACACAGTTTAACTCCCCTTTTGTCAAAACAAGGGAATAATAATGCTTTGCATCGCGAAGTACCTGCATATAGCCTGGAGTTACCTTAAGGGAAGAATCATCATCCATTATTTTTGTTGGTTTTAAGTTTACGGTAACATCGTCTATCTTTGTAACAGTTGTATTAAGAGGTTCAGACTTGGAAGAATAATAAAGATTCTTATCAAGAGAGGCAACTTTTACCCATTGATCAGAAATATTATAATTTTTAATTCGAAGCTCTGCAGAATCCGGACCAATAGAACGGTTTTCATAATCCCATTCATCCCAGTAAACATTTTCAGATTTTTCTGTACCTGTATTTGCATTAAGATTTACAGCAAGAAGGTAGCCTTTATTTGCCTTTTCTTTATTTACACCGTTTGAATAATTATACTCCGTTCGTTTTTCTTCTGCAGAAAGACCAAGTTTTGTATCATTAATCAACGAAAGCGGAACAGCAACTGCACTTGCGCGTTTATATGCTACAAGATATTCATAGGCTCCTGTTTGTGTTTCCGGTGTAAATGTTACCTGTTCATTTCCATTTAAGGTATAAGTATTAATTTTTTTCCAGGTATTTGCAGAACTTCCTGCTTCACGGTAGAAGAAACTTGGAGTATTATTGGAAGTTATATAAGGTTGTTTCCATTCAATTATCTGCACAGTTGAACTGTCTGATTTTTGTGCCTTTACATTAAGACCATAACCATAAGTTGCACCTTGCTGTACTGTTACATTTGTATAAGCAGACTTGCCGTTTATAGAGATTGAACTTTCATCACAGCTGAAATCATCAGCAGAACCTGTTTCTTTTACAGGAACTACATAATAAGAATATGGAATACCCCAGCTTATATAACTCTGATTGCTTTCATAAGAATCTGTAGAATTATCAGGCTCGCAATATTTATCTGTAAGCTTAAAGCCTGTATTTGTTTTTGAGATGACTGCACGCTTATCGGCAACCTGTTCACTGCCTGCATACAAAGTAGTACCATCATAATAATAAATATCAACATCTGCAGAGCTTACAGGCTCCTGCACAAAACTATTTATTCCGCAGATACGACGGATTATATAACCTTTTGCACCATCTACTTTATTCCATGTTGTTACAATTTCATTATGCGAAGGTTCTGTTGCAACAGAAAGATTTATATTTGCAGGACCAACAGTACATACATCTATAGTTTTTGTTGTTTCCTGACCTGACTGTGCTGAACTTTTGGCTTTTACTTCGAGTTTTATATTTTTTCCCGATTTTAAAGCATCATTATAATCCGGATTGTTGAATATACAGGTAAATGAATTATCTTCGTTTTGTGTAATAGTTGTATTTGTTCTGTTTGAAAGCTCTGTTGAATTATTTTCATATTTTGCAGAAACTGTATAAGAAGCCTGCGCCATCTGAACAGAATCCCAGCGAACGATGATTTTATCATAATCATATTCTGTAATTACAGGTGAAGGTGTTCCAAGTGTATAATAAACTTTTTCTGCAGAATCATTATTCGGATATGCAAAAGTCGAAAGACCTTCTTTAACTGCCTCAAGCTGGTAACTGTATTGCTTGCCCGAAGCAGCCATATGATTATAAGTAACTGTACTTCCATCAGTTCCTGAAACATTCAATTCTGAAACTTCATTGTTTCCTGTAATATAATCTTTCCAGTGAAGAATATAGGTATATGTAGAATTGAATTTCCATGAAAGCACAAACTTGTCTTTATAGCCTTCTTCTACCGTAAAGTTTTCTATTACCGGTACTGCATTTGCATCATTTGTAACAAGGTATTTTCCTGAAGCTTCGGCAGTATCAAGAACTTCTGTCCCTTTATATATTTCTACACAATAAGAATAATAGCCTTTCTCGTCTACAAGTGTTTTACCGGAAGAAGGGAAAGAATCTGTATAATTCTTTAATTCCATTATTGAAGAAAAACTTTGTTCTTTTGAAGCCGTGCCTCCAAAAGTCTGTTCGGCCGGAAGTTTTTCGCCTGTTCGTTTAAGTACATAAGTATAAGGAACATCATAAGCTTCAAACTCAAGATTCAAAATAAAGTTTATTGAAGTAAATGTGCCCCCTTCTTTTTCGTAATCAGATTTTATAGAAAGATTAGGCACACTTAAAGCCCAGCCTGTTTCTACACTTGTTT
This sequence comes from Treponema sp., assembly GCA_017651065.1. GTDB lineage: Bacteria > Spirochaetota > Spirochaetia > Treponematales > Treponemataceae > Treponema_D. Next base: position 19,802 of record JAGCDP010000041.1, read on the forward strand.
TACTTGAATCGGCAGTAACAGTCTTTCCGTCTGCAAGTCCGTCTGTAAATGACTGAATATAATATTCATACTGCTTGCCGTGGGTTACATCGCTGTCTGTATAAGTGTGAGTTCTTTCTGTTGCGGTATCTTCTGGATACGCAGTAATCGTTTCTTTTTTAAGAAGAGCAAAATCAGCGGAAGAGCCTGCTTCTTTTCTGTAAATTTCAAAATACAAAGGATAAAGCTCAAATCCACTTGAACCCGAAGTAGTTCTGTACCATACTTTTGGCGGCAGTGTCCACGAAAGCTCAACTTTATCTTTTATAGAACCTTGTGTTACTGTAAAATCGGCAGCAGGAGCAGGAATTACCCTGTGAGCTGTAAGTGCCGAAGTTCTTGTACTTATTTCTTTATCTTTATTATTTGAATTTATTGCTTCAACTGTAAAATAATATTCTGTTTTAGACATAAGGTCATCAACAGTTAAAGAACGACAGTTTCCGCTGGCAGTAAGTGTCTTTTGTTTTATATTCGAAGTAGCATTCAGGTAAACAGAAATTTCATAGCTTATATTACTTTCATAAGTTTCTGGTCTGCAGTTATCCATCCACCAGTTTACGGTAAGGGAATCTCCTTCCTCTGCAGAAGTTATTTCGGTGATGATAGGTACAGAAAGTGTTGAACCACATGTAACAACACTTTTTAAAGAAACTGTTCCATAATAGTTTACCGCACTTACACAGTAATATTTTGTAATTCCAGATTCTTCATCTATTATAATTTGAGTTTCGCTTCCTTTTGTTTCGGAAACCTTTGTAAAAGTATCATAAGGAGTTGAGCAAGAATAAATATAATATTGAACTGCATTAGGAACAGCTTCCCATTCAATAGAAACAGATTTACTTAATCCATGACTAGCTGTAACGCTTGAAGGAGCGAGAATAAAATCATTGTAATCGGCAGCATTCTTTTTGTCGTTATAATTAAAAGTAGGTTCTTTAACAAGCTCATACTTACATGAACACATAAAAAAAGAAATTATTAAGAATACTACTTTTAAACTCCACCCCCGATCAAATCTCTCTGTCGGTTTCATATTTAATAGTATAGTGCTTTTTACAGTTCGTCGCAATTATATTTGACAAACCTTCTTTATACACATAAAATTATACATATAATATGAAAGCAAATGTTAAAAAAACACTGATTATAGTACTCATTTCTGTATTGGTGCTCTCTCTTATACCGTTAATTTATTTTACAGCCAGAAAAAACAAGCAGACTGTTAAGCAGCCGGATGGAAAACTTATTCTTGGATTTTCACAGATTGGTTCAGAAAGTGCCTGGAGAACCCGCAATACACAGTCAATTTTTGAAGCAGCAGAACAAAACGATATTCAGATTATTTTTGATGACGCACAGCAAAAACAGGCTAATCAGCTTAAGGCAATCCGTTCATTTATTGTTTATCAGGTAGATGTTATTGCATTTGTTCCTATAGTTTCTACAGGCTGGGACAATGTTTTACAGGAAGCAAAGGAAGCAAATATTCCGGTAATTGTTGTAGACCGCCAGATTGACTGTGATGAATCGCTTTATGCAGGCTTTCTGGGTGAGAACGGCTTTGAAGAAGGCTTTGCAGCAGCACACTTTCTTGTAAATAAATGCAAAAACAGAAAAGGTCCTATTAATATTGTAGAGTTTTCGGGTACAGAAAATTCTTCAATTGCAACACTCAGGGCAGAAGGCTTTAGAAGCATTATTGATCAATATGATAATTTTAAAATCATTCATTCCGAAGACGGAGATTTCCTTCGTTCACGCGGTAAAGAAATGATGGACCGTATTATCCGCGAAAACGGTGGTTTAAGGCTCAACGGAAAAACTATTGATGTAATTTATTCACATAACGATTCAATGACTCTTGGACTTTTGGATTCAATTCACAACAACAAAATCGATCAGCGGAGCACAATCATAATTTCAATAGACGCTGAACAAAAATCTATTGATGCTCTTGTAAACGGAGAATTGAATTGTGTAGTAGAATGTAATCCAAACTCGGGCCCTACCCTTATGAAGCTTGTAAAAAGCATTGCAAACGGAGATCCTATTCCACGAGTTACATACATGCTCGATAATATCTTTACAGAAAACGACGACTTTTCTACATATACTCCGAGGGGGTATTAATTACTTAATATGCAAACTCCGGGCACTGGTTCAAAAATCAGAAGTCTTAAAAAGACACTTCAATTATCATACATCTTCCTTATTGGAATTATGATTATTCCTACAATCTATTCTGTTGTAGTTCTTCAGATTCATACAAAGCGGTATGACGACATTATTACAAACGTAAGTAAAGCAAACAGCATTAACCAGATTGCTAAAATTGATCTTCCAAACTGGCTGTGGGAAATTGTTTGTGGTAAAAAAGATTTTGATAACGATCCGCCATATGACATGATTAATCAGATTTTTGACGGTATTGCCGACATGCAGACACATACAAAAAGCCCTCAGAACAAACAGAAGCTCGAAGTTGCTTACCGTGCCTGCACTACTCTTGATAACAACATAAAGATGCTCGAAATTCAAATGTTCAAGGGAAGTACAGTTACTGCAAACGAAACTTCGCTCGATGAAATCAGAACAATTACAGCGCTTTTTTCAGATATCATGCAGGATTTTATTCTTTCAGAAATTGAAACTGCAAACGAAACAAATAATTCAATCAAGCATTCTTCAATTATCCTTACAATTCTGCAGATTACAATTATTCTTTTCTCGCTCCTGGTTTCTATAAACGGATACATTACAGTTAATAAATCTATTGGTAAGCCGCTTTCCGACATGAAGGAGCTTTCTACACAGATTGCACACGGAAACCTGGAGGCGCGTACAATCGTTCCTGATGTTGATGAGCTTATTCCTCTTGCAAACAACATGAACCTTATGGCCGAGCAGATTAATGTTCTTATCCAGAAAAATATTGAAGAACAAAAGAATATCCAGAAGGCAGAAGTAAAAGCTTTGCAGGCACAAATCACTCCGCACTTTTTGTATAATACCTTTGATACAATTATCTGGCTTGCAGAAGAAGAAAAAACTGATGAAGTTGTAAAAATCACAAAAGCTTTCTCTGAATTCTTACGCATTTCACTCAGCCGCGGACACGAATGGATTACAATTTCGCAGGAGCTTGAACATATTAAAAACTACCTTACAATTCAGAAAATCCGTTATGCCGATATTTTGAATTACGAAATTGAAGTTGATGAAGCAATTCTTGATTACAAGATTATCAAGCTTGTACTGCAGCCGCTTGTAGAAAACGCAATTTACCATGGAATTAAAAACAAGCGTGGACGCGGTAACCTTAAAGTAACTGCAAATTTTACAGATGAGACAAAAGACTTTATAATATTTAAAGTTCAGGATGATGGTGCCGGTTTTACACAGGAGCGTCTTGAACAGGTAAAGAACGAGCTTGAAACTGCAACGATTGATACAGAAAAACTTTCTTCGGTTTACGGACTTTATAATGTAAACAGAAAGCTCAAGCTTTATTACGGAAATCAGACAGAAGGTCTTAAAATTCAATCTGAACCCGGCAAAGGAAGCTGCATTTCTTTTGTAATTCCATGCAACGGCGGAGAACAGAATGTATAGTGTGTTTTTAGTTGATGATGAACCTATTGTACTCGAAGGAATACGCAGCAAGATAAACTGGGAAGAAGCAGGCTTTACTTTTGCAGGAGAAGCTACCGACGGCGAAATTGCTCTTTCCATGATTCACGAGCTTAAGCCTGATATTCTGATTACAGATATTAAAATGCCGTTTATGGACGGACTTGAACTTTCGGCAACAATTAAGAAAACACAGCCGTGGATTAAAATCATAATTCTTTCGGGCCACGATGAATTTGACTATGCAAAAAAAGCAATTTCAATTGGTATAGAAGATTATCTTTTAAAGCCGTTTACTTCCGAAGAAGTTGTTGCAAGTCTTAAAAAAGTTTCGGCCCAAATAGACAAAGAACGAACCCAGCAATCCGACATTACAAAAATGAAGGAAGAGCTTAGCAAACAGGAAAAGCTTGTTCAAAAGGAGTTCTTAAGTAACCTTGTTCATGGTTCTGCAGACATGTCAAACATAATGGCCCGCTGCCAGGAAATTGGAATAGACCTTCTTTCGCGCTACTACAAGATTTTTATAAGCAAAATAGAAAGCAGCTCTAACAATACACAAAAACAGCAGGAGGCCTGTTCAAGATTGAACTCTTACTCAGGAACCTGGGAACAAACCTACTCTTTCTTCCATCATTCAAACAGGCTTGTGTGTATCTGTAAAGGAACAACACAGGCAGAGCTTGAAGAAAACGTATTCCGCATTGCACAAACTATTGAACATATTGCTACAAATAATTCTGACTGTATTGTAACAACGGGAATTGGTAAAACAGTAGATCATCTTTCGCTTATTCCGGAATCTTATGAAGACGCAAAAAAGATTGTAGAACTAAGCAGACAAGATAACCAGAATACAATTATTTCGAGTGATGACATTCAGCTGAACAACAAAAATACTCTGCTTGAATTAAAAGAAAACGACCCGCTTGTAGATAAACTTAGATACGCAAGCAAGAACGATGTTTCTTCGATTGTCGATGAATCTATGACACTCATTCATAGTAACCCCGGACAGTTCAAGGTATTTGCTTCTTATATTCTTGTAGATATGATTTTTGCAGTTTCAAAGCTCATAGAAAATCTTGGCGGCGACATAAAAGAAATTAACCCCGAAATTGTGCAGCGCAGTTATGTAGATAATGCCGTACTTGATGAACAGAACTTTAAGAACACAATGGAAAAAGTGTTAAACTTTGCGCTTGATTTCCGCGATTCAAAAAGCAACAGCCGTTATGGCGACGTTATTCTTAAGGCAAAAAAATATATTGAAAAAAACTATGCCGACCAGAACACTACCCTTACAACAGTTGCCGAAGCAGTTGCAATGAGTCCTAATCATTTCAGTGCAATTTTTTCTCATGAATGCAAAACTACTTTTATTGAATATCTTACAAATGTTCGTATTGAAAATGCCAAACGTCTTATGAAGGATACAGAAATGAAAGGCTACGACATAGCCTACGAATGCGGTTTTTCTGATCCACACTACTTCAGCTACATCTTCAAAAAAAACACGGGACTTTCGCCCCGTGAATTTAAAGTGAGTGTTGAGAAATAGATTGCTTCGCTACGCTCGCAATGACGGCGCAGCGACGAAGCAATCCATTAACCTGCCATATTACCAAATTTTTTCTTTCGATGGTCTAAGATTACACTCTGGAGGACTATAAAGAATGCAAGCATAAGACCTGTGGTAATACTCTGCCAATATGGTTCGCGTAATCCCGAAGCAACAACTATAATGTTGATTGTCTTCAAAGATAGAACACCAAACAGTGTTCCTATAACACTTCCTACACCTCCGCTGAGCAATGTACCTCCGATAATTGAAGATGCAATTGCCTGCATTTCTGCACCAGAAGCGTTACTAGCGTTTCCGGCACCTGTATGTGTAAGATAAACAAAACCACCTATTCCAGCAAGGATTCCACAAAGGACATAAGAAATAAACTGTGTGCGCTGAACATTAATACCAAGCATTAATGCGCTTTCCTGATTTCCACCAACTGCGTAGAAATTTCGTCCTACACGTGTCCACTTTAAGGTTGCCCATAAAGCAATAAGAACCAGGATTGAAATAATGGCACCAATTTCTATATATGAAGGAATCCAGTTTCCGTGTCTATGAATACCAATGAACGGAATGTAAAAATAATGATCCTTTAATGCAACAAATGCTTCATTTACTGCAGTTCTAGGAATCTTACTTACAATAGTAGTCATACCACGGGTAAAGAACATACCTGCAAGTGTTACAATAAACGGCTGTATTTTAAGGTAAGCAATAAAATATCCCTGAATTAATCCCATAGCTAGACCAATTCCAAGAGAAATAAGAAGTGAACTGAATATACCGCCGCCAAAATCATCCATTACAACAACAGTAGTCATTGTAATAAGACCAATCGTACCACCAACCGAAATATCAATTCCGCCGGTAATCATAACAATTGTAAGACCACATGCAATTACAATAAGATAAGCATTGTTATTAAAAAGATTAAGGAACTGCTGAGGGTTCAAGAATCCGCCACCCCAGATAGCCATTCCAAGCAGATACATTCCAAAGAATGTACAGATTGTAATTGTAAGAAGCAGAGTTGTATTAGAAAGCGGCTGTTTGTTTGCTTTTTTTGCCAAAGAATTCTTTTCTGAGTTTGCCATAATTATTTAGCCTCCTTCTTTGCTACAATCTTATTTTTAAGCTGACTAAGCCATGCTTTAACTACAGGAGAACCTGCAATTACAATTATGATGATTACGATAGCCTTGTAAGCTTTTACAGCAGTAGAAGAAACCTTCATTGCATAAAGTGTGATTGTCAAAGCCTGAATAATGTAAGCACCAAGAATTGAACCAGAAAGCTTAAACTTACCGCCGGCAAGAGAGTTACCACCAATAGCAACTGCAAGAATAGCATCCATTTCAATATCAAGCAGAATTGTTTCATGGTTGATAAGTCCGATACGGCAAACGTTGATAGAACCTGCCATTGTTACACAAACACCAAGAATTACAAATACAGCAAGCTTCCAGATAACCGGATTAATACCGTTAAGCTTTGCAGCTCTTTCATTAATTCCGACAGCCTGAATATAAAGACTGAGTGTTGTCTTTTTCAAAAGCAGATTTATCAGCACTATGAAAATCACAACTACAATAATTGGAGTTGGAATTGCAATGTGCGGAATAAAACCACCAATGTAAGTAAGCAAAGGACTGTCAACATTTGGAGTTGCACCACCATTAATCCAGTATGCAATTGGACGACCAGCTGTATACAAAATTAACGAAGCAATCATCGGCTGAATATTGAACTTTGCAATAAGAATACCATTGAAAAGACAGAACAGAACTGCAACTATACAACCAAGAATCAAACCAAGCAGAATTGTTCCCATATTGATTGAGCCTGCTCTAAGAATCTTTACAAATACAGCACCTGCAATAGCAGCTGCAGCACCAATGGAAATATCCTGTCCTTTTGTTGCAGAAGTAACGAGTGTCATTCCTATAGAAAGAATTACAAGCTCAGAAGCACCATTCAAGATACTAATAAGGTTTCCTGAAAGAACGCGGTTTCCCAAGTTATTTTTCATAATAACAATAGAGAAGAAGCTTGGATCACGAATAAGATTGAAAATTACCAGAATCAACAGAGCTATAATAGGAATAGCAAGCTGAGACTGAAAAAGCTTCTTTACCCAATTTGTAAATTTATTAGCCATTTTGTGCTTTACCTCCCGCAATAGTCTGCATAATTACATCCTGACGCAGCATTTCATCCTTAAGTTCACCAACAATCTTGCGGTCACGCATAACGATGAGTCGCTGACATACAGAAAGCATCTCTTCAATTTCTGAAGAAATAAATGTTACACTAACACCTTCTTCTGCAAGCTGGAGTACAAGCTTTTGAATTTCAATCTTTGTTCCAACGTCAATACCGCGTGTAGGTTCATCAAGAATAAGGAACTGCGGATGTGTCAAAAGCCAGCGTGCAAGAATAACCTTCTGCTGGTTACCACCACTAAGAGCTTTAATTGGTGTATCTTTAGAAGCAGTTTTAATCTGAAGTTTTTCAATAAACTCATCTGCAAACTGTTCCTGCTCTGCACGAGTGAAAGGCTTTGTAAATCCATTCATTACCTGCAATGCAAGAATTATATTTTCGCGTACAGACAAATCCTGGATAATTCCATCACCCTTTCTGTCTTCCGGAAGATAACCAATTCCGTTTTCCATTGCATCCTTAGGATTTGTGATTTTTACATCCTTACCGTTTACCTTAACCTTTCCGCCTGTTACACGGTCTGCAGCAAAAATTGCACGAACGCTTTCACTGCGGCCAGAACCAAGAAGACCTGTAAAGCCGTTTACTTCGCCCTTATTAATAAGGAAGTCGAATGGACGAACGCCTTCTGCACTTGAAAGGCCTTCTGCTTCGTAAACAACTGTTCCGGCACCTGTGTAAGGTCGTTTACTGTTTTTAAGGTTTGTCATATCGTCCATATCTTTACCAAGCATGGCAGAAATAAGCTTTACGCGAGGAAGATCGGCAATTGCGTATTCGCCAACAAGTTCACCGTTTCGCAAAACAGTAATTTTGTCACAAACCTCATAAACCTGTTCAAGGAAGTGTGTAATAAAGATAATTCCAACTCCGTGGCTCTTAAGATCACGCATAAGAGAGAACAAAAGCTCTACTTCGTTTTCATCAAGAGAAGAAGTTGGTTCATCAAGAATAAGAACCTTACATTCCATATCTACAGCACGTGCAATTGCAACCATCTGCTGTACAGCGATTGAACAGGTTCCAAGCTGCTGACCAGGCTTTGCTGGTATTTTTAATCTTTCAAGAAGAACCGCAGCAGATTTTTCTTGAGCGCGTCTATTTACAAATTTGTAATTTCCGCGGCCTATATACATATTCTCTGCAACAGTAAGATTCGGGCAGAGAGTTATTTCCTGATATACAGTAGCAATACCCAGATTCTGAGCATCTTGTGGAGAACGAATTACAGCAGGACCATCTATACCTGCAATTTGAATTTCACCGGCATCCTTTTCATAAACACCGGTAATAACCTTTACCAATGTCGATTTACCAGCTCCGTTCTCACCCATGAGCGCGTGAATTTCTCCCTCGCGTAAAGTAAAGTCTACATTCTGAAGAGCCTTTACACCAGGAAATTCCTTGTAGATTCCGCGCATAGATAAAACAACATTATTTTCCATAATATTTCCTAAATAACACATCTAAAAAAAGCGGCGTAAAGTTTTTTCTTTACGCCGCAATGTTTTACAAGAACGATATGATATTAGATACCATACTTAGCAACATCAGCCTTTGTGATTGTCTTAGCATCAAATCCTTTTTCTTCGTTTACGAATTTCTTTGTCTTGATGCCTGTCTTAATCATGTTGTCGATGATTGCAGCCTGGAATGGAGAACACTGTCCATCATAGTTCCAGTTACCCTTTACGAGTTCTTCCAAAGCCCATGTGTTGCAGTCAAATCCCATAACGATTACTTTTCCGTTTACACCATGTGTAATACCAGCTTCGTCAAGAGCAGCAACTGCACCCTTAGCCATACCATCGTTTTCAGCATAGATTACGTTGAAATCTTCACCAGAGTTGATAACAGCCTGAACGATCTTCTTAGCTTCAGCTTCGTCCCATGTAGCTGTCTGCTGAACAACCTTTGTCATTGTTCCCTTAGCAAATTCAGCATCCAAAGCAGCTGTACGTCCAATCTGAGCATCAGATCCCATAGCACCCTGAATATGGATTACTTTGTATTCTTTGAGGTTCTGAGCCTTGAGCCAGTTTACAGCAGTTGTTCCTTCTTTAGCCATGTCTGAAACTACAGCAGCTTCATACAAGTCATCAGAAACATTGATCATACGGTCAAAAAGGAATACTTTTACACCGTTAGCTTTTGCCTGTTTAAGAACAGATTCCCAACCGTCAGTTGCAGCAGCAGAAATAAGAAGATAATCAACACCGTCTGTAATGAACTGAGAAGCAGCATTCAACTGTTCATCGTTCTTAAGGCTGTAGTATGTCTTAACTGAGTAGCCGTTCTTCTTTGTGAATACAGCTTCAAAGTCCTTAACATTTGCAGCACGATATCCAGATTCTGAAGGTGGATTGTTTACAATACCAACTTTAATTTTTGGTGCAGCAAACAAGCTTACTGCAACAAATGCCATTGCCAAAACAGATACAATTTTTTTCATCTAGTTTTCCTCCTAATAGATGTTTTTTATTGTTTTATGGTTTGATAATAAAACGAGGAAACCGATTTTTGAATGCAATTATTTAGGAATTTATTTTGAAATTTTTAGGAAATAGGGAAAATTACCTATACAAAATTTTTGAATTGTCGATTTTTTACGGAAAAAGGTTTAAATATTTCCACCAAATGAAATATCAAAGTGTGCGCAGATTGACTTGTATTTTTCTTGTTCCAAAAGGCTGTCTGGAGATGTTATGTAGAGTTGTGCAGGTTGCGGTGTCTGAGCCCCCTGTGGTCCCTGAGCCTGTCGAAGGGCCTCATAAGATCGAAGGGCCCTCACCTTTATCATCTGTCTCACAACCCCATCAACAGAATCTACAATTTGAATTGGTCCTTCTGCGTGTGGTCCATGGGCCACCTTTTCAAACACATCCTTTATATTCAAAAAGTGAGTACACCCAAGAATTATAACGTCACAATTCTGCCGGCAGAAAAAATCTATTGCAGGACGCACTGCTTCTTCCAGTTCAGTTTCTGTTGCAGAAAAGCCCTTTTCTTCTATAAAAGAAATAAGAGCTGCATCTGGCCGCATTATAAGTTCACAGTCATCTGCAAATTGATTTTTAAGTTCAATATTATATGGATTTTCGCAGGTAGATTTTGAAGCAATTAAACCTATTCTTTTTTTCTGTGAAACTGTTGCAGCAAGCTTAATTGCAGGAACTGTCCCCACAAACTGAACCTGCGGAAACTTCTTGCGCAAAACTTCAAGTGCATTTACAGAAATTGTATTACATGCAAGCACAATTACAGCCGGATCAAAACGTTTACAGATTTTTTCAACAACAGCAGTTACGCATTTAACAACTTCATCATGAGACTTTTCGCCATAAGGAAAGTTTTTATTGTCGGCAACATAGACACACGAAGCACCAGGCTCCTTTTCTAAAAGAGCTGTCATATAAGGAATTCCGCCTACTCCACTGTCTATGAATACAAAATCTGTCATATTTAATCCTGAAAATCAGTCTCCGAAAAGTGCGTTAAAAGCGTTACGTGCTTCAGAAGCCTTGTCACTGCCGGATGCCCCCTGTGGTCCCTGAGCCTGTCGAAGGGCTGTAGACACCCTAAAATAATCACAAAAGTTACTTCTTTCCTTATCAGTAACCATATCTGCAGAGCTTTCACGGCAATCGTTATGTGCGCCGCTTTCGTAAAAATCACATCCGCGGCAAACATGTAAATCTGCATGACAAAGCGGACATTCATCGCTACGAACCGGTTTTTCAATAGAAATTTCTTTTTTACATTTCCAGCAAATCATAGTTGAATGATACACCTTTTCACTATAAAATAAAAGAGATATGTTTAAAGAAAATCCTTGCCTTGTAAGACACTGCCGGAACAACGCGCTTTCGACCTTTGACAAAGACGGCAACCTTACAGAAGAAAAAAGCTACTGCCTCGACCATATTCCAGACCCTGGAAAACTTAAGCAGGAAATCTACAATTACATAAGATCTAACAAAAAAATTATAGGCCTATGTGCAAGCGGCTTGATTTTTCAGGATATTGATTTTTCGAACAAAGAATTCTACGGCTGCAATTTTCATCACTGCACCTTTACAAATATCCACGCAGAAAATGTTTTGACCCACATGTGCATTTTTGATTTTGCAGTTTTCAACGACTGTTCATTTATTAAATCAGATTCAATGTTTACATCTTTTTCGGGCAGCACATTTTTCCATACCTTGTTTACTTCGAGCGATATGATTCAGGATAACTTTAACGGAATAAAGGCCTACCAGTCTTCTTTTGATGATTCAGACCTTTTTAATTCCCGATTCATTATGGCATCGCTTGTAGATACTTCAATGCAAAACTGTAACTTAAAACACACTCTTTTTTATAATTCAGAAAGAACAAATGTTTCTTTTAAGATGTCTAATACACGTGAAGCACTTTTTGACAAACAGGGAAGCGCACTTCAGAAAGGCGAAAAAGGAACTCAGGGAGGTCATGAATGAAAGTTTATTTCCATCTGAACCTTAAAGGCTTTTCAAACTGTTATGTAGTTGTAAACGAAAAAGCAAAAGAAGCAATTATAATTGATCCTGGAAAAATTACCGAAGGAATGATTTCGCAGATAGAAAATGAAAACTTAAAGCTTTCGGCAGTTCTTATTACTCATAACCACGGAAGCCATGTAGACGGCATTAAAACCTTAAGAAAGATTTACAATCCAAAAATATATGCAGCAGACTGGGAAGTTGCAAAGAACGACACAAATGTTCTTATGGGCGACGGAAAAATCCGTGTTGCAAAAATGAATGTCCGCTTTACTACAATTCCTGGTCACACAGCCGATTCAATTGTTTATGGAATAGGAAACCTTTTGTTCACAGGCGATGTTCTTTTTGCCGGTTCAATGGGAAGCACAAACTCAAGCTATTCAGAATTTATTTTAAGAACGAATATAGAAAATCATATTTTTTCACAGCAGGACGGAGTTGTATTAATGCCGGGCCACGGGCCTCCTACAACACTTGAAGCTGCCAGAATGTTTTTGATTAACGGTTAATAAGTGCAACATTTCCGCCGCTTATTCCGTAAACATCATAAACATAATCGTTCAAAATAATTGCCGCATCCTCAAAACCTTTTGCATTTGTATCACGTATATATTGCGAAAGAACTGGTGTAAATGACCATACAGACCACAGGTTTGTTCTTCCAACAAAATATTCAGGAACATCCTTAAGGCGCTGCTGAAGAATATATGCCATAAACTCATTATGCATAAGGTATTCATCTTCAATGTCGTAGCCAAGCCCTGTCTGAGATTCAAAAAAGTCTAAAAGGAACTGGCGTGAATCTGGATCAAAAGTATAATAAACAGCTGCAACAAAATTACGGAAATCTTCATCGCGGAAGAACAATGTATGCCAGGCTTCATGTGCTAACAGCTTTGCGCGGAGTGCTGCATCAGATTCACGCGAAATTGAAACAATACCACCCTCACTTGCTTTTACATAATCTCCGTCTTGAATCAAAAGTCCGTTTACAATAAGGATTTTTTTAAGAGTCTGCTCTGCCTCGTTCAAAGGAAAGTTTTCTTCTGTTGCTTTATTAAAGAATGCGGCAAGAGAATCTGCAGAATAGTCGTGGGCATTGTAACCGTGCTTGTCTGCCAGAACTTCATCGCTCCAGAGCTTTCCTTTATAACCACGCTTTTCTACAAAATATGCAAGCCTGCGGAAAAAATCATTTTGAATATCGTAATCAAGAATATCGAACAAAAGGATGCCTGGATATCTGTCCCATTCATAAACTTCATATTCTTTTACGCGCCAGTTTTTCTGATTGTAATTAAGAATTAATCCAGGGTCTGTACGCACTGCTTTATATTGATCAGTTACAGGAACACTCTGAAGTAAAAATGATGTAATACATTCGGCGTTTTCAGAAAACTCTGCATTACTGAACGGACTCTTTAGTGAAGCCGAAGGAAATTCAAGCTTTGAAACATTTGCAGAATTTTTTATATAAAGCTTTTCACCGCCAATGCTCAACTTAACAGTCTTTCCTTTTAATTCTTCATCATTATTTAAAGTAAGAATGTATTGAGGCATATTTGCATTAAGCGTATTTTGAACAGGAAAAGCAAGAGAAGCTCCCGAAAAATCTACAGAAGTATTCTGGAAATTTACAATTCCACCGTTTGAAGAAAATCCGTAAAAACTTATTTCCTGAGTAAGGTCAAAACCAATTAAAGTAGGAGCTGCACATGCACTTACAATCTGACAGGCAACACTTGAGTTTATAAAAAATCCTGTTGGAAGGAAATTTTCAAAATGCTCTGATTTTGGAATTGCCATAGAAAAATCTACAATAACAGGTTCATTATTCTGATAAGAAAGCTTTTTACTAAGATCTGCATAAACAGAAATTTTTGTATTAAGCGGTTCCTTAAGCTTTCCGTTTTTGTCAAAGTCATCTGAATAAAGAATGCCAAAATTAAACGGCAGCTCTGTTCCTGTTGTAAGAAGTTCTTTTTGATTGGCTGTCGGAGTGAACTTTATACGGATAACAAGTGCAGAACTTTGATTGTCTTGATATACCTGGAAAAATAAATCTTTTTGATTCTGGTTAAATGCAAATTGAGCATGACCTTTTTCCTTTATAATTCCAGTGTGTGCAAACTTATTTTTTGAAATTAAATTTTCCTGTGAATCAGAAATTGTTGAAGATAATCTTACGTTTGAAGTTCTTTGATTTTTTATACAGAGAATTGTTGTGAATCCTGCAAGCAATACAGCCAGGATAATACATATAATTGTTATATTTTTCTTTGTAAAAAATTTAATTTTCATTTTTTGCACCTGTTTATATAAGACTATACCATTTTCTATAAAAAAAATATACAATTAAAATAATGATTGTAATTGTACCGCACAGAGATCTGGAATTAAAATTAATTAATGCTCAAAAAAAACTAATCAAAGAGATTTTTAAAGGTGATAATGGAATTACTCCCTACGCTATCATGCCTCTATGGATTCCTGTTGATTTTAAAACTGTTGAACAAGCAAAAGCGGAGATTACAAAAGTTACTGTACTGGCACCGGAGTATGATGACGATGAAGGATGTTTTTTTTGTCCTGTGAAAATTGAATGTGCCGGTGGGGATTTTCTGGAAAGTAAATTGGATTTTGTACGTGGATTGCCGCGCTCCGCTCGCAATGACGAGATTGGCACTTTCGTTCCTTGCAATGACGTACAATCTTTCCGTCATTGCGAGGAGCGCAGCGACGTGGCAATCCAGGCTTATGACGAGACATTCCCTCTCAGTTTAAAAATATTCAGGCTTGGGGAATGCACTTCACCCAAGCCTGGTGTTTATGAATTATCTTCTACTGTGTGGAAGAAACTTACATCGTAACTGCGCCTCTATCCATTGCAGTAAGACCTGTCTTCACATACTCAAGAATTCCATAAGGCTCAAGCAGTCTTATAAGGCTTTCAATTTTATCTTCGCTACCGGTTGCTTCTACTACCACAGAATCAATTCCCACATCGACAATGTGAGCACGGAAAATGTCACATGTTTCAATGATTGTTCCGCGGTTAGTTCCTTCGGCCTTTACCTTAATCAAAGCCATTTCGCGCTGACAGGTAGAGCCCGAATCGCATTTCTTGATTGCAAGAACTTCTACAAGCTTGGCAAGCTGCTTTTGAATCTGTTCAAGAATGTACTCATCGCCTTTCACGACAATTGTCATGCGCGACTGGTCCGGATTAGAAGTTTCACAGACAGTAAGAGAATCAATGTTATAACCACGACGACTGAAAAGTCCCGACACACGGCTAAGAACACCAGCCTTATTCTCAACAAGTACACTTAAAACAAATTTTTCCATAAGAGCCTCCTAGCGCTCCATATTAAACGATACGGTTCTCAAAATATCACCGAATACACCGGCAGCAGTAACGCCTGCACCTGCACCATAACCGCGGACAGTCAGTGGAATTGGCTGATAGCGCTCTGTGTAGAATACAAATGCGTTTTCTCCACCCTTTACGCTGTACAAAGGATCATCCTGTCCAACTTCCATCATGCCTACGCTGACCTTTCCGTCTTTGATTGTAGCACCCATGCGAAGAACCTTGCCCTTCTTTTTAAGGTCTGCAATTTTCTTTGCAAAGTAGTCATCAACCTGTGGAAGCTTTTTAAGGAATTCATCAACAGTTCCGCTCGAATCAAAATCCTTAGGGAACACATCGTACATCTTAATATCCTTAAGCTCAATGTCGTAACCAGATTCACGGGCAATGATAAGTCCCTTGCGGGCAACGTCCATTCCGTTCAAATCATCACGAGGATCAGGTTCTGTATAGCGAAGCTCTCTTGCTTCAAGTACTGCCTTACTGAAAGGAACACCTTCATCAAGCTTTCCAAAAATATAAGAAAGAGAACCAGACATAATTCCGTTAAAGCTTTCAAGCTTATCACCAGATTTATAAAGGTTCTGCAGAGTATCAATAATTGGAAGACCGGCACCTACGTTTGTTTCATAAAGGAAGCGACGATGCATTTTATTTGCAGTACGGCGAAGCTCATGATAGAACTTAATGTCCATAGAGTTTGCGCGCTTGTTTGGAGTTGCAATACTCATTCCGGCATTAATAATATCAAGATAGCGCTCTGGTAAATCATAGCTTGCAGTACAATCTACGAATACAGGATTGAGCGGCTTCTTTTCGCGTACAAACTTAATGATATCATCAACGTTCTTATTTGAGTTGAACGGGAACTGAGGCTTTTTCATCTGTTCACGCCAGTCGCTAAGATCAAGTCCGTCCTCGTTCAAAATCATACCGTCAATTGTTGTAATACAAAGAACTTTGATATCTACATTTTCTTTAAGAAGCTTTTCACGCTGCTCATAAATCTGGTCAATCATTGTTCCGCCAATTGTACCTGCACCAAAGGCAAATACTTCGATTGTCTGTGCAGTATGGAAGAAGAACTGATGAACAGCTTTTACAGCAGTGTCTGCATATTCATTTTCAATAACTGCAGAAATACAGCGCTCACTTGAACCCTGTGCAATTGCCTGAATATTGATATCCTGGCTCGAAAGTGCATTAAGGAATTTTCCTGCAACACCACGATTTGCAATCATGCCGTCACCAACAACACTTACAATTGCGCAGTCTGAATGAACTTCAATTTCGTCAATAAGCTTTTCGCGGATTTCAAGTTCGAACTTTGCTTCAAGAGCATCGCGGACTGCATCTGCTTCTACGTCGCGTACACAGAAAGAAATTGTATATTCCGAAGATGACTGAGTAATAAGAAGAATAGAAGATCCAGCGCTTGAAACTGCAGAGAAAATCTTACTAGCCATGCCTGTGCGTCCGCGCATAAGAGAACCGCCAACGCTTATCATAGAAACATGCTTTAAAGAAGAAATACCACAGATGCTTGATTTACCGCGGCTTTCAAAAGGACCTTTACCAATTCTTGTTCCGCGTGCACTTGGGTTGTGACTATTCAAGCTCCAGGCTTCAATGCCCTTTGCCTGTAAAGGAGCAATTGTTTTTGGATGAAGAACTTTTGAACCAAAGAACGAAAGTTCCATTGCTTCTTCGTAAGACATATCATCTACAAGGATTGCGTCTTTTACAACACGAGGATCTGCAGTATAAACACCGTCAACATCTGTCCAGAATTCAACACGCTTTACACGAAGAGCTGCACCAATAATTGCGGCAGAAAAATCGGAACCGTTACGGCCTAAAAGTCCCATTACAGGCTTTGTTCCGTGTCCACCACTCCAGGTACAGATAAAGCCAGGGAACAAAAGAATCTTTGTCTGAGTTGGACTTGCACCATCGCGGAAAGGAGCACACGCTTCGTTACAGGCAGAATAATCGGCCTCGCCTTCTTTTTGATTTCCAGTTGTGAATACGAATTTTCGTGAGTCAAGGAAGATTACGCTCTGTTTTTTTGCAAGCAGAACGTTTTCCATAATAGGAGCTGAAAGTAATTCGCCCATACCCATGATACGGCAATGAACAGTATCAGGACATTCGCAGAAAGAAACACATCCGGCAAGGAGTTTTTCAAGTTCTTCGAAATTCGGCTCAAGGCGTGCCATAGTCTTTTCGGCATCAAAACCATTGAGTTTTGACTGCAATTCCAGACAGATTTCGTTGTGAGTATTGCGTAAATCGGTTACATAATTTGCACCAGAAATACCGCCTACACAAGCATCAATTGCTGCCTGAAGAGCATTTGAAACACCGGCCACTGCACTAACAATGACTGCCAACCTGTCTTCTTTTGCGCGGTTAATAATAATATCCGCAGAAGCTAGGATACGTCTGGCATTTGCCATGGACGTTCCACCGAATTTCAAAGTAATCATAAAAACCACCTCGCCAAAGTCCGCAATTTCCCCAATATTCTGGGCGAGCGGAATGCCAGCAGGCACCCCGTCGGAAATCAGCTATGAATTTTAATATTGTATATGTTTTATTTTTTTAATATTAGTCTTTTGCTCTTTCAAGGAATGAACCGTCGCGTGAATCGATAACGATCTTGTCATCTGTGTTGATGAACAATGGAACACGAACTTCAATTCCTGTATCAAGTGTAGCTGGCTTCAAAGATTTTCCAGAAGTATCGCCTTTAACACCTGGTTCACAGTAAGTTACTGTACGAGTAATGCGAACAGGAAGATCAATACCAACCGGCTTTCCTTCGTAGAATGTAAGGTTTACTTCAAGGTCATCATCAGGAGTGATGTATCCTGCATAGTCACCAAGGTCTTCCTTAGCAAGTTCAAACTGTTCGTAAGTATCCTGATCCATGAATACAAATGTATCACCGTCAATGTAAGAAAGCTTTGTTACGTGTGATTCAAGATCTACTTCGTCAAACTTTTCACCTGCATCAATACCAAGATCCATTGTTGAGTTTGTAACAAGGTTCTTAACACGAAGGCTTGTAACCATTCCGGCACGTCCAGAACGCTGACCGAGCATCTTCTGTACGATGAGTGGATTTCCCTCATACATAAATGCTGTTCCAACTTTTAACTGTGAAGTCATTAACATAATATTTACCTCTTTAATAGATTCAAAAAAATAATTGTTATATTATAGCAATTTTATTGATGAATGTCATTAAGTTAGTGCAAAGGTCCCCGTTTTTTTGAAGGGATTGGGAGAAGGATTGGAAGTATGGGACAAGGGTGTGGCGCGCATTCAGGAAGTTCTGGATTGCCACGTCGCTCACTGCGTTCGCTCCTCGCAATGACGTTCCTGTGCTATCGTCATTGCGAGTCCGAAGGGCGTGGCAATCCAGGTTTACAAACTTCCACGCCTTCTCTACTATATCAAATGCCTCTTCCTCAAAATGCGGTTTCATTCTTTCCAGCAACGCTTTCACCTTTACAAGATGATATTCCTCTGTCTGGGGGTATGCCTGCCATATAAAAGGAATGCCGCTTAAGCAGGCACGGCTCATACTTTCTTCTCCGCGGATTATAAGGGCGGAACATTGCCTCATCATTTTGTCCCAGTCGGGTTGGTTCAGGTATGGGAGTTGCTTCAATTGGTGGCCCTCCAGAAGGCCTGTCCCCATCGTATATGTAAACACTAACACCGGCCCGTCCTTATTATAAACAGGTAGCTCCTTCCACTCGTCATCAATAATCAGTCCGCCGGTTGCGCCAGTAAATCCCGGCATAAAGTTTACCTTCTGCACTTTTGCACTACGAGTTAAAGATTTTAGGCAATGAAAATCCTCTGCATATTTTTCTGCAGTAAGATAATCAATCATAATTATCTGTACTGTGCGGTTGAGTTTTTCTTCAAAGAGGATTTTTTCCATCCAGTCAGGGCGACCACATTGGAAGAGTTCCAGTATTATCTGCAAGCGCTGGCCGTCATTTTGAGAAACGACATCGTGACATAAAGCTTGGTCATGCCAATGAAAGATTTCAATGCCGTCTATTACTATGGATTGCTTCGTCGCCTTTCGGCTCCTCGCAATGACGGGACTTACTCTATTTTCAAGGACGGAAAAAGTTTTAAAATCATCAACAACAAGAGAAATTGTATTTTGTGGAGCAATTTTTTTAAGGCGGCGGGACATTCGCCAGGCTACGCCAATATCGCCGTAGTTGTCTACGACTTTACAAAGAACTGTAATATGCATCTGGGGTTATTCTACTTTGCTGTAAAGGCCGCTAAGCTCGTCGCGCCATTCACTTGTTTTTTCGCGGTCTTCCCATTCGATGATTTTTTTAATTACAAACTTGCGCTGGTCGCGTGGATTTTCATAATAAAGAACACCAAAGCGTCCCTGACCTATATAGGCAATTTTTTCGTTTTCGCCAAGAGTTTCTCCTGACTGAACTTCATTAAGGGCACATTCAAAATGAATAGGTGCACCTGTTTTTTTATCGCTTAATGAACTTGCAATTTCTGTTATTGGCTGACCACATTTTGCACAGATAGTTTCACGTGCTTTAATTTCCTGAATTGCTTTCTGGCGCTCGAGTTTTGCTTCTTCGTTTTCGTAGGCTGTTTGATTAAATTGAAAAACTTTTTTTTGTTTCTGTTCAGAGTTCTGATTCTGATTCTGATTTTGATTTTGGTTTTGATTCTGGTTTTTACCCTGCTGGTTTCTCTGATTGTTCCAGTTTGAACGCTTTCTGTTGCGACGCTTATCCATATTATTCCTGCAATTTCAATTCTTCAGGATTCTCGACAAGTTTTTTACTTATGACCATAGCAATACGCTGAATGGCACTTTCGAGATATTCCTCACTATGAATTTTTTTCCTCAATTCCAGAAGACGTGGTGACAATCTGCTATCATCCGTTTTTTCCAGAACCATTGTAGTTGTCGCCGTTGAAATTCCACCCGCTGTCATAAAAGCTCCGTAAAAGCATTTTCAATATGATATACATCTGGCATGCCAGGCATATCTATAACGATTACATCATATCTGACATAACTGTTACTATATTGTCGATGTTTTAACAGAAAACATTTAGAACTTTTTACAATTCTTTGCAATTTCCGGCTATTTAATTCTGTCTGTAAAAGCTCAGGACTACCATTTGGCAGCGATTTTACCTCTACAAACACAACTACATCATCTTTACCTGCTATTATATCAACTTCTCCGCCTTTTGTCCTGTAATTTCGCTCGATTATAGAATATCCCTGCCTCAAAAGGTATTCAGCGGCTTTTATTTCTCCAGCATTCCCGGTGATTTTTGTGTTCATTCTTCCTCCTCCTTCAAAATTACGCTGAAGATCTGGGCAAGAATTTCCCAGGTTTCCGGAGGAACAAGGCTTCCAACCTGAATTTCCGATAAAAACTCAACAAGAGGAGTGTTTTCTTCTATTTTAATGTCATTGGCTTTGGCTTCTTCAAGGATTCTTTTTGCAAGAAGTCCGTTTCCTTTTGCAATAACAAAGGGTGCTTCTGCTCCTTGAGGATATTTTAAAGCTACAGCTTTTTGTTTTGAAAGAGGCTTTTCCATTAAACTTCTCCTCCAAAAACATAAAACTCTTCCTGTGAACAGGCGGTTCCTTCTATAAGTTCGGGCTCTACAATTTCTATTGTGATTTGTTTGCCAGAAGCAATAAGTCTTTTGTCCAGAATATCTGCAAGCTTTGAAACATCAACACCTTGGCCGCTCATTTTAATATTACTGCATAAGCCCTTTTCATATTCCAGGCTGAACAGATATTTATGATTATTTCCAAGCCAGTTGCATTCAAGATTCAAAAGTTTAAGCGAACTTGTTTCGTCTACAAAAAATCCAAGTGAACCTTTTGCAAGCGCTCCCATATTTGAAACAATTTCATAAGGAAGCATCTGCCATGTATTTTTTATACTGTTTATTTTATTTAATAAATTATATTCGTTGTTTTGTGATTTTTGATTGTCTTCTGCCGGATCTTCACCACCAAGCTCCTGCAAAAGAGAAAGCAATTCTTCTTCCGAAAAATCAATTCCTTTTTTTGCAAGAATTGCAATAAGCTCTGCGGCACGTTTTTCTTTACCTTTGAATTTAACAGAAAGATTATAGATTTTAGAAAGCAGCGAAGAATCCATTTTCATGCCAAGTTGCTTTAACTGCTGCATTAAATGATAAGAAAGGTCATCTGCATTAAGGCCAAGACTCTGGAGCATAGCCGCAAGCTGCTCTGTTTGTACCGCTTCCATTGTAAAAAAAGCATTCTGTGCAACTTCGCCGCTTTCGTTCATTGGAAAAAGCAGCACCTGACCATTTTGTGTAGAAATTGTTGCCTTAAAAGAAGTTCCAGGCGTCAAAGGAGTTCTGGAATTTATATTTATTCTGGCCCCGGCAACCGAGCCTTCATATTTTCCGCCACCCCTGTCAGAAATAATACGGACGAGTACCTGACTTCCATCTTTTAAAGGATGGCGCGAAATACTCGTCCGTGAAAGTTGATTTGTATGTACTACAAATCCAGTATTCAATTATGCCTCTGTTTCTGGTGTTTCTGGAGCTTCAGCAGGAGCGGCATTTGCAGCAGCTTCTTTTGCCTTAGCAGCTTCGGCAGCACGAGCGTTACGTTCCTGCATAGCAGCTGTAACCTTTGCACCAACCAAAGTCTTAACCTTAGCATCCTTACCAATCTTGTCACGCAAGTAGTAAAGCTTTGCACGGCGTACTTTACCAGGGCGTACTACTTCAACCTTCTGAATACGAGGGCTGTTATATGGGAATACACGTTCTACACCTACACCGTAAGAAATCTTGCGTACAGTAAATGTCTTGCGTGCACCTTCGTTCTTCTTGCAAAGAACAACACCTTCATAAACCTGAATACGTTCTGTTTTACCTTCAATAATCTTGAAGAATACTTTTACAGTATCTCCAACATTGAAGTCCTGAGCACCAGGTCTTTTCTGTGTTTCTTCAATAGTCTTAATAAGATCCATTTTTAATCTCCTGACGTTATATCCTCAATCATCTTTTCGGCATCTTTAGAAAGCAGGCCTTGTATTCTTGCAGTTGCGATCATATCTGGTCTATTTGCAAGAGTTTTTTCCAGCCGCTTTTTAAGCCGCCACTTCTTTATTTCGCCGTGGTTACCACTCAAAAGAACAGGAGGAACTTTCATTCCACGCCATTCTTCCGGATGTGTGTACTGCGGGTACTCCAGAAGTCCGTCACAATAACTTTCTTCTTCAAGTGATTCATGTGAAATAACTCCATCTACCAGACGGTAAACTGTGTCAATCACAACTGTTGCTGCAACTTCTCCCGAAGACATTACATAGTCGCCGATCGAAAGCTCCAGGTCAACATAAGAATCAATAATCCGCTGGTCAATACCTTCGTATCTTCCGCAGATAAAAACAAGTTCGTCCTTATGACTTAAATCTTGTGCTACTTTCTGAGTGAGCTGCTTTCCGCTTGGAGTAACGTAAATAACATACTTCTTACGGGCATTTACACTATCAAGTGCTTTTCCAAGGGGCTCAGGCATCATTAATTGTCCTGCTCCACCTCCGTACGTTCCGTCATCACAGGTATGGTGCTTATCAGTCGCAAAATCTCTGATGTTCACCAGATCGTATGCAATAATTTCCTTTTCTACCGCTTTGGCCATGATTGAGTTTTCAAAAAAAGCCTTAACGATATCTGGAAATAAGGTCAGCACAGTAAATTTCATGGAATTACTCCAGAATCCAGAGGTGCATTAATTGCACCG
>JAGCDP010000042.1 GCA_017651065.1 Treponema sp.
ACCTGTGGAGCCATGATGAATCCTGCATAACTTGAATCAATTCCGTGTTCAAGCTTATCAAGTCCGACAATTTCTTCTTCGCGGCTGGCACGAAGTCCGTGGAGCTTCTTAATCAAAGCAAAGGTGATAATCATACAAACTGTTGTCCAGGCAACAATTGTAAACTCACCAAGACACTGTACTCCAAAGTGCTTGAATCCGCCACCATAGAATACACCGTTTTCAACGTTGAACAAACCATCGCTCAAAGTACCCCAGATACCGTTTGCAAGGTGAACTGCTACGGCACCAACCGGGTCATCAATATGAAGCTTAAGATCAAGGAACTCAATAACGATTACTACAATGAATCCGGCTACAACACCAATTGCTGTTGCACCAAGTGCATCTACAGTAGCACAAGTTGGTGTGATTGCAACAAGACCTGCCAAAGAAGCGTTGAGTGTCATGGAAACATCAGGCTTACCGTTCTTAATCCAGGTAAAGATCATTGTTGTTACAGCAGCAACGGCCGGAGCAATTGTTGTTGTAGTGAATACTGCAGCAAGACCACCTACTCCTAAAAGCTGTGTACAGGCAGCACCGTTGAATCCGTACCATCCGAACCAGAGAATGAAAGTACCAAGAGCACCAAGTGTCAAAGAGTGACCTGGAATAGCGTGAACCTTTGTTACCTTTCCGTTTTCGTCGCGGTCATACTTACCAATACGAGGGCCAAGGAAGATTGCACCGATCAAAGCGGCTGTACCACCAACTGAGTGAATTGCAGCACCACCGGCAAAATCAACAAAGCCAAGCTGAACAAGCCAGCCCTGTGGGTTCCAAACCCATCCGGCTTCGATCGGATAAACTACTGCAGAAATTACAGCAGAATAAATACAGTATGCGCTGAACTTAGTACGTTCTGCCATTGAACCGGAAACGATTGTTGCGGCTGTGGCACAGAATACTAAGTTGAATACAAAGCTTGACCAGTCGAGCTCTGCAAAGTTAGTAAAGAGCTGCCAGTCCGGCTTACCAATAAATCCAAAGAAATAGTTTTCGCTCATCATCAAGCAGAAACCAAGCAACATGAAACATGGGGTTCCGATACAGAAATCCATCAAGTTTTTCATGATAATATTTCCGGCGTTCTTAGCCCTTGTAAATCCTGTTTCAACCATCGCAAATCCGCACTGCATAAAAAATACAAGTGCAGCACCAATCAGGAACCATACGCTCCAAACTTCACTCATAATATTTCTCCTTTCCGGGCATGAGAAAATCCCGAATTACAAAAAAAAGAGCCGTAGAATTATTACTCATACAAGTAATTTTCTACGGCTTCATTGCCATTTTTTATTAGACCTCCGGGTCAAGCCCGAAGGTGACATGTCATTGTCGGGCTTGACCCGACAATCTCTTTCTAACGAACTGAGAAGAGCAGATCTCCGTAGCTTGGAAACGGCCACAACTCCTTTGGTGTGATTGTTTCAAGCTCGTCGGCACAAAGTCTCAGCTCGTTCATTGCCGCAAAAACGTGCTCGCGGTAGAAGAACGCTGTTTTGCTTGAATCACCGGCATCTGCAGTTTTCTTAGCTTCTGCAACTTCCTGCTCAAGCTTTTCTGTTTTGCTGTAGATGCAGCTTGTAAGGCAAGAAACTTTTTTAAGCATTGCACTTTCGTAAGTTGTATCACATTCACCACAGGCAGCTTTTTTCAAGCCAATCGTTTCTGCCAGTTTGTTAGCATATTTACTTGCTGTTGGCAGAATATCTTTTTTAGCCATCTCAAGCATTGTTTCTGCTTCGATGTTGATAATCTTTGAATAATTCTCGTTATGAATCTCAAAGCGGCTTGTAAGTTCAACCTTGCTGTAAACACCAAACTTTTCGAATACCTTAACGTTCTTTTCATCAAGGATATGTGGTAAAGCTTCTGGTGTAGACTTAAGGTTGTAAAGTCCGCGCTTCTCTGCTTCTTTAACCCAAGAATCATCATAACCGTTTCCGTTGAAAATGATTCTCTTATGATCTTTAATAGTTTTAAGAATCAAGTCATGAAGGTCAGCTTTGAAGTCCTTAGATTTTTCAAGGATATCAGCAAACTGACTGAGCTCTTCTGCAACAACAGTATTCAGGAATACGTTTGCACATGCAATTGATTCGTTAGAACCAAGCATACGGAACTCAAACTTGTTTCCAGTAAATGCAAATGGTGAAGTACGGTTACGGTCTGTTGTATCCTTGTTGAAGTCAGGAAGAACAGTTACACCAATCTGCATTTTTTCTTTTTCGTGTTTACCGTAAGGGACACCTTTTTCGATGCTGTCCAGAATTCCGCTGAGTTCGTCACCCAGGAAGATCGAAATAATTGCAGGAGGAGCTTCGTTTGCTCCAAGACGATGGTCGTTTCCGGCAGATGCAACAGAAATTCGGAGCAGATCCTGGTATTCATCAACACCTTTGATGATTGCACACAGGAACAAAAGGAACTGTGCATTCTGATCTGGAGTAGCACCCGGATCAAGAAGGTTCTTTCCGGTGTTTGTGCTTATAGACCAGTTATTATGTTTACCACTTCCGTTTACACCGGCAAATGGTTTTTCATGCAAAAGACAAACCATTCCGTGGCGGGAAGCAACCTTGCGCATCATTTCCATTGTAAGCTGGTTGTGATCACAGGCCAGGTTTGTTGTGCTGAAGATTGGAGCCAACTCATGCTGAGCCGGAGCAACTTCGTTATGTTCTGTTTTAGCAAGGATTCCAAGCTTCCAGAGCTCTTTGTTCAAATCCTTCATGAATGCCTGAACACGTGGCTTAATCATACCAAAGTAATGATCTTCAAGCTCCTGTCCTTTTGGAGCTTTTGCACCGAACAAGGTGCGTCCTGTATAAATCAAGTCTTCGCGCTTGTCGTAAACAGATTTGTCTACAAGGAAGTATTCCTGTTCTGGTCCAACAGTTGTTTTTACGCTTGTAACAGCATCGTTACCGTCGAACAATTTAAGAACACGAACAGCCTGCTTGCTGATTGCCTGCATAGAGCGGAGCAATGGAGTCTTTTTATCCAAAGCTTCACCTGTGTAAGAACAGAAGGCTGTTGGTATACAAAGTGTTCCGTCCTTAATAAATGCATATGAAGTTGGGTCCCATGCTGTGTAACCGCGGGCTTCGAATGTTGCACGAATACCGCCGCTTGGGAAAGAAGAAGCATCAGGTTCACCCTGAACAAGCTCTTTACCACTGAACTCCATTATAACTTTTCCGTCGCTTATAGGAGTAATAAAGCTGTCGTGTTTTTCGGCAGTAATTCCTGTAAGTGGCTGGAACCAGTGTGTAAAATGTGTGGCTCCTTTTTCAATTGCCCAGTCTTTCATTGCGTTTGCAACAACAGTAGCAACAGAAGCATCAAGCTTTTCTCCACCTTCAATAGTTTTCATCAGCTGTTTATAAGTTTCTTTAGGCAGCCGAGCTTTCATAACTGTTTCATTAAAAACGTTCTCGCCAAAGATTGGTGTTACTTCGTCCATTTTTATAAACCTCCTGTGTAAGGCCGCTGGCGGCCGGTGTTCTATAGCAAACCGTTAAAAAAATTGCGAAAGCAATTTTTAGGTTTACCTTTTTTGGAATAAAAAAGCCGCAATAATTTTCAGGGCGTCCCCTAAAACTCATTGCGGCTCCTTTGCCAAATTCAGGTATAAAAACAAAAAGGTCGCAGAAATACTATTTCTGCGACCTCATTGCCGTTTGATATTTTTGTTATACAGTTTCGAAAAAAAAATGTCAATATTTTTTTTAAATTTTTATAATTTTTTTTTATATTTTTTTTATTATACCTATTGACATGGTAGGTAATCTATTGTATAAATATTATATAACCTACCATATAAGTAGGTAGTAAATTTAAACAGGAGGCATAACATGAAATTTTATTTTGAAAAGTTAGTCCGTGAAAATTTCAGAAACGGAGTCATGCGTCCTTGTTGTCTTTCTAAATAACACAAAATATTTTACAAATAAGGAGAAAACACATATGGCAAATTATAAATTCGAAACATTACAGTTACACGTTGGACAGGAACAGGCTGACCCTGCAACAGACAGCCGAGCAGTACCTATTTATCAGACTACATCTTATGTATTCCATAATTCAAAGCACGCAGCAGATCGTTTTGGTCTTGCAGATGCAGGAAACATTTACGGACGTCTTACAAACTCTACACAAGACGTTCTTGAAAAACGCGTTGCAGCACTTGAAGGTGGTTCTGCTGCTCTTGCAGTTGCTTCTGGTGCCGCAGCAATTACTTACACAATCGAAGCACTTGCTGCAAACGGCGGACACATTGTTGCCCAGAAAACAATCTACGGTGGAAGCTACAATCTTCTTTCACACACACTTCCACAGTACGGAGTTACAACAACTTTCGTAGATGCACACAACCTTGCCGAGGTAGAAGGTGCAATCAAAGAAAATACACGCGCAATTTATCTTGAAACATTGGGAAATCCAAATTCAGACATTCCTGATATCGACGCAATTTCCGCCATTGCTCACAAGCATGGTCTTCCAGTTGTAGTTGATAATACTTTTGGAACACCTTATCTTATCCGTCCGTTTGAGCACGGTGCAGATATTGTAGTTCATTCTGCTACAAAATTCCTTGGTGGTCACGGAACAACACTTGGTGGTATCATCGTAGAAAGCGGAAAGTTCAATTACAAGGAAGGCGGAAAATATCCTCAAATTACTGCTCCTAACCCAAGCTATCATGGAGTTTCATTCTATGATGTTGTTGGCCCGGCAGCTTTTGTAACTTATATCCGTGCAATTCTGCTTCGTGATACAGGTGCTTCAATCAGTCCATTCAATGCCTTCCTTTTGCTTCAGGGTGTTGAAACTTTGAGTCTGCGCCTTGAACGCCATTCAGAAAACACAAAGAAGGTTGTAGAATTCCTTAGTAAACATCCAAAGGTAGAAAAGGTAAATCATCCTTCTTTGGCAGATCATCCGGATCACGCCTTGTATCAGAAATACTTCCCTAACGGTGGAGCAAGCATTTTTACCTTCAACATCAAAGGTGGCCGCGACGAAGCCTGGAAGTTTATTGATAACCTTAAGATTTTCAGTCTTCTTGCAAATGTTGCAGATGTAAAGTCCCTTGTAATTCACCCTGCTTCGACAACACATTCACAGCTTAGTGATGCAGAACTTGCAGATCAGGGAATCGGACAGAATACAATCCGTCTTTCAATTGGTACTGAGCATATTGATGATATAATTGCAGATCTTGAAAACGGATTTGCGGCAATATAAAAAGTTTTTGCTCCTATAATTTTAGAGCCCCAGATTTATAAAGTTTTCTGGGGCTCTTTTTTTATTTTCCAAATGTTTTCTTAATTCGCTCTATTGCCTCAATAGTTCGTTCGCGGGAACCAAAGCCTGTCAGGCGCAGGTAGCCCTCGCCCATTTTTCCAAAGCCGCTTCCCGGAGTTCCAACAACCTGGCATTTTTCGAGTAATTCATCAAAAAAGCTCCAGCTTGTGTAGCCTTCGGGAATCTGCATCCAGACATAAGGTGAGTTTTTTCCGCCAAAGGCCTTGAAGCCGGCAGCAGTTACTCCTTCATAAATCAATCGTGCATTTTCTTTGTAGTAAGAAAGATTTTCCTGAATCTGCTTCTGGCCTTCTTCAGAATAAATGGCGGCAGCACCACACTGAGTAATGTAAGAAACTCCGTTGAACTTTGTAGACTGACGGCGCATCCAAAGTGCATTTAATTCAGTTCCGTCAAAAACAAGCTCGTGAGGAACTACAGTATAGCCGCAGCGCAAACCTGTAAAGCCCGCAGTTTTAGAGAATGAACGAAGCTCAATTGCGCAGGTTTTAGCGCCCGGAATTTCATAAATAGATTTAGGAATATCAGGTTCTGTAACAAAAGCTTCATACGCTGAATCAAACAAAATCAGGCTGTGATGTGCATTTGCGTAATCAACCCATTTTTTAAGATAGCTTTTTGGAGCAACAGCACCAGTCGGATTATTTGGGAAACATAAGTAAATTATATCTGCAACAGGCGCATCTTCGGCAGGAAGCTCCGGTAAAAATCCGGTTTCTGCACTGCAAGGCATGATAATTATATTATTTTTCCGCCCGTTCATGATGTTTGTGTCAATGTAAACAGGATAAACCGGGTCGCAGATTGCAACAGTATTGTCTGTAGCAAAAATGTCTCCGATGTTTCCACAGTCAGACTTGGCACCATCAGAAAGGAAAATTTCATCAAGTTTTAAGTCAATTCCGCGCTTTGTATAATCCCATTCAAGAATTTTTTCGCGCACAAAATCATAACCCTGCTCCGGCGGATATCCGCGGAAGGTTTTTTCATCTGCCATTTCGTCAACAGCCTTGTGCATTGCATCAATTACAACAGGACAGATCGGCTTTGTAACATCACCAATCGAAATTTTTATAACATCACAACCCGGATGAGCTGCAATAAACTCGCGGGTCTTTCTGTTTACCGTAGAAAAAAGATAACTTGCCTCAAGGTCTAAAAAATTTTTATTAATCTTCATAATGATACATCTCCTGTAAATACATTTTCTGCAGGACCGGTCATGAATACGCTGTCTTCTTCACGGCCGCTCCATTCTATTTTCAAATCTCCGCCTACAAGATGAACTGTAACTGGGCTGCCCGCATCAACAAGGTTGTTCAAAATTGCAGCAACTACTGTGGCGCATGTTCCGGTTCCACAGGCTAAGGTTTCGCCTGTACCACGTTCCCAAACTCGCATCCAGATTGTATGACGGTCTTCTACATAAGCAAATTCAGTATTTGTACGCTCCGGGAAAAATGCATTGTTTTCAAAAAGCGGGCCTATACCGCAAACATCAAACTCTGAAGGCTTTTTGTCTATAAAAACAACTGCGTGAGGGTTACCCATGGAAACACAGGTGATTTTGTATTCCTTTCCGCCGACTATAAGCGGCTGCATGATAACCCATCCCGGGATCCCTGAGCTTGTCGAAGGGCTTGCAACCGGAATCTTTTCTGACTGTAAAATCGGGGCACCCATATCAACAGTAAGCCAGGTTTCTTTGTCACCGCGTTCGCCTTTCTGGACTGTAAGCTTTTTTACGGCGCCCATAGATTCAACAGTAAACTCGCGGCCTTTGGTATAACCGGCATCATAAACATATTTACCAACACAACGGATTCCGTTTCCACACATCTGACTACGGCTTCCGTCGGCATTGTACATTACCATTTCAAATTCAGCAGTGCGGCCCTTTTTTATAATAATAATTCCGTCGCCGCCAACTCCAAAATGTCTGTCAGAAAGCTTAATTGCAGCCTGCTTTTCACCTTCTGCCCCACCCGGAAAATCGGACTTTGTGCAGTCAAAATAAATATAATCGTTTCCGCAGCCATGCATTTTTGTAAACTTCATAGAAAGATTTCTCCTGATAAAAAAAGGCCGTGGGTAAATTTCCCCCGAAAAAGGAAACTTATCAACGACCTCTTTGCCATATTTTTGTTTTATCGTTTAAGGGACGGTTTGTCAATAGCAGAGATTTAACAGAAGGAATAATCAGAAAGTATCTTGACTACAATGCCTAAAATGGGTATAACATATAAGAACAAAGACGTTCATTCGATTTGAGGACAAATTGTCTTCAGATGGAATGAACGTCTTTTTTTTTGTTCGAGGAAAAACCATTTAGAACAAGAGGCTATAACATGGGTTGTGCATATCTGATTTTAGCAGATGGGACAGTTTTTAAGGGAAGCTCAATAGGAGCAACAGGCTCTACTCTGGGTGAAACCGTCTTTACTACAGGAATGACCGGTTACCTTGAAACTCTTACCGACCCAAGCTATTATGGCCAGATTGTTACCCAGACCTTTCCTCTTATTGGAAACTACGGTGTAATAAATGAAGATTTTGAAAGCAAACAGTCATGGGTTCGTGGCTACATAGTTCGTGAACTTTGCGAGCTTCCTTCAAACTTCCGCTGTATGAACACTTTGAGTAATTTTTTGAAAAGCCAGGGAATAATTGGTATTTGTGGAATTGACACTCGCGCTCTTACCAAGCGTCTTCGCGAAAGCGGTGTTATGAACGGTATGATTGTCAGCGGCAAAGAAGCAGAAAAGTATCTCAACAGCAATTCCGAATTTATTGCAGAACCTATACTCCAGAAAATCAAAGCTTATAAAATTGAACGCGCAGTAGAAAAAGTAAGTAATAAAGAGTCTGAGCCTTCAACAAGTTCTGGAAACAAACATGTAATTCTGTGGGATTTTGGCGCCAAAGCAAATATCCAGCGGGAACTTGAAAAACGCGGCTGTAAGGTTACTGTAGTTCCCTATAATACAAAGGCAGAAGAAATTTTAAAATTGCAGCCGGATGGCATAATGCTTAGTAACGGTCCCGGTGATCCTGCAGAAAATGTCGAAATAATTGCAGAAATTAAAAAAATATGCCAAACAGGCAGACTTCCGGTTTTTGGAATTTGTCTTGGCCACCAGATGCTTGCACTGGCCCGCGGCTGCAAAACATCAAAACTCAAATACGGTCATCGTGGCGGAAACCATCCTTGTAAGGACACACTAACAGGTCGTGTCTACATTACAAGCCAGAATCATGGTTATGCTGTAGAAAGTACTTCTCTTCCGGAATATGCAAAAATAAGTTTTGTAAATGTAAATGATGAAACAGTAGAAGGAATTACCTATACAGATATTCCGGCTTTCAGCGTTCAGTTTCACCCGGAAGCTTGCGGAGGCCCGCATGATACTAATTATTTGTTTGATAACTTCTTAAAGTTGATGGGGGAAAAGCATGAGTCTTAATCCAAAAATCCACAAGGTAATGATTATAGGTTCAGGACCAATTGTAATAGGCCAGGCCGCTGAATTTGACTACGCAGGAAACCAGGCATGCAAGGCCTTGAAGCAGCTTGGACTTGAAGTTTGTCTTGTAAACTCAAACCCTGCAACTCTCATGACAGACCATTCAATGGCAGATGAAATTTACCTTGAACCTCTTACACTCACAACCTTGCAGCGCATCATAGAAAAAGAAAAACCAGATTCCCTTCTTTCAACCTTAGGAGGACAGACAGGACTTACTTTAAGCATGGAACTTGCAAAATCCGGATTTTTAAAATCACATAATGTACAGCTGCTTGGTGCAAGGCCGGAAACAATCGATAAAGCAGAAGATCGTCAGATGTTTAAAGATACAATGGAATCAATCGGGGAACCTTGCATTCCTTCAAAGGTTGTTACAAGTTACGAAGATGCTGCAGACTTTGTCCATAATGAAATTGGTTTTCCTGCAATTATTCGTCCGGCCTTTACTCTTGGTGGTACCGGTGGAGGTATTGTAAATAATGACCGCGAGCTTGATGAAATTGCACACAACGGACTTCACCGCTCTCCTATTCATCAGATTCTTGTAGAAAAATGTATTTCCGGCTGGAAAGAAGTTGAGTTTGAAGTTATGCGCGATTCCAGCGGTAACGTAATCACCGTATGTTCAATGGAAAACTTTGACCCTGTTGGTGTTCATACCGGAGACTCAATAGTAATTGCTCCTACAGTTACTCTTGCAGATAAGGAATATCAGATGCTGCGTTCTGCGGCACTCAATATTATAAGTGCACTTAAAATAGAAGGCGGCTGTAACTGCCAGTTTGCATTGAACCCCGACAGTTTTGAATATGCAGTAATCGAAGTAAACCCTAGAGTTTCACGTTCGTCGGCATTGGCTTCTAAGGCAACAGGTTACCCTATTGCAAAAGTTGCAGCTTTGATTGCAGTAGGCTTTACGCTCGATGAAATTCCAAACTTTGTAACAAAGAAAACAAAGGCCTGCTTTGAACCAGTGCTCGATTATGTTGTTGTAAAAATGCCAAAATTCCCGTTCGACAAATTTGTTTACGCAGCACGCAAACTTGGTACACAAATGAAAGCAACAGGCGAAGTTATGGCAATCGGGCAGAATTTTGAAGAAGCAATATTAAAGGCTGCACGCGGGCTTGAAGTTGGAGTTAAAGATTTGAATCTTCCGGCTTTTGTAAAAGAAGGCGATGAAAAAATCCGTGATAGAGTAAGCAAATGTACAGATCAGCGTATTTTTGCAATTTATCAGGCTTTGAAGCGTAAGCTTATGAGCGTAGAAGAGATTCATGATATTACTAAAATTGATGAGTGGTTTTTGTGGAAACTGAACAATATTTGTCATGCTGAACTTGTTTCAGCATCTATGTTATTTCCACCACGCTCATTCAAAATGGTTGATACCTGCGCAGGTGAGTTTGATGCAGAAACTCCATATTTCTACTCAACTACCAGCGGCGACAATGAAGCAGAAATGTTTTTGAAGGAAAATAGATAAGGAGGCATAATATATGTGTGGATTCGTTGGAGCATTTGATTTAAACAGCGGTAGTCAGCCAATAGCAGAAGGCTTGAAGGAAGAGCTTCGTGCTCAGGTTCTTGAAATGAGCAAGAGAATCAGACACCGTGGTCCGGACTGGAGCGGTGTTTATACAGGCAATAATGCAATTTTGAGCCATGAGCGTCTTTCTATTGTTGACCCTCTTAGTGGAAAGCAGCCGCTTGTTAGTGATGATGAAAAAATCATTCTTGCTGCAAACGGTGAAATATATAATCACAAAGATATCCGCAGCCAGTTTGACGGCACTTATAAATTCCGCACCGGAAGTGACTGTGAGGTTATAATTCCTCTTTATAAAAAATACCGTCAGTCCGGTGATTTTACAAAGATGATAGAAGAACTTTCCGGTATTTTTGCCTTTGCTCTTTACGACAGTGAAAATGATGTTTACCTTATTGCACGCGATGAAATTGGTGTAATCCCGCTTTATCAGGGCTGGGATAAAGCAGGCCGCTATTATGTTGCAAGCGAGCTTAAAGCACTTGAAGGTGATTGCCAGACTATTGAAGAGTTCCCGAATGGACATTATTTATATTCCAACCCTTCGACCCCTTCGACAAGCTCAGGGACCGCAGGGACCACGGGGCCTGTACGCTGGTACAAGCGTGAATGGGAAACATACGATGCCGTTAAGAATGCGCCAAAAGCAACAGACGAAAAGGGCGAAGTTATTAACCCTAGCGTAATCGAAAAAGTTCGCAACGGACTTGAAGCTGCAGTTAAAGCTCAGTTGATGTCAGATGTTCCATACGGTGTTCTTTTAAGCGGTGGTCTTGACTCATCAATCATTGCTGCCGTTACTCAAAAATACAGCAAAAAACGAGTTGAAACAGACAGCAAGGAAGCAGCCTGGTGGCCGCAGCTTCACAGTTTTGCAGTTGGTCTTGAAGGTTCTCCTGATCTTGTAGCTGCAAAAAAAGCCGCAGACTATATTGGTACAGTTCATCACGAAGTTCACTTTACAATTCAGGAAGCCTTGGATGCACTACCTGATGTAATTTACCATATTGAAACTTATGATATCACGACGGTTCGTGCTTCTACTCCAATGTATCTTCTGGCCCGTGTAATCAAATCAATGGGAATTAAAATGGTACTTTCCGGAGAAGGAAGTGATGAACTTTTTGGAGGCTACCTTTACTTCCACAAAGCTCCAAACGCTCAGGAATTCCACGAAGAGCTTGTTCGCAAAATGAGTAAGCTTCATCTTTATGACTGTTTACGTGCAAACAAATCTCTTATGGCATGGGGTGTTGAAGGTCGTGTTCCGTTCCTTGATAAAGATTTTGTTGATATTGCAATGAGTCTTAACCCAAGTGATAAGATGAATATCAAGTTACCAGATGGCAAACAGCGAATGGAAAAATGGATTTTGCGTAAAGCCTTTGAAGATCTGCTTCCGGAAAGCATTGCCTGGCGCCAGAAGGAACAGTTCAGTGACGGCGTAGGCTACAACTGGATTGATACCCTTAAAAAGATGACAGAAGAAAAAGTAAGCGATGCGGAATTTGCACGCCGCGAAAACCGTTTTCCTGTAAATCCTCCAAAAACAAAAGAGGAATACTTCTATCGCGAAATCTACAGTAGACTTTTCCCAAGCGACAGTGCAGCCCGCTGTGTTCCACACGAAGCCGGAGTTGCCTGTAGTACTGCAAAAGCACTTGAATGGGATGAAGCCTGGAAAAAAATGGACGAGCCAAGTGGCCGTGCAATTGCAGGAGTGCATGATAATGCCTACTGATAAAGAGTCTAACAAAAACATAGTTGTTCTCGGTTCGGGACCTATCCGTATTGGTCAGGGTATTGAGTTTGACTACGCCTCTGTTCAGTGTGTGCAGTCACTCAAAAAGCTTGGCTACAATGTTGCAATCATAAACAACAACCCCGAAACTGTAAGTACAGACTTTGATACTGCCGACCGACTTTATTTTGAACCGCTCACCCCTGTCGATGTAATGAATGTTCTTGAAGTAGAAAAACCTCTTGGCGTTGTTGTTGCCTTTGGCGGCGGAACTGCAATCAAGCTTGCAAAATATCTTGACAGCCAGGGAGTACACATTTTAGGAACAAGTGCCGATGCAATTGACCTTGCCGAAGACCGTGAACGTTTTGAAGAGCTTTGCGACCGTCTTAATATCAAGCGTCCTAAAGGCCTTACAGTTTTTACAGAAGCCGAAGCCCTTGAAGCTGCTGCCCGAATCACCTACCCTGTTTTAATGCGACCAAGCTATGTACTTGGCGGTCAGAACATGATTATTGCCCGTAACAATGCAGATGTAAAAGAATACATGAAAATCATTCTGCGCGGCGGAATTGAAAATCCTGTTTTGATAGACAAATACATGGAAGGAAAAGAGCTTGAAGTTGATTGTATCTGCGACGGCCAGGAGGTTTTAATTCCTGGAATTATGGAACACATTGAACGCACAGGTATTCACTCAGGCGATTCAATTGCCGTATACCCGGGCACCTTTACAGCAGAGATTGAAGAGAAAATTATCCGTCAGTCAACAGACCTGGCTCTTGCGCTTGGAACAAAAGGACTAACAAATATCCAGTATCTGGTTTACGACGATGGCTCCGGTCCGGACCTTTATATTATAGAAGCTAACCCTCGTTCAAGCCGAACAGTTCCATACTTGAGCAAGGTAAGCGGTGTTCCAATGATTGAGTTTGCAACCCGTGCCATGCTTGGTGAAAAAATCCGGGACATGGGCTTTGGAACAGGCCTTTACCGAAAACCAAATTATTTTGCAGTAAAAGTTCCGGTTTTCAGTTTTGAAAAATTAATGGATGTAGATACCCACCTTGGCCCTGAAATGAAATCTACAGGTGAGGTTTTGGGAATTGCTGCCACCCGGGAAGAAGCAATCTTTAAAGGAATGGCGGCTGCAGGCTGGAAATTTCATAAAGCTGGTGGTGTTCTTTTTTCCGTACGCCAAAGTGATCTTCCTGAGCTTCCGGAGCTTGCCCGCAAATTCCACAAGCTTGGTTTTACTCTTTATGCAACCTCAGGAAATGCAACAACAATCGAACGTAGCGGCATGCCTGTAACTCATGTTGCAAAGGTTCACGAAGATTACAAGGACAACGTAATGACCCTTTTGGAAAGCGGTAAGGTTGTATATGTAATTTCAACTTCTGCAAAAGGCCGCGACCCTGTTGCAGAAAGTGTAAGGCTCCGTCGCCTTGCAGTAGAACGCGACATTGATTGTCTGACTGCAATTGATACAGCAAATGTTCTGGCCGATTGTCTTGCAAGTCCGTACAGTCTTGAAAATGCAAGTCTTGTTGATATAAATCATTTGTGTGTAAGGCCGCTGGCGGCCGGTGTTAAATAGCAAACCGTTAAAAAAATTGCGAAAGCAATTTTTAGGTTTACCTTTAAGTAAAAAAGGGAGGATATTTTTATGGCAAAATTTATTTTTGTAACAGGTGGTGTTGTTAGTGGACTTGGTAAAGGAATTACCGCTGCTTCACTCGGACGTCTTCTTAAATGCAGGGGACTCAAAATTGCCAGTCAAAAGCTTGACCCATACATGAACGTCGATCCTGGTACCATGAGTCCTTTCCAGCACGGTGAAGTTTTTGTAACAGATGATGGAGCCGAAACAGACCTTGACCTTGGTCACTACGAACGATTCATTGATGAAAATCTTACAAAATATTCAAACATGACAAGCGGTCGTGTTTACTGGAACGTTTTGAACAAGGAACGTCAGGGTGAATATCTTGGTCAGACTGTTCAGATTATTCCTCATGTTACAAATGAAATAAAAGATTTTGTCCTTAAAAATGCCGAAGTTTCCGGTGCCGATGTAAGCATTGTCGAAGTTGGTGGAACAATCGGTGATATTGAAAGTCAGCCGTTCCTTGAAGCAATCCGTCAGCTTGCCCTTGAAGTTGGCCGCCGTAACTGTCTTTTTATTCACGTTTGTCTTGTTCCATATATCAGTGGTTCCGATGAATATAAATCTAAACCAACCCAGCACTCTGTAAAGGAGCTCATGGCTGTTGGAATCCATCCGGATATTATTGTTGCCCGCTGCGACAAAGATATTCCTGAAGATATCCGTAAAAAGATTTCGCTTTTCTGTAACGTTGGCGAAGACTGTGTAATCAACAACACAACCTGTAAAAGTCTTTACGAAGTTCCTCTTATGCTTCATGCCCAGAATATGGATGATGTTGTTTGCCGCGACCTTGGTCTTGAAACCCGCGCCGATAATCAGCTTCTTGCAGACTGGTCAAAAATGGTTGAAACAATTCACGCCCGCCAGGGAGAAGTTCAAATTGCACTTGTAGGTAAATATGTAAAACTGCACGACTCATACCTCAGCATTATTGAATCTCTGAACCATGCGTCATTTGTTGTTGGTAAAAACGTAAAAATCAAATGGGTAGATTCCGACAGCGTAACAGATGAAACTGCAGAATCTATTTTTTCTGACTGTGCAGGAATCATTCTTCCGGGAGGCTTTGGTCACCGTGGAATTGAAGGTATGATTTCTTCCTGCCGCTATGCCCGCACACACAAGCTTCCATATTTTGGAATTTGTCTTGGAATGCAGATTGCTGTAATAGAATTTGCTCGCAGCGTATTGGGCTATGCCGATGCAAACAGCCGTGAATTTGACGAAATGTGTGAACACCCTGTAATTGACTTAATGAAAGACCAGGAAGGCGTAATTAAAGGTGGAACAATGAGACTTGGAAGTTATCCGTGTAAAGTAACTGATGGAACAATTTTGAAGAAAGCCTATAACGCAGAACTAATTGAAGAACGTCACCGTCACCGCTATGAGTTCAACAATGATTACCGCGAGCAGATGAAAGAAGCAGGTCTTGTAATAAGCGGAACAAGTCCGGACGGAACTCTTGTTGAAGCAGTTGAAGTTGAAGATCATTTCCATGTTGGCGTTCAGTTCCATCCTGAATTCAAGAGCCGCCCTAATAATGCAGGTCCGCTTTTTGTTGAGTTCTTGAAGGCGTGTTTGTAATTTTTTATAATAGAGTATCGAGGTAATAACATGTACACAGTAAATGATGTTTTGGAGTATGTTCAGGAAGAAGATGTAAAATTTGTTCGTCTTGCGTTTTTTGATTTGCGCGGCGTTCAAAAAAATATTTCCATTATGGCAGGTCAACTTGAAAGCGCTTTTAAAAACGGTGTGAGTTTTGACGCTTCTGCAATTTATGGATTTGAAACTCCAGAAAAATCGGACCTGTTTCTGCATCCGGATCCTACAACTGTAGCAATTCTTCCGTGGAGACCTAATACAGGAAAAGTTGTGCGTATGTTCTGTACGATTTCTCATCCCGATGGAACTCCATACAAAAAAGACTGCCGTACTCTGCTTTCAAATGCAGTAAAAAAAGCACGCGAAGATTTTGGAATGGAATTCCGCTTTGGTACCGAGATTGAATTTTACCTCTTCAAACTCGATGAAAAAGGCGAACCAACAAAAATTCCTTTTGATAATGCAAGCTACATGGATATTGCTCCAGAAGATAAAGGCGAAAACATCCGCCGCGAAATCTGTTTTACACTTGAACAGATGGGCATTCAGCCGGAAGCAAGTCACCACGAAGAAGGTCCGGGCCAGAATGAAATTGACTTTCACTACTCCGACGCACTCACTGCTGCCGACAACGCCGAAACATTTAAATGGATTGTACGAACCCGTGCTGCAAGTGCAGGCCTTTTTGCAGACTTTTCTCCAAAGCCAATTTCCGATCAGGCAGGAAGCGGCTTTCATATTAATATTTCAATTTCAGATGCTTCAAAACAACGCAATATGCTTGCAGGCATCTTAAAGCATGCAGAAGAACTTACCTACTGTATGAACTGCACAGAAGAATCTTACGCCAGACTTGGTTCGTGCAAAGCACCAAAATACATTGCCTGGGGTCGCGAAAACCGTTCAACCTTTATTCGTGTTCCGGCAATTACAAATGACGATGCAAGCCGTATCGAAATCCGTACTCCAGACAGCGAATGTAATCCATATATAGTTTTCACACTTTTAATTTATGCAGGCCTTGATGGAATTAGAAACAATCTGGAGCCGCCGGAAGATGTAAAGGAAAATCTTTTTACAGAAGGGTCCCCAAGCTTGTCGAAAGGCATCCGCACCCTTCCTGACACTCTTGATTCAGCACGCGAAATTGCACAAAAAAGCTCATTCATAAAGGAAGCCCTTGGATTCTAAAAAATGACAGAAGACTCTCACAGCGTTTTAGTTGTAACAAAAGATTCAAAGCTTTCTCAAAACATGAGCGCTATGCTTATACCTCCGCTCTTTGAAACAGATGTATTGAGTGATTTCAACGAAGCTCGCCGCCGTATTTCAGAGCGCAGCTACAACATTATTCTTGTAGATTATGCCGAAGGTGAAGGCTCAGACTTTGCAACCGATGCTTCTGAAGGACTCAGCACAATCCTGCTTTTGACACCGCCTTCTCTTTTTGAAGAAGTAAGCTATCGTGTAGAAGGCTATGGAATTATTGCAATTACAAATCCGTTTGACCAGTTTTATTTTTATAACATGATAAAAGCAGCAATTGCCGTCCAGTATAAGGTTCAGGTACTTTCGAGCCAGACAACAAAACTCAAAGTAAAAATGGAAGAAATCAAACAGGTAAACCGCGCCAAAATGCTTTTAATGCAGAATATGAGCATGACCGAGCAGGAAGCTCACCGCTACATTGAAAAAGAAGCAATGGATAGCGGCCTTAAGAAGACTGCTGTTGCAGAAAAAATTATCAGAACTTATGGTTAATCCTTAAACTGGATATTCGCCGTTAAAACAACCCTTACAGAATGCATCTGCTCCAAGTGCCTCAATCATTCCTTCAAGCGAAATAAAAGCAAGGGAATCTGCACCAATTTCGGCACGAATAGCTTCAAGCTCATGTGAACTTGAAATGAGTTCTGCTTTACTTGGAGTATCAATTCCTAAATGGCACGGAAACTTTACAGGCGGCGACGAAACTCTAAAATGAACTTCCCGAGCACCTGCCCTTCGCAGAATCTGAACAAGACGACGACTTGTTGTTCCTCGCACGATTGAATCATCAATTACAATAACGCGTTTTCCTTCAAGGTCGCTTTTAATAGCATTGAGTTTTACAAAAACCATTGCTTCACGTTCTGCCTGTGTTGGTGCAATAAAGGTTCGCCCTATATATTTATTTTTAATGATTCCCATTCCATAAGGCACACCGCTGGCTCTTGCATAACCAAG
Organism: Treponema sp.; assembly: GCA_017651065.1. Classification (GTDB taxonomy): domain Bacteria; phylum Spirochaetota; class Spirochaetia; order Treponematales; family Treponemataceae; genus Treponema_D. The sequence continues at coordinate 17,700 of JAGCDP010000042.1, forward strand.
GGCTGCTCCAATTCCACTATCCGGAACACCAATAACAACATCGGCATCTACAGCAGCTTCGCGGGCAAGCACTTCTCCCATTTTATAGCGTGCCTCCTGTACAGAAATACCGTCTATTACAGAATCAGGGCGTGCAAAATAAACATATTCAAAAATGCAGGTTCGTTTTTTGTCCTGTGTATATTTTATAGAACGAAGTCCGTCCCTGTTTATAATCACCATTTCGCCAGGTTCTACATCACGAATAAACTGACCGTTTACCGCATCAATAGCGCACGATTCAGATACAAGAATATATGAGGGGAAAGCCTTCCCCTGCGCCCGCACTTCGTTGCGGTCTACCCCTTCGCCTAGGGGCTCTGCCCCTAAAACCCCAATACACAAGGGTCTTATACCGTTAGGGTCTCTTACACCTATCAAAAGATTTTCAGTCATTATTGTAAGTGCAAATGAGCCCTTTATTTGCAGTACAGTCTGTTTAACAGCTTCTATAAATCTTCTTTGGGTTTCTGCTTCGTTTGTACCTGCAGTACCAAGATGACCGCCGTTTTCAATATATTTTCTTACAATAAGTTTTAAGATAACTTCACTGTCGCTGGTGCTCGAAAAAGTACTTCCGTAATCTTCAAGCATTTCGCGCATTTTTGTATGATTCACAAGCTGACCATTATGCGCAAGTGCAATAGAACCGTTCTTAAAGGAATTCAAAAAAGGCTGGGCATTTTCAATAGTGCGTCCACCTGCAGTTGCATAACGGACATGACCTACTGCAATGTTTCCGTCAAGCTTTTCAAAATGATTCTGTTCAAAAGCATCACTCACAAGTCCTGTGCTTTTATGAAGTTTGATTTTTGTTCCGTCACTTACAGCAATACCGGCACTTTCCTGGCCACGATGCTGTAAGCTTGTCAATGCAAAATACGAAAGACGAGCCGCATTGTCAGCTCCAAAAATTCCTACAACTCCGCACTCGTCGTGAAATTTATCTTCACACATTTTATTGAGCCTCGCCCATCAGATAATCATCAATTTCTTTTGCACATTCACGGCCTTCGGCAATTGCCCACACAACCAGCGACTGACCACGATGCATATCACCTGCCGTAAAGATTTTTGGATTGTTTGTTTCTTGAACAGTTCCACGTGGTCCCAGCTCAACACCAAATGCATTTGCAGTATATTCTTCGCAGCCAACAAAACCGGCAGCAACAAGAAGAAGATCACAAGGAAGAGTCTTTTCTGTACCGGCGCGTTCAACAAGCTGGCGTTTTCCGTCGATTGTCTGGAATTCAACTTCTATTGTTTTAACTGCAGTAATGTGACCGTTTTCACTAATAACTTCTTTTACAGTTGTTTCATAAATGCGAGGATCGTGTCCAAATTTTGCAATCGATTCTTCGGCACCGTAATCAACCTTTAAGGTTTTAGGCCACTCAGGCCATGGATTATCTTTAGCGCGTTCAACAGGAGGACAAGGCATCATTTCTATCTGGGTAACACTTGCAGCACCAAGACGAATTGAACTTCCACAGCAGTCGTTTCCTGTGTCCCCTCCTCCAACTATAATTACATTCTTTCCTTCAACTTCAATTCCATAACGCTCACTAAGCATTTGTGCAATCTGACCATTTGTAGGCTGCATGCTTATTTTATCAAGAGCTTCGCTTGTAGAAATTACGCACTTTGTTACACGTGTAAGGAAATCTACTGCAAACAAAACTCCTTTTGTATCTATACCTGCAGCATTAAGTGGACGTGCTTTTTTTGCACCACAGCAAAGTGCAACTGCATCAAACTCATTCAAAATATGATCTGCAGAAGCACCGCGACCTACATCGGCATTAAAAACAAACTCAACACCTTCTGCTTTCATAAGTTGTACACGGCGTTCAATTATATTTTTTTCAAGCTTCATATTTGGAATACCGTACATCAAAAGTCCGCCTGCTTTGTCTTCTCGTTCAAAAATAGTAACGTTATGACCACGGCGATTAAGCCAGTCTGCAACTGCAAGTCCACTTGGACCGGAACCAATTACAGCAACTTTTTTACCGGACCGCTTTGCCGGAATCTGAGGTTTCATATAACCTGTTTCAAAAGCTTTTTCAATAATAAAAAGTTCGTTGTCGTGAACTGTTACAGGCCCCTCGCTGACCACCGGACTTCCACAGTTACATGCCTTTTCACAAAGTGCCGGGCATACACGACCTGTAAATTCAGGGAAGCTTGAAGTCTTCAAAAGTCGCCAGGCAGCCATATCAAACTGACCGTTAAAAAGCGCATCGTTCCATTCAGGAATAAAATTATGGAGCGGACAACCTGTTACCATTCCCTTAAGCTTGAGCGCTGAACCACACATAGGCACACCGCAATTCATACAGCGTGCAGCCTGTTCACGGCGAGCCTTTTCATCAAGCTTTGGATGAAACTCCTTAAAGTTTGTAAGTCGTTCCAGCGGAGGAACATTCCCATTTTCAACTCTTTTATAATCCATAAATCCTGTTGGTTTGCTCATTTTCTGTTCCTCCTATGCTGTACACTTTCTGAATGCATCAAGTACTGCTTCATCGTATTGCTTACCGGCTGCTTCTTCGGCATATATTTCTGTCATTATCTTAAGATAGTCATTTGGTATGATTTTCTTAAAGCAGGTTTTGTAATATGCCCAGTCTGCAAGGATTTCTTTTGCACGTTCACTGCCTGTTTCTGCTACATGCTGTTCGATGAGGGAATGCAGAAGCTCTTCGTCGTCCGCACCGCGTAACGTTGTCGTCTCATCATCAAGGGCATACACTTTTACAAGTTCGTGATTCAGACGTTTATATAAGTCGTGATTTTCATCAAGAACATATGCAACACCACCGCTCATACCGGCACACAAGTTTTTTCCTGTACCGCCAAGAATTACAGCAGTACCGCCTGTCATATATTCAAGTCCGTGGTCACCGCAGCCTTCGGCAACAACTGTTGCACCTGAGTTACGTACACAGAAGCGTTCCCCTGCAACACCGTTTATAAAGGCAGTTCCGCTTGTAGCTCCAAAAAGTGCTACGTTTCCTACTATGATATTTGATGCAGCATCTCCGTCAAAACCAGCCGGCTTTTTAATTACAAGCTTTCCACCGCTAAGACCTTTTCCGAATGCATCGTTTGCGTCTCCTGTAAGGCGAAGTGTAAGTCCCTTTGGAATAAATGCCCCAAAGCTCTGTCCTGCTCCACCGGCAAAATTTACGCAGAATGTATCATCGGCAAGACTGTTGCCATACTTCTTCTGGATTTCGCTGCCCAAAATTGTACCAACGGTTCGGTCAGTTGATTGGATTGAGATAAGCGATTCCCGGGTCAAGCCCGAGAATGACACATCTGATGATTTTTCAAAATCCGGAACCAGTTTTGCAAGGTCAATTGTCTTTTCAAGTTTGAAATCAAACAGTGAACGATCGGCTTTCCAGCTGTTCTGCCCTTCGACAGGCTCAGGGACCCCAGTTTTTGAATCAGGGACCGCAGTTTTTGCAAGCACGCGGCTCATGTCAACAAGGCCTGCTCTCTTGAAGCCCTGCTTGTCCTTGAGCTTGAGTAAATCTGTTCTTCCGCAAAGTTCTTCTACTGAGCGTACTCCAAGCTTTGCCATAATTTCGCGCATTTCCTGGGCTATGAACTTCATAAAATTTTCTACATATTCAGGCTTGCCCGGGAATTTTGCACGAAGTTTTTCATTCTGAGTTGCAACACCAAAAGGACAGGTATCAAGCTGGCATACGCGCATCATTGAACAACCCATTGCAATAAGAGGAGCGGTTGCAAAACCAAATTCTTCTGCACCAAGAAGTGCTGCAATTACAACATCGCGGCCACTCATAAGTTTACCGTCTGTTTCTATTACTACACGTCCACGCAAGCCGTTTTGAATCAAAGTCTGATGAGTTTCGGCAAGACCAAGTTCCCAAGGAAGCCCGGCATGATGAATAGATGAAATTGGAGCGGCACCAGTACCACCATCGTGACCACTAATCAAAATAACCTGAGCACCGGCCTTTGCAACACCTGCAGCAATTGTACCAACACCAGCTTCACTAACAAGCTTTACGCTGATGCGGGCAGCGCGGTTTGCATTTTTTAAATCGTAAATAAGCTGAGCCAAATCTTCAATAGAATAAATGTCGTGATGTGGAGGAGGTGAAATAAGTGCTACACCCGGAGTTGCATAACGAGTTTTTGCAATCCAAGGATAAACTTTTTTGCCAGGAAGATGTCCGCCTTCTCCAGGCTTTGCTCCCTGTGCCATTTTAATCTGAATTTCTGTTGCACTGAGCAGGTATTCTTCTGTAACGCCAAAGCGTCCGCTTGCAACCTGCTTGATTGCGCTGTTATATTCTGTTCCAAGTCGCTCAGGCTTTTCACCACCTTCACCGCTGTTAGATTTTCCGTGCAAATGGTTCATTGCAGCAGCCATACATTTATGGGCTTCTTCGCTGATTGAACCGTAAGACATAGCCCCGGTCTTAAAACGCTTTACAATTTCCTCAACGCTTTCTACTTCGTCAATCGGAATACCACCGTCTTTTGCAAAATCAAAATCAAGCATAGCACGTAATGTGTGCGGATGATCGTTAGAATCAACTAACGCAGTATATTCCTTAAAGCGGGCATAATCTCCGTTTCTGGTTGACTGCTGCAAAGCAACGATTGTATCTGGATTATAAAGATGACTTTCGGCAGTTGGTCCCATGCGAAGCTTATGATTTCCTACAGAATCAAGATGCTGATTTACTGTAAGGCCATTTGGATCAAAGCCCTGTGCGTGATGATAGTGTACATCTTCTTCAATTTCCTTAAGCCCTACTCCACCAACGCGGCTTACTGTATTTGTAAAGTATTTTTCTACAACATCCTGAGCAATACCAACTGCTTCAAAAATCTGTGCAGACTGGTAAGACTGAATTGTACTGATTCCCATCTTTGCAGCAATCTTTACAATTCCGTTTATGATTGCCTTGTTGTAATCGTCAATTGCTGTATGATAATCCTTATCCAGTAGTTTCTGATCAATAAGTTCTGCAATTGCTTCATGTGCAAGATAAGGGTTGATTGCACGTGCCCCGTAACCAAGACACATGGCAGCCTGATGAACATCACGAACCTCGGCAGTTTCAAGAATTACAGAAACAGCAGTACGCTTTTTTGTTCTGATAAGGTACTGTTCAACAGCACTTGTTGCAAGAATTGCAGGAATAGCAGCATGAGTTTCATCAACACCACGGTCGCTTAAAATGATGATGTTGTAACCTTCGGTGTAGGCGGCATCAATCTGAGCGAACAGGTCGTCTAAGGCTGCTTCAAGATTTGATTCAAAAAGAATCGAAAGTGTCTTTGCCTTAAGGCCATTTGAATTGAGCGCGGCAATTTTAATAAGGTCTGTACCTGTCAAAATCGGATTATTAATTTCGAGCACGCGGCAGTTTTTGGCAGCAGGCTCTAAAATGTTTCCGTCTTTACCTACATAAACTGTTGTATCTGTTACAATCTTTTCTCGCAGACTGTCAATTGGAGGGTTAGTTACCTGAGCAAACAACTGCTTAAAATAACTGAACAGGCTCTGATGTTTTTCACTCATTACGGCAAGCGGAGTATCTACACCCATACTTGCAGTTGGTTCAACACCATTTTTGGCCATTGGTAAAATCATTTCATTTACATCTTCATAATTCCAGCCAAAGGCACGGTACAAAATATTGCGTTCTTCAAGAGTGTGAACAGGAATCTTTTTATTTGGAATCTTAAGGTCGGCAAGATGAACAAGATTCATATCAAGCCATTCGCCGTAAGGATACTGTTTTGCATATTCATTTTTACACTCTTCATCGCTGATAATTTTTTTCTGAACAGTATCAACAAGAAGGATTCTACCAGGCTGAAGTCGTGATTTGATTTTTATGTTTTCTTCAGGAATATCAAGAACACCAACCTCGCTACTCAAAACAAGCATGCCGTCTTTTGTAATGTAATAGCGGCTAGGGCGGAGTCCGTTACGGTCAAGTGTAGCTCCAAGAAGGTCACCATCACTAAAGAGGATTGCTGCAGGACCATCCCAGCTTTCCATCATGGTTGCCCAATAGTGATAGAAATCTTTTTTTAGAACAGGCATATTGTCGTCGTGCTTCCAAGGTTCCGGAATACACATCATAACTGCAAGTGGAAGAGGTACACCGTTCATCAAAAGGAACTCTAAAGTGTTATCAAGCATTGCAGAGTCTGAACCTGTTGTATCTACAGCAGGAAGAATTTTTGACATGTCGCTGTCTGATATTTTTGTAGAATGAATTGTTTCTTCGCGGGCAAGCATACGGTCAACGTTTCCGCGGATTGTATTGATTTCGCCGTTGTGTGCAATAAAACGATTTGGATGAGCACGCTGCCAGCTAGGCTGAGTATTTGTAGAAAAGCGCGAATGCACAATAGCAAGTGCCGATTTATATTCTTCTGACTGAAGATCTTTGTAAAAAGTTCGCAGCTCATGAACAAGGAACATTCCTTTATAAACAATTGTACGGGAACTCAAAGAGCAGACATATGTGGTCCCTGAGCCTGTCGAAGGGCTCGAAGGGCCTTTTTCAAATTCCCTTCTTAAAATATAAAGCTTCCTGTCAAACTCCAACCCTTTCTCACAATCCTTAGGCTTTTCAATAAATGCCTGCCAGATAGAAGGCATGCAGTCGCGGGCCTTTTTACCAAGCACATCTGCATTTACAGGAACCTCACGCCATCCCAAAAGCTTAAGCCCTTCTGCCGCACAGCATTTTTCAAAGCGAGCTTTTTCAGAACTTGTGGTCCCTGAGCCTGTCGAAGGAAAGAAAAACTGTCCTATACCATATTCTCTTTCGCCAAGGCTTCCAACAAGGTTGGCGGCTGCCTTTTTATAAAAATCATGGCTTATTTGAACAAGAATACCAACACCATCTCCTGTTTCGCCGGAAGCATCTTTACCGGCACGATGCTCCAGTTTTTCTACAATGCTAAGCGCATTATCAACAATTTTGTGCGACTTACTTCCATCAATGTTTACTACTGCTCCAATTCCGCAATTGTCATGTTCAAAACCAGGTTCATAAAGTGTTTTCATCTTTCTGCTCCAAAAAAAAAGAGGCCGTAGACAAAATTTCGAAAAATCGAAATTATATCTACGACCTCTTTGCCGTTTATTTCTTTAATAATAATGAATTTTTACAGAATAAGTCAAGTATTTACAATTAAATAAAATTAGTCCACAAATGCTTCTCTGTTTCCGGCAGCCCGAACTTTTCCTTGCCAAGCGCAATTGATTTAATCAAAAAGCTCATATTGCGGGCAAGAACTCGGAGCACCTGCATGCCTTCTTCATCCTGAACAGCTTCTCCCGGGGCACCTCCGTGGATATTGTTCCAGTACTGGCTTGTTGCAACAGGCATTCCGCTTATTGTGAAAAACTTGTTCAGCACATCAAAAGAGGCAGTTGTTCCTCCACGGCGGGCACAAACAAATCCGGCACCAACCTTCATTGTTTTGTCAAAATGGCTGCTGTAAAAAAGGCGCTGTAAAAAAGCCTGAACTGTCGCATTCGGGGCGGCGTAATAAACCGGAGTTCCAACTACAAGTCCGTCGGCTGCTTCAAACTTTGGAGCAAACTCATTTACAATATCATCAAAAACACAGTGGCCTTTCTTGCTGCACTGATTACATGCAATACATCCGCGGATATCCTTGTTGCCGATATTGTAAATTTCTGTTTCTATACCCTGTTCGTTGAAAATCTTCTGCATTTCTTCCAGCCCCAGCAGTGTATTGCTTTTTGGGCGGGGGCTACCGTTTACTAAAAGTACTTTCATAAAAGTATCCTCCAAATTATTTATTTATAAAAAACATAACCGTTGTAATAATAATTTTTGAAAAGCTTGCGTTCAGTATTGTATTTGTATTCAATGCTTGTAAAACAGAAAGCGATTTCGTCATCGGGCATATACCATAAAGGCTCGTTTTTACTTATTTTTGGATCAAGCGAAAAGAAATAGTCTTCAAGGTTATATTTCTTTCCTTTTTTGGAGTAATATGCTATTTCCTTTATTTCTTTTGAGTATTCTACAGATTTCCCATCTTTCCACTCATAGGCATATTCACTTTGGGAAAGTTTTGTAAACTCTTTATAAGCTTCGATATTAAAAATTTTATCAGCGTCAAAATCTTTATCAAAAGTAAGCAACGTCTCGTCTTCTCGTTTAGTTTTAATTCCAAAAACTTCTTCAAAATAAAGATATTCTGTGTGCTTCTGTCCATCCTTATCATATTCAACTTTAGTAGCCCACTCAGGCTGCGGAAGATCACTTGTCCATAATATATATCTATATGCTGAATAAAGTGCTGCACGGTCATCATCAGAAATTGCAGCTTCCAAAGCATCCGGATCATAAAGTTTTAAAGTATCTGTTTCTTCATCATAAATATCATATTTATTCATTACCTTAACTATTCTTGAAAACTGACTTTTATGTGCCATATTAATCAGATTAAACGGAGTGACGCTATCATAAAGAACAATTGCCGTCAAAGCAATTATTGCCCAGTTTACATATTTTCCTTTTTTAATAAACGTAAGAGTGATTGTGATTATAGAAAAAATGATAAACAGCAGACTTGAATAGCGATACCCTGTAAAGCCGTAAGCATTCACGCGGATAAAATATGCATAAATCTGAATCAAAATAAGCGGAATAAAAACAAACGCCCCGAACTTATAGAAAAATTTGATGACAGGAAGCTCGTCGTATTCACGCAGAATAAAATAGAACACAATATAAAAACACGATGCAAAAGAAACAAACCAGTTAATCTGTCCGTTTGGAAGCTTAAAGAGGAAAAGCGCCTTCAAAAGGTAAATGTACAAAATCAGAATAAGAAGGGCAAAAACCGGGAACAGAATATAAAGCGTGATTACCTTAAATGCCTTGCCGGAACTTTCATCTTCGCGTCTGTTGAAAAGATAATAGGTAAAGGTGTTGACGCCAAAAATAAAAGCACAGAAAAAGCAACTGCATTCATAAACATCATTATTATCAGTATTTAAAATCAGATTCTGAACTGCATAAACTAAAAGCAAAAGTCCGCCCATAAAAATAAGTGTCATAAAGGAACAGAAAAGTGCATGCTTAAATACAAGCGAAAAATATGTGCGTGAATTTCCTTTTGGAATAAAAAGATAAAGTGTAATCAGAACTGCGGCAAAAAGGATTCCATAATAATAAAGCGAGCTGTAAACAGAATTACCAAAGCCCCGATGCGAGAAAAATCCCAGAAGCGCTCCGGCAACAGCTACCCCGCTTTGAATAAGATATTTTTTAAGAGCAGTGAACTTTTGTGTGAGCAGGGTTGCAGACATTGCAAAAACAGCAGCCATGAAAAATGCCAGATACAAATCTTCCCAGACTGAAACATTTCTTCCGTATTCATACGGTCTGCAAACATCTACACAAGCAAAAACAAAAGCAATGAAAGTAGAAATAAAAATAACTTTAGTAGCAGCAATATGTGCAACAGCCTCTGCCAACGTTTCTTTAATTTTTGTTTTAATAATCGAAAACTTTCCCATAAGTTAATTATAAATGCAACCTGAACAAAAGTCACCCTAAAAGTAACTATTGTTACCATTGCTATATGAAAAAAATGGGCCTATATTAAGTATAGATTCCGAAACAAGTTCGGAATGACGTCATCCTGAACTTGTTTCAGGATCTCACTTTCAGGAGGTATGCAATGGACAGTATTATTCAAGTTCTAAGAAATAATCTGCCATGGGTATGGGTGGCAGTCACTATCATCTGCGTAGTGATTGAATCGCTCACACTCTCGCTTACTACCATCTGGTTTGGAATCAGCTCGTTCGTGCTTGTTTTTCTTGCATTCACGCCAATTCCGTTTGGAGCCCAGCTGTTTATATTTGTAGCAATGTCTCTGGTACTGCTTATTTTTACACGGCCTGTTGTAAAGAAAAAGATCAACCAGAAGCAGATTGCAACAAACTATGAACGCATAATCGGACAGATTGCGATTGTAACAAAGAAAATCACGGCACTCGACAAGGGTTCTGTAAAAATCAATGGTATGGAATGGACTGCAGCCGTTAAAGAGGACATAACCTTGGAAAAAGGCAGCAAGTGCATTATCGAAGAAATTGCCGGTGTTACGGCTTATGTTAAATCTATATAGGAGGAGCTTATGCTTTATATTATCATCGCTTTAGTTGTTATTGTTCTGGTTCTGATTATTACAAACATCAGAATTGTTCCACAGTCAAATGCTTTTGTTATTGAACGTCTTGGTGCTTATCAGGCAACCTGGAATGTTGGACTTCATGTAAAGATGCCTTTCATTGACCGCATTGTAAAAAAGGTTTCGCTTAAGGAAAAGGTTTTCGATTTCCCGCCACAGCCTGTAATTACACGCGATAACGTTACAATGATGATTGATACTGTAGTTTACTTTCAGATTACAGATCCAAAGCTTTATACATACGGTGTTGAACAGCCAATCAACGCTCTTGAAAACCTTAGTGCAACTACACTTCGTAATATCATTGGTGAACTTGAGCTTGATGAATCTCTTACAAGCCGTGATGTTATCAACACAAAGATGCGCTCAATTCTTGATGAAGCAACAGACCCTTGGGGAATCAAGGTAAACCGTGTAGAAGTTAAGAACATTGAGCCTCCTCAGGCAATCCGAGATGCCATGGAAAAACAGATGAAAGCTGAACGCGAACGCCGTGAACAGATTCTCATTGCCGAAGGTCACAAGCAGTCTGCAATCCTCGAAGCCGAAGGACAGAAGCAGGCACTTATTCTTGAAGCAGAAGCTGCAAAAGAAGCTGCAATCCAGAAAGCAAAAGGTGAAGCCGAAGCTATCCGCGAAGTTCAGCAGGCAAAAGCAGAAGGTCTTAAAATGCTCAAGGATGCCGGAATGGACAATGCCGTTCTTAAGCTCCGCAGCCTCGAAGCCTTTGAAAAAGCCGCCGACGGTCAGGCAACAAAGATTATTGTTCCTTCAGATTTACAGAGTCTTGCAGGTGTTGTAACAAGCATAAGCGAGATTGCTAAGAAGTAGGTTATATAAATGAAAAAGAGTCTGTTAGTTTTATTACTTTTATTACCGCTTGCTTTGGGTCTTGCAGCCTGCAAAAGCAGCCAGGTAGAAGAAGTTACTCCAAAGGATTTGTATTACGACATTGAACGGATACAGATTGACATGAAAACTTCTATACTCAGGGATATTTATGATCCCCAGCCCTTTGAAGAGCTTAAGGCCCAGGTAATGGAAGGTAAAATTAACAGACTTGAATGTATTTTCAAAATCCGGGAAATTCTTAATAATTACAAATGTGTTCATCTTTCTTTAGTTCCGGATGATTACAATGATTTATATGGAAAAATTGTCCCCTTTCATTTTTACTGCTTCGGGAACGATTATCATGTCTATTATACCCTGGAAAAATATAAAGAATATCTTGGCTGGAAGCTTGTAGAAATAGGTGGAGTTAATGTAGAGGAAGTCTGCAACATCCTTGCCCAAACATCGGTTTTTCCTTTTGAAACAGCCAGTGGGGCAAAATATTGTTTAGAAAATGGAATAAGTTATCTTTCATTAGAGGCTGGCGGACTTATTCAAAAAAAAGGGCAGATCAGTCTGACTCTGGAAAATCTGCATGGTATAAGAAAAACTGTTTTATGCAAGCCTTTTACACCCACACAAAAAACAAAGTGGTATGGACTAGCTCCTCTAAAGTATAATGAATTTAATGTTCACAATGACAGAAACACTCCTTTTAAAATAAAAACAAACCCGAATAAAAAAACAATTTACATGCAGTACAACAGATGCGAAGATGATTATGAATATTCTCTGGCAACCTGGTTTTCTGAAATGCTGGCAGAACTCCAAACCGGCAGTTATGATACTATTGTCTTTGATTTGCGTTATAATCCCGGCGGAGAAATATCTTCAGAAATAAGTCTAAATTCTCTTCTTTTCAGAAACAAGGAAGAACTGAATAAATATAACCTTGCCATTATCATAACCGGAAGAACCTATTCCTGTGCCTGTATGTTTTTAAATGATTTTATAAGAAATTATCCCCAGGTAAAATTTTTTGGAGAAGAAACAGGTCAGGCTGTATTTAATTACACTAATATTAATCCAAATAATTATCTGAAAAAACTTAACTGTTATTTTTCTTTTCCAATGCAGCTTGATGAAGTTCCTGAGCTTTACAAACGCGCCCAGGAAGTGACACATACAGATGTACATTGCGGAACCTTCCCCGATGTTCCGGCCGGCGAATCATTCAAAGACTGGCTCTACGGCGAAGATGCAATTTACAATACAATTTATGATTATTTCAATTAAGCCGTGTCATTGTCGGGCTTGACCCGACAATCTCCTATAGGTAACATAAAGTTATGATGTTTAAGAAACTAATGGACAAACCCTTTCGTCTCATGTCAATTGTGGGGATCGTGTATATTGTCCTCATGCTGCTGCTCAATATCCTTACAGATTTTTCTTATGAACTGAGCATAATGCCTTATTCAAGAATTGTTTCTTATTCTGCTCATGGAACGGCCCTGATCCTCTGTCTGCTAACCCTCTGCTTTTACAACAAACATCTTCTTTATTATGCAGCTCTTGAGCTCCTCATTTTTTCAAATCTTTATACAGGCCGCATCTACACTTCCCTCTTCTTAACTTCAATACTCTTCATTCTTATGATGTTGGAAAACCGTCTGCTTGCAAAGCGACGCCTCATAATTTACATTGTGCTCGAGGTTGCCAAGCTCGCACTTGTTGTTCCTTACGGTGTAAAAACCTTTTTTGAATATGGAGGAATCGTACTTTTTTCCCTTGCAACAATCGGTTGCATAAACCTGCTCTTCCGTCATGCCTACGACAAAAAGGATAGCAGTGGTATAAACCTGGATGACTACAGACTTTCGGACCGCCAGAAAAACTGCATAAAAGAAATTGTAGTAAACAATACAACAATCAAGGCACTGGCAATAGATTACAATGTAAGCGAAAGCTCAATTAAAAAAGACCTTTCACACATTTACACAGTGCTGGGAATTACCGGTAAGGCAGACTTAAAGGCCCTCTTTATAGGATACGAATTTAAATAATGAAAAAGCTGATATTATTTTCCCTGCTTACATTTCTGGGAGTCACTTTTCTGAATGCCGAGCAGCCGGCCCTTACTAAAATCGGTACTTACAAATGCGGCCGCCAGCCCAAGCAGGTTTTATTTTCGCCCGACAGTAAATATATAATAATGCCGCTTTTAGACGACACAGGCTTTGACATATTCAGCGTCCAGGAAAAGAAAATCATAAAAAGAATTAATCCTCCAAACTCAGCAAAGGTTGGTTTTGCAGAAGGCCTCTTTATTCCCGAAAAAGGCATTTTCCTTGTCTCACAGATGACCACAGCCAATGTCTATGAATACAGCTACCCAGGTTTTGAGTATAAAAGAACTATCCCTACTACAGGCAACTGGTCCAAGTTCATAGCCTACAGCAGCGAACGACAGCTTCTTGCTGTTTCCAACTGGGTTTCCAACGATGTTTCTATAATAGATTATAAAAGCGGCCAGTGCCTCAGAAAAATTTCCACAGGCGCTGCTCCCAGAGGCCTCTACTTTCTTGAAAAAGGAAAAACCATCATCAGTCTTTCCTTTGATGACGGCCTTATAGAAAAATATGATGTCGACAGCGGCAAAGAGCTTTCACATATAAAAATCCAGAATGCAGCCATGCGTCATATAGTTTTGAACAAAGACTCAAGCAAAGCCTATGTTTCAGATATGTATCACCGCATGATTTACGAAATCAATTTGGCAACTTTTACTATAACTGCAAAAACCCAGGTTTTTAATAATCCAAATACAATTAAACTTTATAATGACAGATGGCTTTTTGTTTCGTCCCGGGGCCCTAACAATAAAGAAGACTACACCAAACGGAGCCCGGAAAATGGAAAAATTCAGGTTATAGACACTCAGACAATGGAAGTTGTAATTTCTTTTGAAGGCGGCAATCAGCCAACAGGCCTCGACATCAGCCCCGACGGAAAATACCTTTGCTTTTCAAATTTCCAGGATGAAAACATTGAGCTTTATGAAATAAGCTTTTAAAGATACTTTTCTTCGTAGTCAGCAATCGGAATTGGCTTACTGTAATAATAGCCCTGAATAATTTCGCAGCCAAAAGTTCGCAGGCTGTCAACCTGATCTTTACTTTCGGCTCCTTCTGCAAGACAGGCAAAGCCAAGCTCTTTTGCAAGTGAAATTATATGGCTTAGTACAATCATATCTTCTTCGCGTTCATCTTTAGTGTTAATTGTATCTACAAAGCTCTTGTCAATTTTCAAGGTATCAATAGGCATTTTTGTCAAAAGCGAAAGTGAAGAATAGCCTGTTCCAAAGTCATCCATAGAAATTTTAAAACCCTTATCCTTGAGCTCATTAAGAACGCTGAACATATGCTCCATATTGTCATAGGTTGCACTTTCGGTAAGTTCAAAATCAATAAGAGAATGGTCAACGCCATAAGAATCAACAATAGTAACCAGATTTTCAATAAGGTTTTCATCATAAAGACGGCTGCGCGAAAGATTTACAGAAACAGGATAAAGAGGCTTACCCTCCTTCTTCCAGGCGGCAAGAGCAGCACAAACTTTCTTTAAGACAATATCATCAATCCGGGCAATGGAACCGTCTTTTTCAAAATAAGGAATAAAGCGGTATGGCGGCAGGAATTCCTTGTTTTTATAATTCCAGCGGATAAGAGCTTCGGCACCCTTAATTTTTTCAGATTTAATATCAAACTTAGGCTGCAGGTAAACTACAAATTCATCCTTTTCAATTGCAGTTTCAACATAAGCCTTTATATAGTTACCCCAGGAAAGGTCATCGTGCATTTTGTCTGTGTACAGTATAATTTCGGAACCCTGCTTATTTGTACAGAGGGCCTGGGCCATTTTTGCTGCATCGGCAACACGGTTACCAGAAAGCATGGCCCTTTGCATAGGCACAAGACCGCACTTATAATATACTTTGTAATTAGGATCTTCTTCCAGGAAAGACAGCTTATCAAAGAAGGCCTGGAGTTTCTTGATAAGTTCTTTCTCCGGCATATCCTTTAAAAGCATTGCAAAATTGTCGTTGTGGCAGCGGGCACTGGCATAAATAAAATCAGAATCATTCATGGCCTTTACAATATTACTCAAAACCTTATTTGCCGCAATGTGACCATAAACTTCATTAATTACCCGAAACTGCTTGATATCAAAATGGGCAAAGGCATAATCTGCAATGCCGTCATCGCCCGGGACTTCAAGATAGGCCTCAAGGTGATTCCAGTTATAGGTGCCTGTTATAAAATCTGTAAAGGCAGACTTGTAAAGCATTTCTTTTTCAAACTTAGAATAATCATCCTGCATAACATTAATAGCCTTGTCCTTAGAAAGCTTCCATTCATGCAGAATCCTGATTTTTTTATAGCTGTGAAAAATGCTGATTACCTTTGCCTCTTCATTTATATAAAGATCGCTGTAAGGTCTGTGGGCATTATCTTCCTTTGCAATATCTTCAAAAAGCTTTTTTATAAAGGGAAAATTTACATCAACATCGTCATCAATTTCTACGGAATAAAAAAAGGCTGCATCAAGAGAAATAGTTTTTAGCCCGGCCGGATATTCTACTCTGGGGTCACCTGCCCTGTACTCAATACCAATTACTTCCCTGTCAATGTCCTTTATAAAAAACAGTCCCGGATAATCATAAGTACCAAATGCATTTGAGTAGCAGGCAATTTTTTCTGGCAGCTGGCCCTTATAAAAGTCCTTAAGCTCCTGATCTGTGGCTTCTATATAATAAAGGAGTCGCTGGGGTTTATATAACTGATTGAGTTTGTTTATAAACATGCTTTAATAATAGCACATAAAGAAGGCATTTGCAAAAATTTTAGAATTCTGATATTTTATTAGCAGACAGTTCGAAGTCCTTCCTGTCTATAAACAAAACCAGGTCAATTCTTTTTTTCAGAGGTCATTTTCATGAATGAACTTTTACTCATCATCACACTCTTAGTGTCTTTTGGAGGAACTCTTTTATTCCTCAAAGTTTTCGGCAAGGGCGGACTTTTCGCCTGGGTTGGCATTTGTACCCTTTTTGCAAATATTGAAGTTACAATTGTCGTTCACGCATTCGGCATGGACCAGACTTTGGGCAACACCCTTTTTGCAGCAACCTTCCTTGCAACAGATATTTTAAGCGAACTTTACGGTAAAAAAGAAGCTTCCAAGGGAGTTCTTGCAGGCATTTTTACAAGCCTTACCTTTATCCTGCTTTCTTTTATGTGGGTACATTACATTCCGGCAGAAAGCGACTGGGCCACTCCTTTTGTTAAAGGCCTTTTTACAAACACCCCACGCATGCTGCTCAGCAGTCTTATTGCCTACGCAGTTTCAGAAGCAATCGATGTTTCTCTTTACCACGCCTGGTGGAATCTTACAGAAAAGAAAACCGGCAGCCACACAAAAATGCTCTGGTTCCGCAACAACTTTTCTACCCTGATTTCTCAGTTCATAAATATTGTGATTTTTAACTTTGGCGCGTTCCTGGGCATTTACAGCTTTAAGGAGCTCGTTGCAATTACAGGGGCATGTTATGTGATTTATATTGCGACAAGCCTTTTGGATACTCCGTTTGTGTATCTGGCTAGAAAAATTGTAAAACCTTAATTGCCAGAACAAAATGCTCTGCTTCTTCGAATATAAATCTGTAATTTTCATTTTGAACCTCTGATTGTATTATATCAAACATTGCCGGGCGCCTTTTGGATTGACGGTTTACTTTTTTTTTGTATAGTGGTTTTATAATTATTTCGCGGATCACCGCAAGTCTTAGGAGGGCTTTATGAAAAAATTATACACTTTATTTTCAATTTTAGTCGTATCAGCAGCTTTATTTACAGGTTGTAAAAAAGATGCAGACCCGGGTGCAGGCAGTGGAGAATTTCCAGACTGTACAATTTCTATTACAAAAAACGAAATTGAATTTGCAGATGGAGAATGGACATTTAGAGGTGACTGGAAATATCATGGTATTAATTATCATGATGTTGTTATTCTTTCTGTAAGTGGCGGCAATTTTACGGCTACATCTGGTACAGCAACAGTAACCGCAAATATAGAATCAATATATAATATTTCGACAGATGATATCAGTAATTTTGATTCTGCTACTGAAGATCAGAAAAAACAGTTTATTGTTTCAAAAATAAATTCAGAAGACGAATTAGATATGTCTGTAAGTACAAGTGATTCAATAACAATCAACGGACATAATATTACGCTTGTTCACACATATACAAGCTCTGATGTTACTGCTGCAACTTCGTCAATCACTAGTTCATATACTACTATTTGTAATTATGCTGAATCTATTAAAACTAATTCAGCCAAAACAAAATATGTTTTCGATTTCTCAAGTCATAATGAAATGATTTATATCTATAAGAACTAGTTTTTAAGCAGAAAAACCTTTCCTCTGAACTGTTCGTTCAGTTCTGAGCCAAAAGTTTCCTGAATGTTCCAGCCCTTCAGCAGATCATCTACTGGAGGGTTTTTTGTTTCTTCAAAAGTATGAACAATCAAAAGCGCCTCATCACCAAGTTCACGTAACACTGCCTGATATCCCTTTGGCTTAAGATAATCTTTTACATTTGTACGGATTACTTTTGTATAACCATCTTTTATAATGTGCTTTACTTTACCGTAAAAGCTGATTGCATCCTTGACGGTCTGCCACTGCTCGTTGTTCAAATCAAAAATTTCACCCGAAAGACAGAAGCGGCCAAGGAAGGCTGAAGTCAAAACAAACTTTATGCGGTCTAGGTCTGCATTGGCCCGCATTACTGCCCATATCTGACTCTGTTCCGGTCTGATGAGCCTGTGTAAGTTTGCTGCAACTAACGGAATATCTACTGCTTCATGTGCATCAGAAAAGCTTGCCTGACTCACAAGCTCCATCATAGAAGGTTCAAGTCTGTGACCACCGCTGGCGCAGTTTTCTATTACAAGGTCAGGCATTTCTTTGGCAAGGTGACGGAAATAATTCTGGCTGCCTTCAACTGCTTTACGTAAACCTTCGCCATAGCTTTCTTCTCCGTCTACGCCCTGACCTATGTTTTCGTTGTAATCAACCTTGAGATAACCCATGTTGCAGTCTTTTAAAAGGGCCAGCATGTGTTCATCAAGATAATCCCAGCACCACTTTTGCCTCATATCCCAGAAGCGGCGGGCACCTACTGTTACAGGATATCCGTCACGCTTAAGAAGATGTTCTGTCTGGTCAAAGGCCTTTGCAACAGTTCCAACGTTTTCCATTTCAAACCAGATTCCAGGAATCAGCCCATGCGAGCGGATCATTTCTGCCGCTGCTTTTATTCCATCCGGGAAAAGCTTTTTGCTTGGAATCCAGTCGCCTGCCGCATCAAACCAGTTTTCTACTCCTTCAGGCTTATACCAGCCGCAGTCAATTACAAGGTAACGTACATCTGTACCGTCGAGGCGTTCTGCTGTTTTTTTAAGGTTTTCAAAAGAAGGGTCGCCCCAGGTTGTGCAGTATTCATTAAAGATAACAGGAAGGTCCTGGTCCACCCTGGCAATACGAGGCTTTTGTGCCTTTACAAGTTTATCACATACTTCTTCAAGACTTGAACCTTCTGAAATCACAGCCTTTGGAGTTTCAAAAATCTCCCCTGCTGCAAGTTTTTTTGTCCAAGCACCAAAATCTCTGTCTGCAAGCCCACCCTGTACGCTTATGTCATCTGTGTTGCGGAAAATTTCAATCTGCCAGCTCGAAGCACAATAAACCTGAATCCCAATAAAATGCCCCGCTTCACTGTCTTCAAGCACCAGGAAAGGAAACCACTTCCTTACAGGCATAGACCCAATCTGTCCGAATTTTTCTATTCTATAGCCGTGATTTGCCCAGCTATGTTCAAAGTTCAAATCAGTCAATTCCTGAGACAAAAGCTTACCTTCTGCACTCCAGAAACTCGTTGCCCTGTGAATCTTATCAGCCTTAATTTTCTTCAAAGCAAAACTTGAAAGAAGTTCGATATTTGTTTCTTTCTGTGATTTATTTTCAATAAGTGTGCGGCATTCTGTCACGCCATCACCTATCTTTTTGTGAAATGCTGTAACGACCACGGGGTCCCTGAGCCCGTCGAAGGGCCCCAATCTGTTGGCACACTCATACTTAGTAAACTCCCCACACTTTTCAACTTCTTTCATCTTCTGAACCGACTCACTCTGCGAAAGTGTATGCCCGTTCCCATAACCATTATTATAACTGTCACCGCGCTGGCGCCATTCAACATAAAATTCCATAAATAAATTATACGATAAAAATTTATAAAATTCATTAAAAAATAAAAAATACTACTTTTCATAGAAACAATCGTGTGGTATATTTATTTAAAGCGAATGCATAAATATACAGATGGTCAGACAGACGGACAGACGCACTGCCGCACCTGTAAGGAGAAATAAAAATGAAAAATGCTTACGTAAACCGTGTGTGGGAAGAAGTAAAGGCAAAGAATGCAAATGAACCTGAATTCCTGCAGGCTGTAGAGGAAGTTCTTACAACTCTTGACCCAGTTGTTGCCAAGATGCCAGAACTTGAACCAAATGCCATCCTCGAAAGATTGGTAGAACCTGAACGCGTTATCCAGTTCAGAGTACCTTGGATGGACGACAAAGGAAAGTACCATGTAAACCGTGGTTTCCGCGTACAGTACAACAGTGCAATCGGACCTTACAAAGGAGGTTTGCGCTTCTCTAAGGAAGTAAACCTTTCTGTACTTAAGTTCCTTGGATTCGAACAGGTTCTCAAGAACTCTCTTACAACTCTCCCAATGGGTGGTGGTAAAGGTGGTTCTGACTTTGATCCACATGGAAAATCAGACAAAGAAGTTATGCGCTTCTGCCAGTCATTCATGACTGAACTTTATCGCCATATTGGTCCTGATACAGACGTTCCAGCTGGTGAT
>JAGCDP010000043.1 GCA_017651065.1 Treponema sp.
CTGTCTTGCTCCAATGGCTAAGGCTTTGAATGATGCTTATCCAATCCAGTCTGGAATTATGTCTACAATCCACGCTTACACTGGTGACCAGATGATTCTTGATGGTCCACACCGCAAGGGTGACCTCCGCCGTGCACGTGCCGGTGCTGCTAACATCGTTCCTAACTCAACAGGTGCTGCTAAGGCTATTGGTCTTGTAATTCCTGAATTGAACGGAAAGCTCATTGGTTCTGCTCAGCGTGTTCCAACACCTACAGGATCAACAACAATGCTTTTCGCAGTTGTAAAGGGTAAGGATGTTACAAAGGACTCTGTAAATGCTGCTATGAAGAAGGCTGTAACAGAATCTTTCGGATACAACGAAGATCAGATCGTATCTAGCGACATCATCGGTATGCGCTTTGGTTCTCTCTTTGATGCTACACAGACAATGGTATCTAAGATTGACGATGACACATATCAGGTAGAAGTTGTTTCTTGGTATGATAACGAAAACAGCTATACATCACAGATGGTTAGAACTATCAAATATTTCTCAGAAAACTGCTAAATATAAATAGTTTCATCTGAAATCATTAAACGCTCTGCTTTAGCAGGGCGTTTTTTTTGTACTGAGAAATATTTGATAGTTCTTTCGATAGACACGCTCGGTAAACGCTGCGCCACTGCTCGCGTTTCCTCGCTCTGGTTAGAACTATTAAGTATTTCTCAGAGAACTGCTAAGTTGTTTTCTGACTGACAGGCTGCGCCTGCAGTCAAAAACGTTTAATCTCCTGACAAGCTTTGCTTGCAGGAGAAATTAATTTCGACACGACAAGCCTTTACGGCTTGCGTGTCAAATCATAGGAACCGTGCTTTACGCACGGTTTTTTATTGTAGTAACTAATAATAAAATCCATTGTTTATTAATTGACACTAGCCAAAAAATGAGGCTATTATCAAACGAAGAAAAAGAATTATTGTTCTTTAAGGAGAAATTTTATGAAAATGATTAAGAAAATTATTTTGTCAACTGCAATTCTTTTGATTGCAGGTTGTGCTGCATTTGCTTCAGGCGGAAGGTATACAGCAATTACTTTTTCTGCACCATATAATAATTTAGGCACAACAATTACTACACCGGGATTACCAAAACAATCTTATGATCAGGAATTCAATGATATTGGTTTTGGTATTGTAAGCTGCAACTTTAACCGCGGTCTTTTTAAACCATACTCAAGTGTTGATATTACTTTTACACAGAAATATCAAATTGGTCCTGTTAAATTCTCTAAAGATGATTTAGAAACACTTGATATGAAAATTTGGAAAATGAATGCCTTGTTTGGTCCGGGATTTACACTTGTAGATACTGGTTCTATGAATCTTTTGCTTGCACCTGGTATTCATTTTGATATGATGCAGGTAAAACAACCCAATGATACAAGTTTTTATATGACTTTTGGTCTTGGTCTTGACGCTATGTTCAACTGGTTTATTGGTAACAGCCTTGGTATTACTGGTGGTGTTGGTCTTTCTTATGATTTCTTTGGTTTTTCTGACAGATCTTTCTCTTCTCAGGCAAAACAAACTAATACAGAATATAAATATACGAACTATACAGTTATTCCCCGTATAGGTATTGCTTTTAAATACTAAGGGTTTTACAGACAAAATCGTAAAAGGAGCAGATGCATATAGAGTGTATCTGCTCCTTTTTTTTTATACAAATTAATTAAAAATTTCTATTTTTTTTGTTACCTTTTTACTTCTGTGTGTTTATTTATATAGAAAACATTACAAATAAGTAGGACAGGCTAAAAATTGCTATGCAATTTTTTTAACGCCTTCCGATTAATCAACGGCCGCCAGCGGCCTTGCTTAGGAGATGAAAATGAAAAGATTTGTTTTGTCAGTTTTAACTGTTTTGGCTTTGGCAGGTATGCTTGCCTCTTGTGGTTCAACTTTAAAGTTGAAGGGTGAAGAACCAATTATGAACACAGGACGTCCTGAAGTAATTGACTATCAGGGTCTTGCACTTGGTTCAGCTATTCCTGATTGGGTAATTGCAATTGGTGACGGTTCTGAAAAGCGTGTACGCAAATCGCTTGATATTCCAAACAGCAAGCAGATTTTCATTCTTCAGAACAAGGGTAATGACCTTGACTTCTTGAAGGCCTGGACAGATCAGGTAGACGCTCGTGCAGAAATTGCTTCTTCTATTGAGCAGACAATTGCACAGACAGTTCAGTCAGAAATGGAAGTTCGTCAGGCAGATCAGCAGGTTAAGACAAAGGCTGCTAAGATTTATTCTGCAACAATGACAAACGTTACATTGAATGGTCTTGCAAAAGAAGATTACTACTGGATTAAGACACGTACTCCAAAAGTAGACGTAAAGAATCCTAAACTTGCAACAGATTATAACTATGAATATACATACTATGTTGTATACACTTTGGATAAAGATCTTTACGAACGCCAGATTCAGCAGGCAATGGATGATGTTGCAGACAACGATGATCAGACTGTATTCCTTAAGGAAGTTCTTTCTGACAAGCTTATGTCTACAATCCTTCTTCCAGAATCAGACGACATTTCGTTTGAATATGTTCCTGTAGAAACATCATACTATGATGCAAAATAAAATCTGATTTTACAAACCTTAGAATATATAAAGACCGTGCCGTTGGTTCGGTCTTTTTATTTGTTCTTGCAGATATAATCGCAGAAGCTGCAGATGTCAGAAGTTTTCCCCGGGAATTTTTTAAAGCGGCGGTAACGTGAAAGCCCTTTTGTAAAGCAAAGCTGTACCATTTCATTTTGTGCAGCATTTTTCATGATTGTTTCGTAGCTGTCAGTGATTTTTCCAATAAAAAGAGCAGGATTTTCATTTGCAAAGCCACAGCAGGGAGCAATGTTTCCATCTGCATGAACGTAAAGAATGTTTCCGGGGCCTTCGCAGTAGTCTTCTTTGAACCATTTTTTTGATTTCCATGCCTGAGGGTCGTCTCCAGGGTAAGTGCGGGGAAGGGTGTAAAGAGGAATGTCAATGTGGGGTTCCTGAGCTTGTCGAAGGACCCCAGAAGATGCAACTCTCTGAATATTTATAGCCTCTTCCCCAAAAATCTCTTGCACAGTCTTTATAAAAGTAAGCATCCGTTCTTCAGACTGCCCGTGATATTCATCCCAGCTGAGCCCTATTTTTCCGTCATAGCCGGCATCATAAAGAGTTTGCAGCGTATTGCGAAGCTCCGCCTCATCACGCCACCAGTCTCCGTTAGTCATAATCTGATCAAAAAGAAGGTCGTGAGAAACAACAGCCCGCGTAACTTCCAGCAAAAAATCCATATAAAGAAACGGCTCCCCGCCACTAAATCCAACCCGCTCAATAGGACTGCCAGCCTCTACACAGTTATCCAGAAGTGCCAGCGCCTGAGAAATCTCCAGTTTGCGCGGATTCCTGTCAACAAAACAATGCGCACAATGTAAATTGCAGCCACTCGTACACGCGAAAATGATTTCTGTGGGGCAAAAGGCATGTCGTTTCATGGTTTAATCATAACATATAAAGACTGTTTTTATAAATAGAAAAAATTAAAAAAAATAAAAACAACTGGAAGTAATTAGAAAACAGGTTGCGGAGCGAAATCGGGGCCGCAAACTGCTTCTAGGGCTGCCGAGCGAAGCGAGAAAAATCTTTCCTTACAGCCCTAGCCGCAGTTTGTGGACACGATTCCGCGGGAGCAATCTGTTTTCCACATGTTTGCACGTTCTTTTATTGAATTTCCCTTAAAATTTCATTATATTCTATATTAATAATATATACAGGAGATATTGTATGATTAAAACCGTAAAAGACGTAGACTTGAAAGGCAAACGCATTATCATGCGTGTTGATTTTAACGTACCAATGAAGGACGGAGTAGTTCAGGATGATACTCGTATCATGGCTGCTCTTCCTACAATCAAATACATTCTTGAACAGAGCCCACGCTCACTCGTTCTTATGAGCCACCTTGGTGACCCTAAAAAGGACGTAAAAAAGGCTCAGGAAAAGGCTGAAAAGGCTGGCAAAACATGGACTGATGCAGATGCAGAAAAGTTCATCAACGGTAAGAACCGCATGAAGCCAGTTGTAGAATACTTTGCTTCAAAACTCGGAAAGCCTGTTACCTTCCTTCCAGATGCACTTGGACAGAAGGCTGCAATTGACGCTCTTCCAGAAGGCGCTGTTGCAATGCTCGAAAACGTTCGCTTCCACAAGGAAGAAACATCTAAGGACCCTGCAGAACGCGATGTAATGGCTAAGGAATTGGCTACATACGGAGACATCTTTGTAAACGATGCTTTTGGTACAGCTCACCGCGATCAGGCTTCTACAGCTTCTATTGCTAAGTTTATGCCTGTTGAATCAGTTGGCGGCTTCCTCATGGAAAAAGAAGTTAAATACATTCAGCCAATGGTAACAAACCCTGAAAAACCAATGACTGCAATCATCGGTGGTGCAAAGGTTTCTTCAAAGATCGCTGTTCTTGAAAGCCTTATGAAGAACGCTTCTACACTCATCGTTGGTGGTGGTATGGCTTATACATTCCTCAAGGCACAGGGACACGCTATCGGTAAGTCACTTGTTGAAGATGACTTCCTCGATACAGCAAAGGACCTTCTTGCTAAGGCTGAAAAAGCTGGCGTAAAGATCCTTCTCCCAGTTGACCATGTTGGTGGTGCTGAGTTTGCAGATAAGGACCCTGTTGCAGTTGATGCAGTTGATCTTCCAGATAACCTTATGGGTATGGATGTTGGTCCTAAGACAATTGAACTTTACAAGAGTGCTATTCTTGCTTCAAAGTCTATCGTATGGAACGGACCTGTTGGAGTATTTGAATTCGAAAACTTTGCAAAGGGAACTGAAGCTGTAGCCCGCCTCGTTGCAGAAGCAACTGCTAAGGGTGCTATGACTGTAGTTGGTGGTGGTGACTCTGTTGCTGCTGTAAACAAGTTCAACCTTGCAGACAAGATGAGCCACGTATCTACCGGTGGTGGTGCATCTCTTGAATTCCTTGAAGGAAAGACATTGCCTGGTATTGCTATTCTGGCACAGAAGTAATTTGGTGAAAATCATTTTACCAAAATAATATTTAAGGTCGTACCCGGAGTGAAAAATGACCACGGACAGGTTTCTCAGCTGGACGGGGGCATTTTTCACGGGAGGGTACGACCTTCTTATTGATTTTATATTTTTATGATTTACAACAACATTCTTGAATCAATTGGTCACACACCACTTATACAATTACAAAAAATGGTCACTCCGGATATGGCCCGCATTCTGGTTAAGTTTGAAGGCCTTAATGTCGGCGGTTCTATTAAAACTCGTACAGCTTATAATATGATTCTTGATGCTGAGCGCAAGGGACTCATTGATAGTAATACAATCATCGTTGAACCTACAAGCGGCAACCAGGGAATAGGGCTTGCTCTTGTTGGAGCAGTACGCGGTTATAAAACTGTAATCATCATGCCTGACAGTGTAAGTGAAGAGCGCCGTAAAATCGTAAAGCACTATGGTGCTGAAGTTAAACTTGTTCACGACAATGGCGATATAGGTAAGTGCATTCAAGAATGTATAGACACTGCCTTTTACATGCAGCACATGGATCCTCATGTGTTTATCCCGCAGCAGTTTGAAAATCCTGCAAACCCACAGATTCAGCGCGAGCAGACTGCAATAGAAATTCTTGAAGATGTAGACAGTCCTGTTGATGGATTCTGCTCAGGCATTGGAACAGGCGGAACACTTACAGGCATTGGCGAAGTGCTCAAAGAAAAAAATCCCGACATTACAATCTGGGCAGTTGAACCTGAGCATGCAGCAATCCTTAGCGGGGGTAGTGTAGGAACTCACCTCCAGATGGGAATCGGCGACGGCCTCATCCCAAGCATTTTGAACAAAGACATCTACGACGATATTTTCCTTGTTTCTGATTCAAAGGCAATCAAGACAAGCCGCGACCTTGCAAGAAAAGAAGGCATTATGTGCGGTATTTCAAGCGGTACAAATGTTGCAGCTGCTCTTGAACTTGCACGCGTTTTGGGAAAAGGAAAAACTGTAGTTACTGTTTTGCCTGATACAGCAGAACGCTACTTCAGCACACCGCTTTTCGACGAAGAAGTTGAATTCTAAAGGTTCTTAAGCATCTTTTTATTTTCGTACATTTCTACGTCGGCACGCTTCATGACATTTGCAAAGCAGTGGTCGTGAGCGCTGTCGAAAATGGCAAAGCCTACAGCAAAAGATCTTTTTTGTGAAAGTGGAACAGCCTTTGTCATTTCTTCAACACATGTATCAAGAATGCTTCGTTTTATAAATTCAAGATTATCGTAATCATCACTTTGAAGAACTGCAACAAATTCATCACCGCCGATTCTATAAACAGGACTGTGCTTAAAAATATCACAGATAAGCTTACAGCAGTTGATAATATATGTGTCGCCGGCATCGTGGCCAAAGGTGTCGTTTATTATTTTTAAGTTGTTCAAGTCGCATTCACAGATAGCAAACTTTACTGTAGAAGAATCATCGCGGATTTTCTTATCAAATTCTCTTACCATGCTGTCGTAAGAATTGCGGCTCATAACTTTTGTAAGGGCGTCGTGGCTTGAAATATCTTTTTCTATATTAATTGTTTCCATCATAATATGGCGGAACATGTTCTGGATAAAGATATAAAGCAGCGTGGCACAAATACAAATTGAAAAATATCCTGAGTTTATATTGCCATTAATAATATTTGCAACTTGTCCTACAATAAGAATAAGTGCAATTAAAATTACATTTAAAAGATTGCGGAGTTTTGCCCTTATTCCAATAAGAACAAAAACAAAAAGTATGTAAATCATGCCAACGGCGCAGAAGAATACATAAAGCCAGTAATCTTCACCACGCTGGAAGTTTCCGAATTCTTCTATATAAAAAATCTTTCCGCTTATTGCCGAGCTTATAACAAGAACTGCGTTTACAAGCATGACAATTGACATAGGTTTTAGTGTTTTCTTAAGGCCACAGCTTCTTGCAAGACAAATTGGAAGATATGGAGAAACAGAAAATTCAATACATGTAATCAGTTTATGAAAGGCAGGAGGATATCCGCCGTATTTATCCATTAAAACCCCTATATATTCACAGGCAGCTCCAACTGCTACAAGAATAAAGGTGAGCCTGAACCATTTTATATCGCTTTTATTTAAGATTGTATTTTTGCCAACATCAATAGCGAGCGAAATCATGGTGAGGATGCAGATAATTATAATGACTGTGTAATACGGATCAATTACTGTTGTCATATTCTAAAACTATATTATACACCTAATTATAGCTATCGTAAAGTTGTTCGAGTTTAGGACGGCAGGCAATAAACTGTTTTCCAAGCTCTGGATCAAAGTGAGTTTCTAATGATTCTTCTATTATCTGGAAGGCCTTGTCATACGAAAAACTGTCTTTGTAGCAGCGTTTACTTACAAGTGCATCAAATACATCGGCAAGTGCCATTATGCGTGCTTCAAGAGGGATTTCCTGGCCATGCAGGTGGTCCGGATAGCCTGAACCGTCCCATTTTTCGTGGTGATAGTGTGCTACGTTTATGGCGATTTTTTTGAATTCAAGGTCGTCAACTTCGGAAAGGACGTTTTCTACAATGCGGGCTCCTTCTGCAGAGTGCGACTTCATTTTTTCATATTCTTCGTCTGTAAACTTGCCCGGCTTCTGGAGGATTGCATCTGGTACGGCAATTTTTCCAAGGTCATGCATAGGCGCCGCTTTTACAACGTTTTCAAGGAAGGCCTGGGGCAAATCCAGCGTGCTCGCAAAAACCCTCACGCAGTCACTCGTTCTTCTAATATGTCCGCCTGTAGAGTTATCGCGGCTTTCGACCATGGTTGCCATTCCGGTCAAAACTGAATTCTGCATTGCAATAAGGCGCTTTGTTTTTTCGTCGAGGGAAACTGTCATGTCGTTGAAAGTATCTGCAAGCTCGCCGAACGAATCGTTACTTACAATATCTACCTTATGACTTAAGTCGCCTTCCTTGATTCTTTCCGTTCCTTTTTTAAGCTTCAAAAGCGGCTCTGCAAAAAAGTGTGTAAAGATTATAAGAATCAGAATACTGAATGCAAGTAAGAAAGCAAGAATTACGAGGATTTTATTATCAAGCGGTATTCCGTAGTTATCTGTAACTGTTGTGTAAGCAGTGAGCATAAACAGAACAGGGAAAAGGCCTATGGAAATATAGAAAATAAGGAAGAGTATTCCAATTGATGGTCGTTTTGGATAAAAGCGCGAAAGCTTTCCTTCCGGATAAAACTTTGGCAGGAAAACACGACGGTGAAGTGTTTCCATAATAGAAAAAGAAAGTGTAAAGCTGAACAGCGCTTCAAGGAAAATATACATTGCAGAGGTAGAAGCAATTTTCATAAACTGAATTTCATATGTTCGACCGGCAATAACAAGTGCACCAAGTTCAAAAAGCAGATACAAAACCCAGCCGGTACAACCATAAACAGAAAAAACAAGCGGCATATTTATAAAGCCCCTGTCAAACGATTTTGCCGGTTTGTTTGTTCCCGTAGCACCATAATGTATTATCCTTGTTGAATAGCAGACACAAAGAATTGTTGGAATTATAAAACAGAAAATTGTAACAATATTAATAATCAAATCATGCTTAGCTAAAAATTCCATCCAGCCCTGCATGTAAACTTTTCTAAGGGCGGGGGTTCCGTTTGTAGCAGGAATAAGTGTACTGATAAAGTTTGACGATGCATCAATCAAACCATATAAAAGAAAAATCCAGACAGTTTTTTTTATGTTTTTCACCATGTGTATAATTATAACATTGAATAATCATATTTTCTATTATAATATTTAATCATTAGGGGCCATCAGTTTAAAATAGGGGTCCCTGAGCCTGTCGAAGGGCTATAGGAGAATGAGTATGAAAAAAAGTTTATTGGTTTTATCACTGCTTGTTTTAATTATTCCTGCCTTTGCTCAAAAATACACCATAACACCATTGCCTTACAAAGAGGATGCAAAGTTTACTAATGTTCAGGATTTAACAGATCAATTTGATTACGCTCTTCTTAAAACAGATCCCAGAACAGACAGAACTAACAAAGTTTTTCATTATATAAAATCAAACCAGGATGGAAGCAATGCTGCTGATATATGGGTTTTTTATCCGAATCCTTATAGAAGTGAAAGCTTTAAGATTTACCAGCAGACAAAAGATGATTTTGATTTAGTTTGTGCAGATTATGACAGCAACTTTCAGGCACATCAAATGATCGGCTATCTTATAAACAAAAAATATAAGAGGACAGAAAATGCCGTTTCGCAATTAGATGATAATATCATTCATCTTAGTGTTGGAAATAAAAAGAAAGACGATGTAGTAAACGGAATAATTCCTTCATATAATCTGAACTTTGATTTTACCGATTTGAATTCCATGATTCCGTTTTTGAAAAATAAAGAAGCAGATTTTACATTCGGCTTTAATAATCTTTATGTTCCGAGCAAAGCAGTAATTGCAAAATCTTCTGTGGGCTTAATCGGAAAAGTAGAAATGTACGTAGGTAAAACTGTATGCCGCTATACCGGAAAAGTTACTTACAAAAATAGAGAATGCTTTGTATACGACATAATTGTAGAAGGTTATGAAAATCTGAGCGGAAAAATCTATGTAGACACAAGTGACTATACAGTTGTTGAAATAAATACCGAGCATTGTGGAAATCCGCTGTTTAATAGTTTTAAGTTTACATTAGTTGAAGAGTTCTCTCTTACTCCCGAAGAATGGCAAAACTTCTGGCAGGAAAAAATCAAAAATCATTCAAAGAAATAAAAAAGGAAAATATGAAAAAGAGTTTATTAATTGTATTAGTTTTATTTTGTTTGGGACACGTTTTTGCACAGGAAAGTAGTGAACAAAATGATTCAGAACCACACTGGACTTTTACTTCGGCTGTAAGTATTCAGTTGTCACCTATTTTTGAAGCTAAACAGAATGCAGAGGGAAATAAAAATCAGTTTGCGCCTATTACAGGAATTAATGTGCCTGTTCCTTATGCACAGTTTAATGCACAATATATAGTTCCGCTTGATTTTGGCGACAACCTTGTTTTTCAGGGAGCAAATTTATTATTTGTTGCAGGACCTACAATCACACCTGTATCTTTAGATACTCAGCTTGGGGTAATTTTCACGCCAACTCCTATACTTAATTTTGGTCTTGCTGTAACAGCTGGAACCGGCTGGGCAATAGGGGAGTCACATGGAATTGGAATCTATAAGCCTTTGACAAATGAATATGTTCAGAACACTCCGTTTGCAACCTGGAAATATGATTTTATTTTTCAGACACAATTTCAATTTGATTTTGGATTCTTAATTCCAAGCAAATGGACACATATTATTCTTTCTGCAACAGAACAGATTTATTATGAAGCACACTCAGGTGCCGGAAAAGCAGAACCATGGGAATGGATGGGTTCACCTGATTATGTAAACGGCGTTCTCCAGGCAGGAAATGTCCTTTTGGGCTACACAATTCCAGATACATCATTAAGACTGATTGGAATTGGTTTAACCTGGCAGAGTCATTTATCTGGCAGCGATTATGGTATATATGAAGCAAATTATAACGGAAGCTTTACAACACTTGCACTTGCTTTGCAGTCTGTAATTTCTCTGTCAGAAAAAGATCTGCTTTCTTTTGGTTTATCATTATCAAGTCGCCGGGCATTTCTTGAAGCACCTGGAACTTCTCCTGCCTGTATAACTAAAACAGCTTCTGGCCGCGAATGGTGTTTCAGCGGACTTTCGGTTCAGTGGATTCATACATTCTAAAGCAATAGATTTTTCTATGTTGCAACATACTCATAAATTCAATAAAATACTCATAAATTGATTTTTTAAGGAGTCTTTTATGGCACGTACACATTATATTGCCGGAAACTGGAAGATGAACACAAGCAAGGCAGAAGCTGTTGCTTTGGCTAAGGACCTTGTTGAACAGTTGAAGGGTAAAACTAACAAATATATGATTGGAGTTCCTTTTGTATACCTTGATGCAGTTGCTCAGGTTGTAAAGGGTTCAAACATCCTTCTTGCAGCTCAGGACTGTGCTGCTACAGATAACGGTGCACATACTGGTGAAGTTTCATGTGCAATGCTCAAGGATATCGGTTGTCAGAGTGTAATTCTTGGTCACTCAGAACGCCGCCACGAAATTGGTGAATCTGATGAGCTTATCAACAAGAAGGTTCGCAAAGCTTTGAACAGCGGTCTTGAAGTTGATCTTTGTATTGGTGAACTTTTGAGCGAAAGAGAAGCAGGTGAAGCTGAACAGGTTTGTGCTTTCCAGCTTTCTGCAGGTCTTGCTGGTGTTACAGAAGAACAGATGAAGAACGTAACAATTGCTTACGAACCAGTTTGGGCTATTGGAACAGGTAAAACTGCTACTCCAGAAGACGCTCAGGCAATGCACAAGTTTATCCGTGCTTACATTGCAAAGCTTTACAACCAGAAAGTTGCCGACGAAACAATCATCCAGTACGGTGGTTCAATGAAAGCTTCAAACGCAGCTGAATTGCTCGCACAGCCGGATATCGACGGTGGCCTCATTGGTGGCGCCTCGTTAAAAGCCGATACATTTCTCCCAATTTGTGTGCTCTAAATAAAACCGCAAAGGGATTTCGTATTACTATTTGAATTCGTTTGAAAACAGAGGGCGGAGCGACCTCGGGGCCACAAACTACTTCTAGCGCTGCCGAGCGAAGCGAGTTATATGGTTTACCATACAGCGCTAGCCGTAGTTTGCGGACACGAGGCCGCGGGAGCCCTCTGTTTTCCATATATATTCACATTACTTCTATAGACAAATCCCGCTGTTTTCATTAAAATATTATAACTATTATTTGATTAAAAAGATTTGGAGAAATATATGGGTACAATTGGTGTTGTTCTTTTGGTAGTATTTATTATCGTTTGCGTTCTTCTCGTTCTTTTAGTTGCTATTCAGGGTGATGAAGAAAACGGAATGGGCGGACTTTTGGGCGGTAGAGGAACTGCTGCTTTTGGTGCACATTCAGCAAGCGTTCTTACAAAGGCAACTGCTGTTCTTGCAGCAATGTTCTTTATTCTTACAGTAGCCCTTGCTCTTGTAAACAAAAAGCCAAAGACAGACAAGTTTGTAGATTCTATTCCAGAAGAAGAAATTGCTGTTCCTGCAACAGCAGATGGTGGAAACTGGTGGGAATCATCAGAGGCTGCTGAATAATTCCGGGTTTTTAAATTGAATGAAGAAATTGATATAATAAATCACCTGCTTTCGGTAGAAAAAAATGCGGCTGTTTTAATTGACAATGCCGTTAGCCAAGCCGACAGCAGGACTTCAAAAGCACGTAATGACGCTGCTGCTTCATTCAAATCACAATATGATGAATGTGTTGCTTCAATGGAAAAAGAATATCAAAAATCCGTTGAGCAGGTAAAAGAAAAGCATCAAAAAGATTTCGAACAGTTCAAATCTGAACTAAACAATCAGCAAAATAATTATACAGAATTTAATACTCTAATGAATAAGCTCCTGTTCAAGGACTAAACGGGGGCTGCAAATGGATAAATCAACTGCAGTTTCTTTTAGTTATGCCAAGGCCGCAGGGCTTTTAAGTAAGGCGTTTATTAAAGACAGAACTCAGCGTTTGTTCCAGGTAGAATCGCTTGCAGATTTATGGACTCTTCTTTTTAAAGAACCGGCTCCCTTAGTTCCGGAAACTTTGCTTGCACGCGAGCTTGAAGAAAAAGCTTTTCAGGTATTTTTTGATCAATATCTTTTTTTCTTAAATCAATATGATAATCCTCCGCTAATCTTAACAGATAAAATCAAGCGTTTTGAAATTGAAAATCTTAAGGAAATAATTGGTGCATTAAGTGCCGGAGAAAAAGAGCTTCCGCATTTGCTTGATTTAAAGGATTTCAGTAAAATAAATACATCGGCATGGCCAGAGCTTTCTAAAATGACTGCAGGAACTCAATACAGCTGGATTAAAAAAGTTCCGTCTGTAGAAGAGCAGCAGACACTTGATTTTAAGCTTGATCTTGAGCTTTTGCGCGAAAACTGGAAGGCAATCAATTCATGCCATGGGGAAGATAAGGAAGGGCATAAAAAACTTTTCCTTGACGAGTTTATTATAAAAAATATCGTATGGGCACTCAGACTTGAGCTTTATTATGAAATGCCGCGCGAACAGATAATTCAGAATCTTTTTTACGTGACAGACAATCCCGATAAAAAAGATCCTGTTGCGGCTCCTGCAATTAAGGTGCTTAATTATGATGTTAATAAATATGAGGACTGGGAAAAATGGGAATATACAAAGTATCTCAATCCTTATGAACCGGGTGAGGTGTGGTGCGTAAATCCTGTATGGATTGAACGACGCTATCTTGCACATCAGGCAAAGCTTGCAGAACAGGTATTCCATCAGTATGTAATGGAAGATGCTGCACTTGCGGCCTGGTTTAAAATTAAAAATTACGAGCTTACTTGTATAAGAACGGCTGTAGAAAGGCTTAGACTTAATATAGGCTCTGGAGAGGCAATGGAGGCTGTGGGAGTAAATGGCTAGAACAGCAGAAATGCGGTTAATTGAATTGATGATTCTCAAACAGGATATTTCGGCAGTAATCGAATATATCGGTAAAAAAGAGACATTCCAGTTTCAGAAGAATTTTAAAGAAGGCAGCAGCGAAAAAAAATCTGACTCTGCTTTTGATATTGATTCAAACTTTTATACAAGCCTTAGAAATGCTTCTGTAAATCTTGGTATTCCGCTCGACGATTCTGATTTTAATATTAAGGATGTTTCCTGCCCCACACAGGAAGATCGCGATACAGCAGCACGTCTTATAAAAGCATACAACGAACTTAGTGAAGAAATAGAAGAAAAAAATAAAGAGGTTGCAAAATGTACAGATGCTTATAAGGAAGCGCTTGCTTTTGCAAACCTTAAAGTTTCGTTCAGCGAAATTGATAACCTTTCTTTCCTTTCTCTGCGTGTTGGTAAAATTGATGCCGCACTTTTTGATCAGATGAAAGAAGAGCTTGGAGTACGTGCAGTTGTTGTTGCTCTTGGCGAAGATAAAACTCATGTGCTTGTTGCTGCTTCTAAAAAGAACAGTGCAGAAGTAGACGTAGAACTTAAAAAACAGGGCTTTGTTGCTCTTGAAGTTCCAAAGGATTTTGAAGGAGTTCCACAGGATGTTCTTGACGGGCTTGCTAATCAGAAAAAGAAGGTAGAAGCCGAAGCTGCTGAGCTTGAAACTACACGCGCTAATTTTGCAGAAACTCATAAGGCACAGATTCATAGTCTTATAAAATCATTCGCAATTGGAGTCCAGATTGAAGATGTTGTAAGAAATCTTGAATCTACAGAACTTGTTTATAGAATTACAGGCTGGGTTCCTGCAAGTGAGTGCGAAACATATATGAAGGAGCTTGATAATATTACAGAAAGCCGCATTGCTTTCCGTGAATATTCTCCTTTTGAAGTTCCTGCTGTAGTTGCCGGTAAAGAGCAGGTTCCTGTAAAGCTTAAGCACGGCCGCTTTGTAAAAAGCTTTGAACGAATGATTTTCAGTTACGGTTCGCCTGTTTACGGAACTATTGACCCGACACCATTTGTTGCAATCTTCTTTACCTTACTTTTTGGAATTATGTTCGGCGACTTGGGTCAGGGACTTGTTTTTGTACTTCTTGGAATCTTAATGTCGCTTAAGGTTATAAAGGTTGGCGGCTGGAATAAGTTTGCTCCAATCTTTACAGCTATTGGTATTTCAAGTTCGCTTATGGGTTTGCTTACCGGTGAATTCTTTTCTAATGAAACTTTGCTTGAACCTTTCTCTGAATGGGTAACAGGTTTGTTCGGTACACCACATGCGCCAATCTTAAAGATGATGCCTTCAAGTGATCCTAATTCAATCATCGCAATGTTCGGAGTTTTTGGTGTTGCAGTTGGTATTGGTTTTATTATTAATACAATCGGACTTTTGCTGAATATCATCAATAATATAAGCCGCCGCCGTTTTGATGAAGCCTTCTTTGGAAAGAACGGACTTGCAGGTGCAATATTCTTCTGGTATGTAATTGCACTTGTTATACGCATTGTTGTATTTAAGCATTCAATTGCAGTTTACGACTGGATTATTCTTGGAGTTTCACTTTTCCTTGCGGCATTTGCAGAGCCTTTTGAAAATCTTGTTGCGGGTCGCAGGCCTTTGCTCGAAAACGGTTTTGGCACTTATTTGATTTCGGGAGTTGTAGAGTTAATCGAAGTTATTTCGGGCTATCTTTCTAATACTGTAAGCTTTGTGCGTGTCGGAGCTTTTGCACTTTCTCATGCTGTCCTTGACTTTTTGATTCTGACACTTACAAATATGTGTGGAGGAGAGGGAAGCGTATTTGGAATCCTGATTCTTGTTGTCGGAAACGCAATTATCATCCTGCTCGAAGGAATGATTGTTGCAATTCAGGTTATAAGACTTCAGTACTACGAATTCTTCTCAAAGTTCTTCCACGAAACCGGAAGAGAGTTTGAACCATTTAAGTTCATGAATAAATAAGGAGTAATATATGAAAAAAAGATTGTTCATGATTCTGGCAGTTCTTCTTTGCTTTGGAACTGCACTTTTTGCACAGGACGCATCTGGTGCCGAAGAAGCTGCTGCTAATGCCGGTGGCCTTTCTGCTGGTATCAGATATCTTGCAGCTGCAATTGCTGTTGGTCTTGCCTGTCTTGCAGGTGGTATTGCCGTAGCAAAAATCGGTTCGTCTGCAATGGGTGCAATGAGCGAAAACCCTGAGCTTTCTGGTAAGGCACTTCCTTTTGTAGGTCTTGCAGAAGGTATTTGTCTTTGGGGAATGCTTGTAGCAGTTTTGATTTTGATTTTGTAAGAGCTTAATGAATTATTATATAATCGGACAGCGCGAGATTGTTCTTGCTTTTCGAATGACAGGCATAGAAGGAGTTGTTGCCGAAACCCGCGAACAGGTGCTGGAGGCCTTTAACCGAGTAACAGGAAAAGGTGGTGTAGCAAATGTTCCGGGCGAGCAGATTCCAAGAGTTCTGATTTTAACAGAAGAAGCTGCCAGTCTTATAGAAGCAGAAGAAATCGAATGGCAGAAAACAGGAAGATTTCCTCTTATTGTTGAAGTACCGGGTTTGAATGGACATGTGCCTGGAAAAAAGACATTGTCAGAAGCAATCCGCGAAGCTGTGGGGGTTAATGTATAATGCAGGAATTACGTTCTACAGAAATACTTGATAAAGAAATAGAAGCAGACGCACGCCGCAAGGCAGAAGCAATCCTCAAAAAAGCTGATGAAGAATGCGTTCAGATTATGGAAAGCGTTAAAACTAAGCTTGATTTTTCGCGTTCAGAAAAAGAGGAATTTTATAAAACAAGACTTGCCGCTATTGAAAAAGATATAACTGCTTCAATTCCGCTTGAAAAACAAAGATTCAAGGTTGCTTTTGTTCAGGAAAGACTTATGCAGGCAGTAAATCAATATCTTGCAGGTCTAGAAGAAGCAGAAAAGCTTGAGCTTGTAACAAAGGCATTTGATTTTAATTCCTGCAAAGATAAAGAACTTGTTGCTTTTGTTTACGGTTTTGATAAGGCACAGGCACAGGCCTGGCTTGAAAAAAAGCTTGCCGGTGTTCAAGGCGCAAAGCTTACAGGCTGTAATAAAACAGAATTCGGCAAAGAAATTGTAGAAGACGAAATTGGTCTTGAAATAAATGAAGGAATTATTCTTGAAACAAAAGATAATGCCTTCCGTGTACGCATGACAATGACAGAAGTATTTTCAAGACTTTTAGATAAAAACAGGGCAGAGCTTGCACAGGCTTTGCTTGGAGGCGCAGAATGATAGAAGGAAAAATTACACGTATTTCTGGGCCTATTATTTATGCAGAAGGCCTTGATGGCTGCGGTCTTTACGACGTAGTTGATGTCGGCGAAAAAAAATTAATCGGTGAAATTATCCGTCAGAATAAAGGAAATGCTACAATTCAGGTTTACGAGGAAGATACAGGTATGCACCTTGGCGAAAAGGTTGTATGTCTTCAGCGTCCACTTTCTTTAAGACTTGGACCTGGTCTTGTAGGAAACATTTACGACGGTATTCAGCGTCCGTTGAAATCACTTTTTAACGGCGAAGATAAACAGTCAGAAATTGACGACAGCGCTTTTCTTATTCCGGGGCAGAGAACAGAACCTCTTGATGACAAAAGAGTATGGCACTTTGATGCGGCAGAAGGCGTTGCAGAAGGAATAAAAATCCACCCTGGCTTTGTGCTTGGAACTGTAAAAGAAACAGAATCTATAACTCAGAAAATCATGGTGCCGCCGGAAACTCGTGGTAAAAAGCTTGTAAAGTTTACAGGAACAGGCGACTACACAATTGATGATGTTATTGGCCTTACAGAATTTGATGAAGAAATAAGACTTGCACATTACTGGGCTGTACGAAAGCCTCGTCCATATAAATTAAAGCTTAATGTTTCGGAGCCTCTTATTACAGGTCAGCGCGTAATTGATGTTTTCTTCCCGCTTAGTAAGGGTGGAACTGCAGCAATTCCTGGCGGCTTTGGAACAGGTAAAACAATGACTCAGCATGCCGTTGCAAAATGGTGCGATGCAGATCTTATTGTTTACATTGGTTGTGGTGAACGCGGTAACGAAATGACTGAGGTACTTACAGAGTTCCCTGATTTGATTGACCCAAGAACCGGACGTTCCATCATGGAGCGAACAATCCTTATTGCAAATACTTCCAACATGCCGGTTGCTGCGCGAGAAGTTTCCCTTTATTCGGGAATCACACTTGCAGAATATTTCCGCGATATGGGAATGGATGTTGCAATCATGGCAGACTCAACTAGCCGTTGGGCAGAGGCACTCCGTGAGCTTAGCGGCCGTATGGAAGAAATGCCTGCAGAAGAAGGTTTCCCTGCATACTTACCAACCCGTCTTGCTTCTTTTTATGAACGCGCAGGTCGTGTAGATGCACTTTGCGGTGAACAGGGTTCCGTTAGTGTAATCGGTGCAGTTTCTCCTCCGGGTGGTGACTTTAGTGAACCTGTTACCCAGCATACAAAACGATTTATCCGCTGTTTCTGGGCGCTTGACCGTGAGCTTGCAAATGCCCGTCATTATCCTGCAATCGGCTGGATAGATTCATATTCTGAATATGCAGAAGAAGTACGTGACTGGTGGGAAGTAAGAAATCCTTTGTGGTGGCAGTTGAGACTTCAGGCACTCGAACTTTTGAAATCAGAGCAGAAGCTTGAACAGATTGTCCGCCTTATTGGTCCGGATGCACTTCCACCGGCACAGCGCCTTGTTCTTAAGGTTGCCGAAATGATTAAGAACGGATTTTTGCAGCAGAACGCCTTTGACGACATAGACAAATATTGTTCTATAGAAAAGCAGATCCTTATTCTTGATTTGATTATGGAGTATTACAGACGTGCAGATGCAGTTGTAAAGCATGGTGCACTTTTAAATAGAGTTGTAAATCTTCCTGTCTGCGACGAGCTTGTACGAATTAAAATGCAGTATCCGAACGATCAGATAGACAAAATTGAAGAAATCAGAGGCCGTCTGGATTCCCAGCTGGGTGAACTCGAAAGAGCTTATTCTTCAAGAAGATTATAAAGACTGCGGTCCCTGAGCTTGTCGAAGGGAATATAGAAAGGGCCCTTCGACAGGCTCAGGGACCCCGGGAGTTGTATAATGAAAGGCGTAGAATATAGAGGCGTAACTTCTGTAGACGGACCAATTGTTGTCCTCAAAAGTACAGAAAACGTTTTTTACAATGAAACAGTATGCGTCCGCGACAGAAACGGAAACAAAAGAACAGGTAAGGTTGTAGACATAAGTGAAACTGCCGTTGTAGTTCAGATTTTTGGTTCTACTAC
Source organism: Treponema sp. (assembly GCA_017651065.1). Classification (GTDB taxonomy): domain Bacteria; phylum Spirochaetota; class Spirochaetia; order Treponematales; family Treponemataceae; genus Treponema_D. The sequence goes on from JAGCDP010000043.1 coordinate 19,027, forward strand.
CGGTCTTGACCTTGACGAAACTTCTTTTGAATTTCTTGGTGAGCCTCTTGAACTGCGTGTTGGCGAAGGCCTTCTTGGTCGTGTATTCAACGGACTTGGTGAACCAATAGACGGCTATCCTCAGATTATTTCTTCAGAAAAACGAAACGTAAACGGAAACCCAATCAATCCTTATGCACGCGTTTATCCAAGAGACTTTATTCAGACAGGTATTTCTGCAATTGACGGAATGAACTCTCTTGTTCGCGGACAGAAGCTCCCGATTTTCAGTGGAAACGGACTTCCTCACAACAAACTTGCAGCACAGATTATCCGACAGGCAAAACTTCGTAACTCAGACGAAAAATTTGTTATGGTTTTTGCAGGCATGGGAATTAAATACGACGTTGCTCAGTTCTTTGTAAAGACCTTTGAAGAGTCTGGTGTTCTTTCTAATGTAGTTATGTTCCAGTCTCTTGCAGACGCTCCTTCTATTGAACGAATCATCACTCCGCGTTGTGCACTTACTGCTGCAGAATATCTTGCTTTTGAACAAGACATGCACGTTCTTGTTGTACTCACAGATATGACAAACTACTGCGAAGCCCTGCGTGAAATTTCTACAACACGTGGTGAAGTTCCTGGACGTAAGGGCTATCCTGGATACCTTTATTCAGACCTTGCAGAATTGTACGAACGCGCCGGAAAAATCAAAGGTTCAAAGGGTTCTATTACACAGATCCCAATCCTTACAATGCCTAATGATGATATTTCGCATCCTATTCCTGATTTGACCGGTTATATTACAGAAGGTCAGATTGTACTTGGCCGTGAACTTTTCCAGAAGGGCCTTTATCCGCCGGTAGCAGCACTTTCGAGCCTGAGCCGTCTTATGAAAGATGGTATTGGTCCTGATATGACACGCGAAGACCACGCTGCAGTATCTTCCCAACTGTTTGCATCTTATTCAAAGGTAAAAACAATCCGTAACCTTGCCGCAATCATCGGTGAAGAAGAGCTTGGTGACTTAGACCGCCAGTACCTTCGCTTTGGTGAACGTTTTGAAGAAGAGTTTTTGACACAAGGCGAATTTGAAGACCGCACAATTGAACAGACCCTTGATATTGGCTGGGAAATTTTGAAAGAATTACCAGAAGAGGAGTTAACTCGAATAAAGCCTGAGTTGATTAGTAAATACAGGAGTTAGAACGTCATTGCGAGCGAAGCGCGGCAATCCACAAATTAAAATGCATATTAATAAATGGATTGCTTCGCTTTGCTCGCAATGACAAGCTTTTATGAACATAACCATTGCGCCTACAAAATCAAATCTTCTCACAACAAAAGAACAGCTTGCAGTAAGCACAAACGGTTATGAACTGCTCGAAGAAAAACGAGAAATCCTTGTCCGCGAGCTTATGAGCCTTGTTGAACAGGTAAAGCTTCTTGAAGATGAAATACAAAAAGCAATAGATGAAGCTTATCCTGCATTTAAGCGCATGCTTATGATAGACGGTGCCGACCAGGTAGAACGAATCTCTCACGCAATTCACTACGATTTTGAAATGACAGAAAGAGTAGAAGTTGTTGGCGGAATGCAGTTTGAAACTATAGATGTTGAGCTTCCTAAAAAAGAGCTTTTCTATTCCTTCCTGGGTACCTACGCAAACACAGATGAAGTAATCGTAAAGTTCTTTAATCTTTTGTCGCTGCTTACACAGATGGCTTCAATCCGTACTATTGTCTGGCGTCTTGCCGAAGAAGTTAAGCGAACTCAGCGTCGTGTAAATGCACTTGATAAAATGATAATTCCGCAGGCTACAGAGACGATAAAATATATAGAAAGTGTTCTCGAAGAACGTGAACGTGAAAATGTTTTTGTATTAAAAGCATTAAAGAAAAAGAAACAAAAGGGGGCCTTGTGAAAGATAAGTCAGAAGAAAAATCAAAAAAGCTTCTTGTTGCAATAAACGGTTCAGATGCATCTATTCATGCTGCAATGTATGCAGTTATGTTAGCCAGAACTTACAAGGCCGAGCTTAAATTTGTTTATGTAATTGACTCTGCAACAATCAGATATCTTGGAATGAACCAGATGCTTGCTAAAGATGAGCAGGTAGATTATAAGGTTGATCTTGCTTATGAAGGTCAGAATTATCTTGAATATGCTGTAAGTCTTGCTGCCTCAAAGGGAGTAATTGCCCAGAGTGAATTAAAGGATGGTTCAGTAGTTACAGAAATCATCAAAAGTGCAAACGATTTTGAAGCCGATATGATTGTAATTGGCGGTGCAGACAAAAAGAAAGGACAACAGCTTATAAAACGAAACGTCCATTCGTCTCATGAAAGTGATATAATTGAAAATTCAAAGATTCCGGTTCTTGTTGTAAAAGTAGAAGATATTGAAACAAAGTTTAAGGTTTTTTAAGATTAAGTAATGACAGATTTTTACAAGGTGCTTGGGGTTCGACAGAATGCAACTCTTGCCGAAATTAAGCGTGCCTACCGCGAAAAAGTAAAGAATCTCCACCCAGACCTTACAGGCGACATTACACGAAAGGATGAATTTAACGAAGTTGTTCATGCTTACCGTGTTCTTTCAGATTCACGCCAGCGAAGTATTTTTGACGAAAGCAGCTTTTTCAGGTCAAAGCAGGCAGGACAAAAAACACAATCCTTTAATTATTATAACTGGCTTAGTGAACGTGAAGATTACGAAAGCCGTGCCAAACTGATTTTTTATACACTCATGCGCAACAAAGAAGACGAAGCTGTTGCAGAATTCAAACGCATGCAGACAAATCATCCGGACTTTACGCTTAAAGATTTTTTTACCCGCGAAGATTTTATGGATTATGGTTATATTCTTGCAGAAGAGCTTGTAATCCGTGCCGAATATTACGATGCATTTTTGCTGCTTGAACAGATTATTAAAATGGAATATTCGTATCATTATTTTTATATATTCTTCCCGGAAGTTATTTCATTTACACTGAATATCCTTAAGAAAAATATTGACGGAGTTATAAACGACGAGCTTGCCCTTGATGTTTATGAACGCGCCCTTGATCTTGAACTTGGCAAAACTAACGACGCCTTCTTCCTGCGCAAGATGAGCGAAGAATACAAACGTCTTGGCGACCTTGCAACTTCTGAAATATGTTTACGAGAAGCTGCAAAAGTGTTAGAATAGGCTAACTATGATACGTATTAAGACACTAGAAGAAATTGACGGCATACGAAAAGCGTGCCACCTTACAGCAGATATGTTTAATGAACTTATTCCAAAAATAAAAGCCGGAATAAGCACTTACGATATAGACATGTTATTTAAGCATTACATTGAATCACACGGCGGAACTCCTGCCTGGTACCAGGAAGATTTTCCGGGAGCTGTTTGCATAAGCATAAATGAAGAGGTTATTCACGGCATGCCTTCTAAAAAGCGCATTGTCCGCGAAGGAGACCTTGTTAGTCTTGATGTTGGAATAAACTTAAACGGCTACATAAGCGATACAACTCATTCTGTTCTTATTGGAAAAGTTGATCCAAAAGTCCGCAAACTCAAGGAAGTAACTGAAGAATGTCTTCGTGCCGGAATTGCTGCATGCAAAGTTGGAAACAGAATCGGCGATATTTCTAAGGCAGTTTTCGAAATTGCAGACCGTAACGGCTATGGTGTAGTTTATGATTACTGTGGTCACGGGGTAGGGCTCGAAGTTCACGAAGATCCAAGCATTCCTAACGTTCCTTTCCGCGGAATGAACCCAAGAATCAAGCCTGGAATGGTGCTTGCAATTGAACCTATGATTAATCTTGGTGTGCCAGATGTAGACCTTCTTGATGACGGCTGGACAGTTGTAACTGCCGACGGAGAAGTTTCCTGCCACGAAGAACATACAGTTGCAGTATTCGAAGATCATACCGAAATTCTCACAGATTTAAACTACAAATAACAATTAGTTTTATAACAAAACGTTAATGTTACTCTTCCGAAAAAGTGTTATTATATATATAAGAGGTGACAACATGAAAAACATTAAAAAAATCTTTGTATTAGCAATGCTCGCCCTTATGGTTGGCACAACAGCATTTGCACAGTCAGCTTTAAGTATTGTAGAAGCATTACAGACAACCTTCCGTTCGGTTTCTGACACAGTGCTTCCATCTGTTGTAGAGGTTGATATCACTCAGACAAAAACATATACAAACCCTCTTGGAAATATGACAAATCCGTTCGAGTGGTTTTTTGGAAACGGTGGTAGCAGCGACGGTTCAAGCGGAAATACACGTGAATATCAGACATCAGGTCTTGGTTCTGGTGTAATTGTACGCAAAACCGGAAACACTTATTACGTTCTTACAAATAATCACGTAGCCGGTGATGCAACAAAAATCAGTGTAAAATTATATGATGACCGCACTTTTGAAGCAAAGCTTGTTGGTACAGATGACCGCATTGATATTGCTTTGATTTCTTTTGAAACTAAAGACAATCTTCCAGTTGCAAAACTTGGAGATTCAGATAAGGTAAAAGTTGGAGATATTTGTCTTGCATTTGGTGCTCCTCTTGGCTACAGTCAGTCTGTAACTCAGGGTATTGTAAGTGCTACTGGTCGAAGTGAAAGTTCAATGAGTTCAATCAGCGACTATATTCAGACAGATGCCGCAATCAACCAGGGTAACTCAGGTGGTCCTCTTGTAAATATCTATGGTGAAGTAATTGGTATTAACACATGGATTGCTTCTTCTTCCGGCGGTTCGGTTGGTCTTGGTTTTGCAATTCCAATTAACAACGTAAAGAATGCAATTGATGCATTTATTAAAGACGGAAAAATCACTTACGGATGGCTTGGAGTTTCATTGCTTGAAGTAACAGATGAATTTAAGCAGGAACTTGGAGTAGGAAAACAGTCAGGAGCATTTGCAGCAGAAGTATTTGTTGGTTCTCCTGCATATAAAGCTGGAATTAAACCTGGTGATTACATTGTTGAACTCAACGGAAAGACTGTTAAGAATGTAAATCAGCTTGTTCGTGATGTTGGATATCTTGAAGCAGGTACAACTGCAACCTTTAAGATTCTTCGTGGTGGAACAAAAACATATGAATTAAAGGTAAAGATTGAAGCACGTGCAAAGGATGTTGATTCACAGAATAATAAACTCTGGCCTGGATTTATTGCAACTCCATTGACTGATGAAGTGCGCGAATCTCTGAAGCTTGATAACAAGAAGGTACAGGGTGTAGTTGTTGCTAATGTTGAATCAAAATCGCCTGCAGCAAGTCTCCGCCTCCAGGATGGTGATGTAATTACTGCTGTAAACGGCAAGGCTGTAAAGAATCTTGCAGAATTCTACCAGGAACTTGCAAATGCTACTAAGTCTGTGAACTTTGATATTTACTCAAATGGTGGAACTATAACAACAGGAACATACCGCTTCTAGTAACAATCTATTTCCTAAGCCCGGGAAATCTGCTATAATGGTCTTATGTATCGTTTATATGTAGAACGCCGCCCGGGCTTTGAAAACGAGGCAAAGAGCTATTTAGCACAGATTAATGGATTTTTGGGAATTGCTGGTGTAACTGGTGTTCGTTATTTTAATCGCTATGACATTGAAAATGTAAGTGATGAAGTTGCTAAAATTGCGGCTACACATATTTTTTCTGAGCCGCAGAGCGATTTTGTTTCTTATGAAAAGCTGCCTAAAACAGGCAAAGACACTCAGATTATCTGGGAATACCTTCCTGGTCAGTATGATCAGCGTGCCGATAGTGCAGAGCAGTGTATTTCTTTGCTCCGTGCAGGCCTTAAGAACGTAAAGGTTAATTCAGAACCGCCTGTTGTACGCTGTGCAAAAATTGTTCTTTTGCAGGGTAAGGTTTCTAAAGACGATATTGCAAAAATTCAGAACTATCTTATTAACCCTGTAGATTCTCGTCTTACAGATGACAAAAAGCCTGATACATTAAAAATGAAGGTTGAGGAGCCTGCCGATATTCCTGTTGTAGACGGGTTTATCAAAATGGACGACGATGCGCTGGAGGCATACCGCAACAAGATGGGCCTTGCTATGGACCATGCAGACATCAAGTTTCTGCAGGACTACTTTAAGGGCGAAGGCCGTGACCCTATAGAAACAGAAATCCGCGTTCTCGATACATACTGGTCTGACCACTGTCGTCATACTACATTCTTAACAGAGCTTAAGGATATCAAAATTGAAGACGGACCATATGCTCTGTTGTTCAAAAAATCTCTTGAAAATTATACCAACATGCGTACAGAAATGTATGCCGGCCGCACAGACAAGCCTGTTTGCCTTATGGATATGGCCGTAATTGGAATGAAGTATCTTAAAAAGCACGGAAAGCTTGAAGATATGGAAGTTTCTGAAGAAAATAACGCATGTTCTGTTTATATAGACGTACATTACACAGCAGACGAAAACGGAAAGCCTCTTGCTGCTGATGATCCAAAGGAAACTGAACGCTGGCTTATGATGTTCAAGAATGAAACTCATAACCATCCAACAGAAATTGAACCATTTGGTGGCGCTGCAACTTGTCTTGGTGGTGCTATCCGTGACCCGTTGTCCGGCCGTTCTTGGGTTTACCAGTCAATGCGTATTACTGGTGCAGCTGACCCTACTGTTCCTTTGAGTGCAACTATGAAGGGTAAGCTTCCTCAGATTAAGCTTTGCCGTGAAGCAGCACAGGGCTTCTCTTCTTACGGAAACCAGATTGGTCTTACAACAGGACAGGTAGAAGAAATCTACCATCCTGGTTATGCCGCAAAAAGAATGGAGCTTGGTGCTGTAATTGCGGCTGCTCCTGTAGATACAGTTATCCGCGAACGTCCTGAACCGGGCGACATCATCATTCTTCTTGGTGGTGGTACAGGTCGCGACGGTATTGGTGGTGCAACAGGTTCTTCTAAAGTTCACACAATTAAATCTGTTACAACTGCTGCTGCCGAAGTTCAAAAGGGTAATGCCGTAGAAGAGCGTAAGATTCAGCGCTTGTTCCGCAATAAAGAAGTAAGTTTGATGATTCGCCGCTGTAATGACTTTGGTGCAGGTGGTGTTAGTGTTGCAATTGGTGAACTTGCTCCTGGTCTTGAAATTGATTTGGATAAGGTTCCAAAGAAGTACGAAGGTTTGAACGGTACAGAACTTGCAATTTCTGAAAGTCAGGAACGTATGGCTGTTGTTGTTCGTAAGAGTGAAGTTGACCGCTTTATTGCAGAGGCTCAGAAAGAAAATCTTAACGCTGTAGTTGTTGCAGAAGTTACAGATACAAACCGCCTTGTTATGAAATGGCGCGGTAAAACTATTGTTGATATTGGACGTGAATTCCTTGACGCTGCCGGTGCTCATCACGAAGCAACTGCTCTTATTGAACAGCCTGCTGAACCTGCTAAGTCTCCATTGCTCAATCCTTTGGAGAGCGTTGCTGCAGAGCTCGATAAGCCTGTTAAATGCGAAGGCTGCGTAGATAATCACCTGCGCGATGCATGGATTAAAAATATGAATGACCTTGCCTGTTGTTCTCAGCGTGGACTTGGTGAACGCTTTGACGGTTCTATTGGTTCAAGTACTGTTCTTTTCCCATATGGCGGAAAGTATCAGAATACTCCGGAAGCAGGTATGGCTGCAAAGATTCCTGTAATGACTCCGCGCGAAACTTCTACTGCAAGTCTTATGGCTTACGGTTTTGATCCACGTGTGGGCAACTGGTCTCCATGGCACGGTGCTAAAACTGCAGTTTTGAGCTCTCTTGCAAAAATTACATGTCTTGGTGGTAAGGCCCGCGATTCACGTTTGAGCTTCCAGGAATTCTTTGGTCGTGCTGTAAACGAAAAACGCTGGGGTTATCCTGCAGCAGCATTGCTTGGTTCTATTGACGCTCAGGTTGAATCTGGTTGTGCTTCTATTGGCGGTAAGGACTCAATGTCTGGTACTTTTGAAGATATCAATGTTCCACACACACTCGTAAGCTTTGCAGTTGGTCATGATGAAGTTAAGAACGTAACAAGCGGTGCTTTCAAAGTTTACGGAAACAGAATCTTTATGGTAAGCGTTCCATATTCTGATCTTCTTGAACCTGATTACGAAACCTTCCTTAAGAACAGCGACATTATTTATGAATTGAATAAACAAGGCTATATAAGCTCTATGTATCCTGTAGGACCTGGCGGTATTGCAGAAGCAGTAACAAAGATGTCTATGGGAAATATGGTTGGTGCCAGAATTGACTCCACCGGCGACGTGCACTCACTCTTCGTTCCAACATACGGAAACATCATTATCGAAGTTCCAAGCGCTTACGTTTCAGACATCGAAAAGGCTGGCTTTGCAGAAGGCACTTTGAAGCTTCTTGGTGCAACAATCGACGAACCAAGAATTTTAATCAGAAATGCAACTCTTGCAGGTGTTACAAAAGATGAAGTTTCTGTAAGCCTTTATGACTGTGTTGACGCATGGGAAGACAAACTTAAGGAAGTATTCCCTCGTGTAAGCGGCGCTCCACTTCAGCCGGAACTCCCTGACTGGGCAACAAGTGTTCATCAGTCTTTGAGCGATGTTCGTAAAGCTCCTGCTTTTGTACAGCCAACATCACATCCAAAAGTATTGCTGCCTGTATTCCCTGGTACAAACTGCGAATACGATATGGCCCGTGCCTTTAATCTTGCCGGTGCAGACACAAAGATTCTTGTTCTCCGCAATAAAAACCCTGAAATGCTGGCAGAATCACTTGCAGAACTTGAACGTGAACTTAAAGATACACAGATTCTTGCCCTCAGTGGTGGATTCTCTGCCGGTGATGAGCCTGACGGTTCTGCAAAATTCATTGCAAACGTTTTGAAGGCCGGAAACATCAGCGACGAAGTAATGAATCTTCTTAAAAAGCGCGACGGTCTTGTAATTGGTATTTGTAACGGCTTCCAGGCACTTGTAAAAACAGGTCTTGCCGTAACAGGTGAAATCTGCGATATGACTCCTGATATGCCAACTCTTACATACAACAGAATCGGCCGCCACATCAGCCGCATTGTCCGCACACGCATTGTTTCTGCAACTTCACCTTGGGCAATGCATCCAAGTGTTGTAGATTCAAGAAATCACCTTATTGCAATTTCGCACGGTGAAGGCCGCTTTGTTTGTGACGAAGCAACTGCAAAACGCCTGTTCGAAAACGGTCAGGTATTCACTCAGTACGTAGACGAGTTTGGCCGTCCTGCAATCACAGAGCCTGATAACCCGAACGGTTCTGCATTTGCTATTGAAGGTATTACATCTCCGGACGGACACGTACTTGGAAAGATGGGACACTCTGAACGCGGTGTAGGCATGGCAATGAACGGTGCAAGCATGGATCTGTTCAAGAACGTAGGAGGAAATCCTCTTACAAATGAAAACGAAACAACCTGCGAAAATATCTTCGCTGCCGGAGTTTCATACTTTAAATAAGGAATAATTATGTTAAAAAAGATATTTTTTTCATTAATAATCTGCGCATTATTCGTTTCTTGCGGTAACAAGGCTTTAAAAGACGATTATGGCTGTTTTATGAATTACGACGAAGCAATCAGCTATTCAGAAAAAAGCGGTAAACCTTTACTCGTATTTTTTACAGAAGAAGACAAGGATGATGTAAACAGAAATATTGTAAGTACTGTTTTGAATAATCCTGCTTTTAAGACAGAAATTGCTTCAAAGTATGCAGTTCTTCATCTTGATTTTTCAAAAGCCTTTTTCCAGAAAACTGTAGCTCCAGAAAATGCTACACAAACTGAACAGGAAGAAGCAAATACTTACACAATTGTAATGCAGAATAATTATACTCTTTCTGTTCTTTTTAATATAAGCGAAAGACCTGGAGTTTTCCTGTGTACACCAGAAGGTTATGTTGTAAACAGAATTGATAATCTGGAAAATATCAAAACTCTTGACGATTTTAAAGACGCTGTTGATCAGAATAACGAAAAGCTTGAACAATTGAACAAGCTTGTAAAACAAACAACAAAAGGTTCAAATATCAGCAGGGTAGAAGCAATAGATAATATTCTTCTTTTGACAGCTTCAGAATATCGTTCATTTCTTCTTCCTTTGTTTAATTATGGTATTGAACTTGACCCTGAAAATAAGTCGGGACTGTGCGGAAGATTTGTTCTTGCAAAAGCCGGTACAGAAGCAATGGCTTATTATTCACAGGGAGATCTTGATAGTGCTGTTCAATCATATTTAACTGCTGCAGATAATCTGTATGTAAAAGCAGAAGAAAAACAGGAATGTCTTTATACAGCTGCATATCTTGTTGCGTACAGCGGTTCCGAGGATTATGAAACAATTCTTTCATTGTTCCAGACTGCATATGAAATTGCACCAAATTCAACAAGAGCAGAATCAATTCAAAAAGCAATTGATTATTTTAATAATAAAATCGCCGAGTGATACCCACGTATTTATTTATAGTTGCATTTTCTCTGATTGTACTTTCCATGTTGTTTTCAATATCGGAAAGTGCATTCTTAGGAATGAACAAGCTGCGTCTTAGAATTCTTCGAAAGAACAAAGATAAACGCGCGCTCAGGGTTGGTAAGCTCCTTGATAAAAAAGAGCATCTTATAAATACAATCCTCATTTCAAACGATCTTGTAAATATTTTTCTTTCTGCAATTTTAACTTCTATTGCGTTGTCGCTGTTCGGTCAAAAGGGTGTTACAATTGCAACCTTTACTGCAACAGTGCTTCTTCTTATTTTTGGTGAAATTACTCCAAAGACAATTGCAACACGCTGTCCGGACTCTATTGCATACGGGCTCAGCGGCTTTGTAAATGTTTTTGTAAAGCTCATGCATCCGCTTGTTTTTATAATTACTGCGTTTGCTCAGGCGGTTCTCCGCATTTTTGGAATCAAACCAGACAAGCATAAAAAATCGTATACAGAAGAAGAAATCAAAACCTTTTTTGAAATGAGCTCTGAATCTGGTGTAATCGAAGAAGATGAAAACCGCTTCATGAATCAGATTTTTAAGTTTTCCGATTTACAGGCTCAGGACATAATGGTTCCACGCACAAGAATTAAGGTTGTACCATATACTGCAACTTACCGTGATATTATTGAACTTTCACAGCGTCTTGGTTTTACACGTTTTCCTGTCTGCCGTAAATCAATAGATGACATAATCGGAATTATCTATTTAAAAGACATGATTAAGTATAAAAATAACCCGCAGGATTTTAAACTTGCTCAGGTTATGCGTTCTCCGCTTTTTATACTTGGAACAAAAACAATGTCACAGGTGCAGGAACTCATGTTCGAAAATCATCAGTCAATTGCAATTATTGTAGATGAATATTCCGGAACAGACGGCATTGTTACCGAAAAAGATATTTCGCGTGAAATTTTTGCAATGCCAGGGGACGATTCCTTACGAGGTAAAGTTTTTGATTTTGATAATGTTGAAGACAAGCGTGATTTTGAAATAAACGGTTCTGTTCTTCTGCGCGTGCTTAAGGATGATTTAAAAATCAACCTCACAAGTGATATTAATGAAACAATAGGCGGATGGTTTACAGAACAGATAAACCGCATGCCAAAATCTGGTGATGTTATTGAATATCAGGGCTGGAACTTTGAAGTAAAGAAAATTCAGGCACACAGAATTGAACGAATAAGAATATACAAAGTAGCAAAGGAGGAGGAAGAATGAGTTTTGATTTATACGACATCATCACCTTTGCCGCAATTGTATTATTGATTTTCTGCGTAGGATTTTTTACTTCTTCAGAAACAGCTTATATTTCTCTTTCTAGAATAAAGCTTCGCCGCATGCAGGAAGAAGGAAAAAAGAAAGCCCGAGTTGTTGCAAAGCTTCATGACAATATGCCGCGCCTTTTAACAACAGTGTTAATTGGAACAAACTTTTTGAATGCACTTATTTCGGCACTGGCAACTGCACTTGTTGTAAAGCTTTTTGGCGGTGGCGGGGTAGGCCTCCCAACACTTTTGACTGCTTTTATAATTACAACCTTTGGTCAGATTATTCCAAAAACAATCGCGGGCCGATTCCCTGAAAAAAAATGTCTTTCAAGTTCCGTGCCACTTTTAGTTTTGGAAAAGCTTTTCTTTCCTGTTGTATTTTTGTTTGAACGACTTTCGCATTGTGCTGTATGGCTTGTAGAAAAAATCATAAAGCCGCGCGAACATCTTATTACAGAAGAAGAACTCAAAACTCTTATTGACGTTGGCGAAAAAGAAGGCACAATCGAAAAGAACGAAAGCCGCATGCTCAATAAAATCATTAAGTTCAATGACCTTTCTGCAACAGATATTATGAAGCACCGTTCTTTTGTTTGCATGGTTAGTGCTTCGGCCACTTATGATGAAGTTGTTCAGGAATTCCTTGAATCCGGATTTTCAACTCTTACAGTTTACAAGGACGAACGAGAAAACGTAGTTGGAATTATTCATTATAAAAAGGTTTTATACGGGAATGAAAATGTAGACACCGGCGAAGGTTATGCTTCCAGAATAATGGATGATGTTCTTTTTGTTCCCGGAACCTTCAGTGCCCTTGAGCTTTTGCAGAAGCTGCGCGAAGATGAAAACCGTTTTGCAGTAGTTTTAAACGAACAGGGCCAGACAGCAGGCATTGTTACAATTGAAGATATTATCCGCGTTGTATTTGGCCGCATGACAGATGAAAACTCTTACGACAATATTCCTGCCGAAGAAAAGATTCAGTTAGTCAGTGCTAACACTTTTGTTGTACCGGGCGACCTTAAGTTAGACGAGGTTAATTCAATCCTTCACCTGAACCTTAAGTCCGAAGAAATGAATACTTTAGGCGGCTGGGTCTTGGAACAATTTGGATATTTACCTTCAGCAGGAATGGTTCTTGTAAAAGACAAAGTCTTGTTTACAGTAGAAGATGTTGTGCAGCGGCGCATTACGAGTGTAAGAATAAGGATTTGATTCTTGGGGTCCCTGAGCTTGTCGAAGGGCTAAAATGAAAGAACATAGAATACTGAATATTTGAATAAACAATTATTTGAACCACCTAAGTTTCCGCTTATAGGTTTATCAGAAAAAATCTTGTCCGATGTAGTCGATGTATAAGTAAGACCATAGGAATCCTGCATTGTACTAAAGGTACCTTTTATTCCGATTTTGTTAAATCTATTAATTTTATAAAGAAGCTTTAATTCGCCATCTAAAATCCATATGTCCTGAAGTTTATCATTAAAATATTCATGTCTGATTACATGTGAATCAATTGCATCAAAACTTTTGATATAAGAAACTCCAAGACCATATTCAAATTCAATAAGCCCTGATTTGTTTATATTAGTATAAAATGAAAAGCGGGGAGCAACATAAGATTGTTTATATGAAATTACTATCTGATCTTTAAAAGCATTATAATTGGCCTGCCAACCATCACTTTCGTATTGTTTATAACCGCCGTATCCTGAAAAATCAAAAGAAAAATAATTTACGCCGATTTTTGGAATTACACAAAAAGGTATTGTTGATTTGAAATTAAATAAATAACCTATGTTTGCATTAATCTGAGTATAATTATTTATAATAAGTGCATGACGTGAATAGTTTGTAAGGTGGTCAGGTTCATCAGTTTTTTTCCAGTCATAATCTTCCATAATTCCACTTTCTCTTGTCAGACCACCGGAATATGAAAAATCAATAAGATATTTTTGATTAATAAGTATTTCTGAAGCAATTCCAATATATGGGGCATTATTAAGCTGCCAGTCAAGCCGGCTTAGCATTGTTGTTTTGTTGTAAGTAACAGTGGTACTTGAATAACTCATTGAAGCATTCCAGACTTCTTCAAATATCGTACCGTTAATGAATCCAAATTCCGGAGAAAGTGAAATATTAAATGTAAAAGGTTCTGCATAAGATTTATTTAATGGAATAAAAAAGAAGAGAATTGCTGTTAGTATGGAAATCATTCTTTTATTTTTCATATATATATGTGTACCCCAGCAAAACTTTCCAGTTTATTTCTTTTAATCCACACGGATTCGAAGAAGAAATCCATTCGTTTTTATCCTGACTTATATAAAGCTTTCCGTCGTTTACAGCACAGGCAGAAAAATTCAAACTTAATGTTAATGCATTCTTTTTATTCAATTTATATTCTAACAAAAGAGCTGAATCAAATGCAAGTTCACTGCCAAGCTCAAAATAGTTATATGGAGAATTTCGTTTGTAATGTGTGTCTTTAACTGTGCAAAGTAGTGAAGGCTTTATTTTTAATAATAATGAAACAGTTATTGATTCTGATAAATAAAAATCAAGACAAGTTCCTATTCCAAAATAAAGTTTCTGTGCTTCTAAAGTTATGAGTTTTCCCTGCATGCTTACTTTTGGAATTTCATCATTCCAGGGTGAATAAACATTCTGTCCGTTTTCTGTTCCAGTTTTTGTGCCATATTGTTTATAACCATCAAAAGCCGAAAAACTGTAATAAAGATATTCCAGTGAAAGAAGTGAAGACAATTCAATTTTTTTTCCAATGTTTCCGCTTGCGCCGAATAATAATTCTGCATTCCAATAGTAATCAAGATTGTTTTTGTGATTAGAATAATGGGTGCGTTCATTTCCGCCGGTAGAAAAAACGTTCATGTAATCAAAATCTTCAATCACACCATAGGAAACAGGAATTGTATAAAATGAGTTTAATCCAAAAAATAAATTATTTGATGTTTTGTATTCTGCGTTGATTGAAATGACAGGTGCAATATAAGTTTTCCAGTCAAGGAAACTCGTTATTTGTGCATCTTGTCCGGTTTTGTCCAAGAGTATCTCATTGATGTCTGTTTGAAAAATCCCAGTCTTCGCCGAAAGTTTGATTTGCGAAAAGCATAAAACAGGGGAGAGAACTAACAGAAAAATCAATGATGATAATTTTTTCATTCTACAGAATAAGTAAACGGATCAACTCCAAAAATCTTTACAAGCTGATTTCTTGTTGCTTCCATATCCTTAGGGTAGGGAGCAGTAAAGCTGACTTTTTCACCTGAAACAGGGTGTGTAAATTCTATTTTATATGCGTGAAGTGCAAGGCGGCTCAAAAGAGGGCGTTCTTCAAATTCATCACCGTTCCATTTTCGTTTGATTTCGCTGAGTCGTACAGGTTTCTGGTTTCCGCTGTAAAGAGGATCACAAACAATAGAAAATCCGTTTGCGGCTAAGTGAGCACGAATCTGATGTGTCCGGCCTGTTTTTGGCATTGCGATTATCCATGAATATGGCCCGCACGAACCTACATTATAAAAATCTGTAACAGAAGGCTTTCCAAGTTTCTTATTTACAACAGTTCTATGACGGATATCTCCATCTGGCAAAAGCGGCAGGTCAACATTAAGTTTTTCCCAAAGCGGATGCCCATAAACAAGCGCATGATAAGTCTTTTGAACCTGTCTTTTTTCAAACTGCTGCGAAAGTGACTTATGAGCCTCCGGAGTACGTGCATATACAATTATGCCCGAAGTATCCTTATCTATACGATGCACCGCATAAAGCTTCCCAAATTCCTTTTCCGCAATCAAATCCAGCCGAGGCGCTTCTTCATTATATCTGTCCGCCGCAATCAAAATCCCCGAACGCTTGTTCAAAACCACAATCTGCTCATCACTATAAATTGTCGTGTAATCATTATTTTTTGCTGCCATGTTTTATATTTTACCAAAAACAGTTTCTTTCGTCATCAAGTTAAGGTGAAACAAGATATATAGGATGAATAAGAAAAAAAATTATAGCAGGAACGTATTTATCATGCATTCAATATGGTGTGTATCTAATGGGATTTTACCGGTTTCCATTGTTAGAATCAGATTTTTGCCAGGAATTATGCCCGTTCTGGAATATTCCTTTATCCTCTGTGTCATATTTATAGTGTATTCCGGATCGTCCATGCGGCCACAATGTTCCCAGTAAAACTCCTGGCGGGTTTTTGTGTTCAGACATAAAAAATCTACATAAAGAGTTGCGCCATTTTTAATATGGACAGGGTATTCATAGTGATAGGGGATATTTTTTTCCTTCAAAAGATTTGCAATAATCACTTCTGACTTAGAACGCATAGGTTCCTTTTTGAGTGAAACAAGATTTCCTTCAGGGATTTCCTTTTTGTGTTCATATTCCTTCTTTTGCCATTGCTGTGCATATTCTTTGTTGCTCAAAAACAGTGGTGTTATAAGAAGTTTGCGTGCAAGAGGGAGCATGGTGTAACAGTTTATAAGATCCAATGGCGAGTAAGTCTTTATGAAGTTTTTCAGTGCATTATTATTGTTTTTCAGTACATCAAGCAATTTTTTGTAGTAGTCTCTTTGAGCTATACCGACGGCTATATTTCGTTTTTTTCTGTTCAAATAAAACCGTTTATTTGGATTCCCTTCTAACGACATGTAATATTGAAAAGTACCATGACTTTTTGAAACACAAAGATTTCCTTTTGGTGGTGTTTTTAATTGTTTTTCTACCGTATCTAGAATTTCTGTCAGTTCTTTTTGTTTGATTATTGCTTTTTCAAGTAATACCATTTTTTTACCTCTCTTATTAGTGATTATTCTGTCAATTTACGTGAGTCTTGCCCCAGAACCAATTAAACTCACGTAATTTTTTAATATTTCTTTCTTCAACTTCATTTATTTACGTGAGTTTCACTACTGAAGTCACAAACCTCACGTAAAGCTCAAGACTTCCTACCCTTAATTACCTCTGTATTACGTGAGTTCAACTCCAAAAATAGCCAACCTCACGTATTTCCAAATCTCTTCCTCCTCCTTGCATGAAATAATTACGTGGGTTTTGTTCGGGATGTATCAAAACTCACGTAGTTCCAACTATGTCTCTCATTCTGGAACATCTAAATTACGTGAGTTTCACTGCTGACGCCACAATCTTCACGTAAAGCCCAAGTATTATCCCGTTAATTACCTCAGTATTACGTGAGTTCAGCCACAAAGATAAGAAACTCACGTAATTAAAAAAATATCCATATATAATATTGAAAAAAAAACAGACTTCTTACAAAAATTTGGCACAAAAAATGAAATTTTCTTTAAAATGGTAGATTTCCCCTATAAAATACACTCCAAAAATGCCATTGAATAAAAGCACTTTTTTCGATATGATATAAAACAGTAAAATCGGGGCGAAAGTTTTTCGATTTTTACAA
Organism: Treponema sp.; assembly: GCA_017651065.1. GTDB lineage: Bacteria > Spirochaetota > Spirochaetia > Treponematales > Treponemataceae > Treponema_D. The sequence continues at coordinate 36,225 of JAGCDP010000043.1, forward strand.
TCTGAACTAATTATTAAGGATATTTATATGACTATCACCGAAATGCTTGGTCAGAGCGGACTTCTGACATTGCTTGGTATGTGTGTTGTATTCAGTTTTATCATCATCCTGATTATCTGCATGACTATTCTTAAAGCAGTTATTCATGCACTTAAACTCGACAAAGATAAACCTGCTGACACACCTGCGGCTTCTTCTCCGGCGCCTGCTGGAAATGATGGGGCTATTATAGCTGCTATTGCGGCTGCCGTTCATGACAAGGCATAAAATCGTATATATAGAGGAAAAATAAAATGGCTAAAGTTGGAATTTCTGAACTTGCAATTCGTGATGCTCATCAGAGTCTTCACGCAACACGTATGACAACAGCAGATATGCTGCCTGCTTGTCCAATGATTGATAAAATCGGTTATAAATTTGTAGAAGGATGGGGTGGAGCAACTTATGACTCTTGTATCCGCTTCTTGAACGAAGATCCTTGGGATCGTCTCCGCAAACTTCATGCTGCAATGCCTAACACAAAAATCATGATGCTTTTGCGCGCACAGAACCTTCTTGGATACCGCCACTACGCAGATGACGTTGTAGACAAGTTTGTTGAAGCTGCTGCAAAGAACGGTATTGACTGCTTCCGTATTTTTGATGCCTGCAACGACCCACGCAACATGGAACGCGCTACCAAAGCTGCAAAAAAATCTGGAAAGCATGTTCAGATGGCAATTTCTTATGCCGTAACTCCATATCACACAATCGAAAAATATGCAGAGCTTGCTAAGACTTACGCAGACTTTGGTGCAGATTCTATCTGTATTAAGGATATGTCTGGTTTGCTCAAGCCATACGCTGCTTATGACCTTGTAAAGGCAATTAAAGCAAAGGTTGATCTTCCTGTAGAAATCCATACACACGCAACAACAGGTCTTTCTGTTGCAACACTTTTGAAGGGTGCAGAAGCTGGTGCAGACTGGCTCGATACTGCAATTTCTTCTATGTCTATGGGAACTTCTCACTCTCCAACAGAAACTATCGTAGAAATGCTCAAGGGAACAGACATGGACACTGGTCTTGATACAGCAGCTCTTCTTGAACTTGCAGCTTATTTCCGCGAGGTTCGCAAGCATTATTCTTCTTTGGAATCTTCATTCCTCGGTGCAGATACACGTATCCTTCTTTCACAGGTTCCGGGCGGTATGCTTTCTAACCTTGAATCACAGCTCAAGCAGCAGAATGCAGGCGACAAGATGGACGAGGTTCTTGCTGAACTTCCTAAGGTTCACAAGGATGCAGGTTATGTTCCACTTGTAACTCCAACTTCTCAGATTGTAGGAACTCAAGCTGTTATGAACGTTCTTATGGGACGCTACAAAACAATGACTCAGGATTTCCGCAACTTGATTACTGGTAAGTTTGGTGCTCTTCCTGCCGAAGCTAATCAGGAACTCGTAAAGAAGGCTCTTGAACAGAACGGAATGGAAAAGGTTATGACATGCCGCCCGGCTGATGAAATCCCTAATGAATGGGACAAGATGGTTGAAGAAGCTAAGAAGGCTGGTGGTAACGGTTCTGACGAAGATGTTCTTACATATGCAATGTTCCCTAACGTAGCACCTAAGTTCTTTGCTGAACGCGCTAAGGGGCCAGTTGATGCTGCTACAGCATTTGCTAAGAAAGAAGCTAAGGGTCCTTCGACAGGCTCAGGAACCCCAGGTTCAGGTTCTTACACAGTAAACGTAAACGGAACTCCATACAGCGTTACAACAAATGGTGACAACATCACAGTAAACGGACAGACATACAATGTAACATTTGGTGCCGCAGGTGCAGCTCCTGCCGCCGGCCCTTCGACAGGCTCAGGGACCGCAAGTGTAGGTAACGTACCGGTTCCTTCTCCAGTTGCAGGAACAATTCTTAAGTTTGTTGCTCCGGAAGGAAGCCAGGTTAAGAAGGGCGACACAGTAATCATGATTGAATCTATGAAGATGGAGCTTGAAGTAAAGGCTCCTGAATCAGGAAAGATTTCTTATACAGTTCATACAGGCGACCAGGTTCAGGCAGGACAGACTTTGGGTAACCTTGGTGGTGCAGTAGTTGCACAGCCAGCTCCAGCAGCTGCTCATGCGGCAGCCCCTTCGACAAGCTCAGGGACCCCAGGTGCAGGTAAAGACGTTGCAGCTCCAGTAGCAGGAACACTCTTGCGCTATGCAGTTGCAGAAGGTGCCGCTGTTCAGACTGATACAACAATCATCATCATTGAATCTATGAAGATGGAACTTGAAATTAAGGCAGGTGCCGCAGGTAAGGTTCACTTTATCGCCGCAACCGGAAGCCAGATTGCACAGGGACAGGCTGTAGCTCAGATTCAGTAGGAACGGATATGGAAACAGAATTAAACAACAAAAAAGATAAATACAAATACCTTAAGATTACTGCAGTTATCTGTCTTATTGCTGTAGCACTTTCTTTTGCTGGCTGCGGTAAGGGCGACAGCGCTGCTAGTACTAAGGCTCCTTCGGCTCACAGTACAACAATCGTAAAGGGTTCAGAGAATATCAAACCTATTTCGGTATCTTCATTCTTTAAGAATGTTGCCAAGAACACTGGTATTTACAAAATGATTCATACTCCAACTCCTGCAGAGCTTGCAGAAGAAAAGGCTTCTAAAGAAGCAATGGAGCTTGCAAAAGAAGAACAGGCTGCTCAGTCTGCTGCAGACCTTGCTGCTCATCCGGTAAAGGGCTGGCAGAGACTTATCATGCTTGCAATTGGTTTCTTAATTGTTTACCTTGCAGTAGTTAAGGGCTTTGAACCACTTCTTCTTATTCCAATTGGATTTGGTACTATTCTTGTAAATATCCCGGGTGCCGGTATGGGTGATGCTCCGGACGGTATGCTTCACATCATTTACAACGCCGGGGTTGGAAACGAGTTCTTCCCAATGCTTATCTTTATGGGTATTGGTGCCATGACAGACTTTGGTCCGCTTATTGCTAACCCTAAGACTGCATTGCTTGGTGGTGCTGCTCAGCTTGGTGTATTTGCTACCTTGTTTGGTGTTGCATCTATGAACTTTATTCCTGGTATTGACTACAACATGAAGCAGGCTTGTGCTATCGCTATTATTGGTGGTGCCGACGGTCCTACTTCTATTTATGTATCCGGTAAGCTTGCTCCGGAAATGATGGCTGTTATTGCAGTTGCTGCGTACTCGTACATGGCACTTGTACCTATGATTCAGCCACCAATCATGAAGCTCCTTACTTCTAAAAAAGAGCGCTTGATTAAAATGAAGCAACTCCGCCCTGTTTCTAAGACAGAAAAAGTTTTGTTCCCATTGCTTTTGCTTGTTGTAACAATTCTTCTTTTGCCACCTGCAGCTCCACTTATTGGTATGCTTGCATTCGGAAACTTCATTAAGGAAGTTGGAATTGTTCAGCGTCTTTCTAAAACTGTAGAAAACGAACTTATGAACATCGTATCTATCCTTCTTTCTTTGGGTGTTGGATCACAGATGACACCGGAAAAGATTATGCATGCAAACTCTTTAGGTATCATCGTTCTTGGTCTTGTTGCCTTCTGTATTGCTACAATGGGTGGACTTATCATGGCTAAGATTATGAACATCTTCCTTAAGGAAAAAATCAATCCGCTTATTGGTTCAGCAGGTGTATCGGCAGTTCCAATGGCAGCACGTGTTGCAAACAAAGTTGGTATGTCAGAAGATCCAACTAACTTCCTTTTGATGCACGCTATGGGACCAAACGTAGCAGGTGTTATCGGAACTGCAATTGCAGCAGGTGTATTCATTTCTACTTACGGAATGTAGTGATGCTTCATATAGGATATCACGAATCAACATCGAACGGACTTGAGGGTCTTGCAACAGAGGCCCTGAGTGTAGGCGCAGACACTTTTGCATTTTTTACACGTAATCCACGCGGAGGAACTGCAAAGCCTGTAGACTCTGCCGATGCTGAAAAACTGAATATCCTTATGAAGGAGCATAATTTTGCTCCTCCTGTAGCACACGCTCCATATACAATGAACCCTTGTTCTGCAGATGAAGGCCTTCGTCAGTATGCTTTAGACATGATGATAGAAGACTTTAAGCGTCTGGAATATACTCCGGGAAGTCTCTACAACTTTCATCCGGGAAGCCACACAGGACAAGGGGCAGATATTGGCATAACACATACTGCCAACATGATTACCTCTGCATTAAAAACAGTAAAGGCTGACTTTAAAAAAAATCCATCGACAATTCTTTTAATCGAAACTATGGCCGGTAAGGGCTCAGAAATTGGCCGCACTTTTGAAGAAGTACGAGAGATTATGGACAAAGCCCGCGAGCTTACAGGTTCAACACTTGAAGGTGAACTTGGTGTTTGTCTTGATACCTGTCATATCTGGGACGGCGGCTATGATATTGTAAACGACCTTGATGGCGTAATCACTCAGTTTGACAAAGTTATCGGGCTCAAACATCTTTATGCAATTCACCTTAATGACAGCATGAATGATCTTGGTGCACACAAAGACCGCCATCAAAAAATAGGGCAGGGCTTTATAGGGCTTGAGGCCTTGAGTCGTGTAACAAATCATCCGGCTCTGCGTAACCTTCCTTTTATTCTTGAAACTCCAAATGAACATGAAGGCTACAAAAACGAAATTGAAACTTTGCGCTCAATGTGGAAGTAAAACTAATTTTGTTTTTTGATTCTCCTGTTTTTTGAGTAAACGAAATCTGATTTTTATTTGCAAACGTAATATTTCCACCGGAGTTTTCATATTCAAAACTAATTCCGGCTTTTTCTGTAAAAGTCCATTTTGTTTTTTTAGCATCTGGAGTAAAAGTGAATTTGCCTGTAAGTGTTGAAGTTAAATTGTTGAAATAAAAACTGTTCGAAGCTTCAATTGCCCCATCAGAAAATATTGCTTTAATTCCTTCTGTTTCCTCTGTAAGCTTAAAGTTTATGTCAGTCGCAATTTTACCGGAAAAGACAGAACCTGAATATTGAATACCCGCTGTATTTTTCAACGAATGAGTTTTTTCTAAAAGATTGACCTCGCCAAGAGTATTTATTCCTAAAATCACTGAAACTGGCTTTTCCGTCCCTGTAATACATTTATATTGCCCCCCGCCATTGATTTGCAAAAGAGGTTTAAGTTTTTTGTCTGAGTTTGTAATAACTTTTTCATTCGGATTATAAAAGCAGTTTAGATTAAAAGTAAAATGCTTGAGTTTTAAAACGTTTTCAAGTCTCCAGGTATTCAAAAAACCACCGAACGGCGACTGATAAGTGCCTGCAATAAATAAAGAAGAAAATCCGCCTGCTGAAAAAGAAAACTGATTATTAAAACATAAGTGCTTTCCTTCTTTGTAGAATCTTTCCTGTGAAAACCAGGTTGTAAACCAATTTTTTTTATAAGGATAAAGCCCGCCTGTAAAATAATAGCTCAAATCAATCTTTTTACCAGGCGCTATTTTCACCCCAGCACTTGTTGTAATTGAACTTCCGGAATCCTTAACATCTTTATAAAACAAACCAAAATTTATATGTTTTACAAAAATTTCAGGCTTTATCGCAATATCAAAATAATAACTTTGCGGATAAGAAAAATTATTATATTGAGGTAAAGATACATCAAGCCCGCCGGCTTTTACAGAAGAAGAAGTGAACGGACTTAAAGACGAATAAAGGGCAGGTGAGTTCAGCTTTGAAAGACTTCCGCCACCATAAAGGTTCCCGATTTTTATAGTAACCGGAACCTTTGGTGTTAATTTCTTACTTGAAAATGAAAGTCCATAATTCCAATCAAGCGAAGGTTTAACAGCGCCTCTGATTTCTAAAAAGGGTAAATTAACCTTTGAAGAAATTGTGAGTTCTTCCTTTGAGAAATCAAATGACTGAGCAAAAATCCCCTGTGCCGCGCCGGGTATAAGCCCCAGACCAAATAAAAAAGCAATTAACTGTATATTTTTCATATATAGTTAATTGCTTTTTTTTGTTTTTTTAGGAAGTTTTTTATGAAAAAAATTGAAAATTTTTTAATTAACTGTGCTAGTTACGTAGCTTCCGGCCTTTGCAAAGTCAGATATTTCTACGATTTTTGACTGCCAGTATTCAGCCTCACTCTTTGTTGTAAAAGGTCCTACACGAACCCTGTAGAAGAGCTTTGATTTAGCATCTTCATAAGTGTAAATGTCAGAATTGATTTTCTTATCTGACAAAACTGAACGTGCATTTTCTGCAGTCTTTTTATTGCTGTAAGCAGCTACCTGTACCCAGAAACGTGTTACAGTAGCAGCCCCTGCGGTCCCTGAGCTTGTCGAAGGGTTAGTTTTTGTTGTTGTCTTAGAAGAACTGGCTGTGCTCTTTGAAGCAGCTGGAGTAGCCTTTGCAACAGCAGTTTCTGTCTTCTTAACAGCAGTAGCCTTTTCTGTTGCTTCTGCTTCTTTAGCTTTACCTGTATAATATTCAGTTGTAAGAACTACAGGAGGCTCTTCTACCTTTGCTGTATTTTCCTTGTCTGTAAGATTTACAGTGATATTTATATTATTCTGTGGATTTGTCTGAGCAAGAGCACCGTCAGCAGCAAGTTCGCGCTTAAGAGCATTAAGATCAATTGTTGTAGACTGACTATCTGATGCTGCTACACTTGAAGAACCCTGACCTAAATCAAGGACTGTTGTATTTTCTGAAACAACGAACATGTCGCTTACCTGTGGAGAGCTTGTGCCTGCAGGTTCTACAGTTGTATTGTTAGTCCATCCAGATGAACTTGAGACTTGAGCAGTTTTTTCTACAGGATTAATACTTGCTGTTCTGCGGGAACTTCCTCCAGTAGGATTGAATACAATCATTGCACCACCAACTACAACGAGCAAAAATACGCTTACTGCGGCAATAATCCATAATGTTTTCTTTTGTTCCATAAAATTTTCCTCTCTAACGATTTTTTTCAATCGTCCACCTTAGTTTTTTATCGGAATTCTAAAAAAAGAGTTTAGGAAAAAAATAGAAGAATTATTATCTTTACAATTAACATTATCTACCATAAAATAAAGTTAAAACTGAAACTTTCGGAGACTGCAATGAAAAAATTAGTTTTTATTTCATTATCTCTGGTTTTGCTTTTAACCTCTTGTGAAAACTTTTTAAAAGCTTCTCAGGTTAGAGCAGATATCGAAGCCTCTATAGCCTACGCAAATGCGCCATCGTATACAATTACAATTGATGGAAAAAATGGTGTCGTAAAAACCCCTGTAGGTGGACAGGCTATAAAAAAAGTAACAGATACTTTTGCTTTAACTTTTGATGCTTTTACTGACTATGAATTTATCTGTTGGGAATTATGGGATTCTGTTTCTGATACCAAAATTCAAAACGACGAATATCTTTTAATTGATTCTATTAGTTCTGCTGATACAATTTGTACATTTAAGAAAAGTCCTCCTGAAGACATAAAGCTGTGTATAAAGGCTGTCGTTACAAACCGCCCTGCTGTTATTTCAAAGTCTCCGACAACTACTAATGGAGTAATAATGGATTCTTCTATTCAGGTTTTTTTTGACAGCGAAATGAGTCCTTATTCAATTTATTATACAGACGATGAACTTGCAGACTTAAGAAAGGACCCTGTTATTGCAAATAATCTTTTACCAGATCCGCAAGCAGAGTATATTTATGGATATATAAAAAATGGAGAAACTTACTTTAAAAACATTACTATAACAAATAAAAAGAATAGTAAAAACCTTTTAGACCATTTTTCAGAACCTGTATTAGAAAATAATAATAGTACACTTATTATAAAACCAAAAAAGAATAATCCACCAGATGAGTTTACACAATTGCTTGTCTGTATTGAAAAAGGTTTTCATTTTTCAATAGAATATTCTCCAACAGAGAAACCAAAAGATGTTGAATTAACAAAAAGAGAAATTTGGCAATACAAGGTAGGCAATCAACGTGATAGCAATCCAATGCATATAGTCATAACGGAAGAAGAAGGAATTCCTAAAGACGATTTTACTGTTGCAATAGATAACTCTAATCTTTCACAAAGAGTTCTTCCAGATGTTTATTTACCTTCAATGACATTTGCCAAAAAAAATGAACAAAACAAATATGAACTTTCTTTGCATATAAATGTTGAAGATGAAAGTGGTGAAACGGGACCAGATGATTCTTTTTTTCTTACACTAGAGAAACTTTATGATGGTAATTATGACAGTTTGTACAGTAAGAAGGATATTGAAATTGATTATAGCAATGTTGGAACAGAAGAAGCATCATTTGATGGAAAAATTGACCTTTTGGAAGAAGCAGGCACCTTCCTGACAGAAGGTGTTTATGCAATAAGCTTTAACTTTAAAGATAAAACCGGAAATAATTTAACTTATCCGGCTGGTGGCAAAAAGTATTATTTTGCTATAGATGAAACTCCAATTGCTATAAAACCAACATTACTTGAATATGTAAAGGAAGATGATACTGTAACTTCTCAGGGTATTGAACCTCAAAGTTATAAAAAGTATAAATTTAACTGGGTTCAACCTCTGGAAAAAGATTATAAAGAAACTATTATAACTGTTAAAGATTCAGAGGGTACTACTATAACAAGCGCAGGCGGCACAAATTCTTCGGGTAGTTATCTTATAACCTTTGATGACAATAATACTTATGAAATAACTCTTGAACATAAGGATTATCGCGGTAATGGAAAGAGCTCTACCTTCTATTTTAACAGGAATGCATTAACACAAAATTTTAAAACAACTGGAAATTTCATTCTTTTTGGTGATATGCCACAGTCTTATGTATCATCAAATAATCTTCCTGTTTCATTTTCCGATACACCTGTTTATAATAACTGGTATCTTGGTAGTGATGGTTATTTTTATGAACTATATAGTAATGAGTATTATAAAGTTGAACCTATAGTCTGGCGGGTAGCATGTACAAAGGATAATGGCACAAAAACTATTTTACTTTCAGAAAAAATCCTTAATGCAAATATACCTTTTTATGAAGGTATAAATACTAGAACACAAAACAAAACAATTATTAATCCAAATGATTATGCGGCTTCTACAATTAGAGAATATCTGAGAACAACATTTTTGCAGAGTGCATTTACAAATACTTCAACTTCAAAACTACAGGATACTGTTGTTTCATTTCAAGCATATCGACCAACGACTTCTTATGCAGGTGGTCTTCCAAGCAACTATACTGTTACAGACAAAGTATTTCTTGCAGATTCAGAAATACTTGAAAATGCAGGCATGAAGAATAGTACTGAAGCAATTAAAATATTAACTCCTTATGCAATAGCAATGAATCCTGAAGCTGAAGATACTAATTGTACAGGAGCCTGGTGGATTAATATTCCAACCTTTAGTACTTCTGGTACTGGTTTAAATACCAAAATCATAGCAGTAAACGAATTCGTTGTGCTTCCAAATGGATATCTCAAAGCCTGGCCTGTTATAGGCTATGACCCAAATAATACTCATACAACAAATCCAAAAGTAAATATGATTGGCACAGTTCCGGCAATATGTGTACTTACCAGTGATATACTACAATCATTACTATTACCATAACAACAGGAGTTTTTATGACTTTCAAATATCATTCAAATTGGCCATAAGGCTTATTCCAAAATGCGAAGAACGAATTGCAGTTGCTGTAGAACCGAGTCCTCGTTATGAATCACTTGGCGTAAGCCGTGACCGTTCAATTACTGTAGAATTTACAAATTTGCCGACGGTACCATTGCCATGAGCGAGGTTAAGGAAAAGTAAAATAATTAATTCTTTACTATTTCTATTTTTTCCGGGGCAACAAGCTTTTTGTATTCTTTTAAAAGGTTCCGTTGTGCATGAAACCGCTTGAGAATCTGTGTATATGCAAGACCGTCCCGTTTGTGAGCTCGTTTAAGGCGTGTGAAAAATGGGGCGGTTACGAAAATTACTTTCTGACAGTGCTGCAGAAGCTCTGGTGTTTTATAGAGTACTGTGGCATTTATTACAGCTTTTGGGTGGGACGCAATAAATTCTTCTGTTTGTTTTATGATAATAGGGTAGACGATTGACTCCTGAATATTGAGTAATTCCGGAAAAGCAAAGAGCAGCTTGCCCAGGGCTCTGCGGTCTATGGTACCGTCCGGGTTTGTGAGTTTTATGTTCTGCTGTTCGGCATACGGAATGAATTTGGCAAGGATTTTGTCTTTTACAAGTTCAATTGCCTGGTGCACAAGAATGTCGGCATCTACGCAGGCCCAGCCTTCTTTTTCCATTTGTGAGCATATATAGTTTTTTCCGGCAGCCATTGGGCCTGTTACAGCAATTATCAATGGAATTCTCCCCAGTTTTTACCGTATTCTATGCTTACACGAAGCGGAACCGAAAGTTCAACTGCGTGTTCCATTTTGTCTTTTATAAGGGCAATTGTTTTTTCTATTTCTGTTTTATCATCAGGGCATTCAAAAATCAACTCGTCGTGAACCTGTAAAAGCAGGCGGGCCGGACTTTTTGCTTTTTCAAGAGCCAGTGAAATATCTGTCATGGCTTTTTTTACAATGTCGGCGGCGCTTCCCTGAACAGGTGAGTTTACTGCAATTCGTTCGGCAGCTGCTTTTTCTACTTTGTTTACGCTGTTTATGCCAAAAATTGGTCTTGTGCGGCCCATGATTGTAGTAATGCTTCCTGTTTTTTCTGCCTGAGCAACTGTTTTTTTTATAAAACGGTCAACATCGGCATACATTGTAAAGTAGTTTTGTATAAACTGCGAAGCCTGAGTTCTTGAAATACCAAGGTCATTTGCAAGACGGAAGGCGCTCATTCCATAGATAACACCAAAGTTGATTGTTTTTGCAGTGCGGCGCATTTCCGGAGTTACATGCTCAGGCGGTACATTATAAATGAGTGCTGCGGTTGCTTTATGAACATCTGTGCCTTCATTAAATGCTTTGCACATATTCTTATCGCCGCTTAAATGAGCTAAAACTACAAGTTCAATCTGGGCATAGTCGGCAGAAATAAGGACTGTTCCTTTTGGTGCAGTGAATGCAGAACGGATTTTTCTTCCTGCTTCTGTTCTGACCGGAATATTCTGAAGGTTTGGTTCACGGCAGCTCAGACGGCCTGTTGCAGTACCAGTCTGAACAAAGTCTGTGTGAATACGGCCTTGGCTGTCTGTAAGGGTAGGAAGTGTTTCTACATAAGTAGATTGAATTTTTGCAAGCTCGCGGTATTCAAGAATCATTCGTGGAACCGGATCATACAGTGCAAGCTCTTCCAGAACAGAAGTATCTGTGGAGTAGCCAGTTTTTGTTTTTTTACCTGCTTTAAGATGGCGTTCTTCGAATAAAACTGTCTGAAGCTGTTTTGGCGAAGCAATGTTGAATTCGTGACCAACTTCCTTGTAGATATTCTGTTCAATAAGTGAAATTGCGCTTGTTAATTCCTTGTTGTATTCTTTGAGAGCTGCTCCATCCAGGTGGATTCCTGTAAGTTCCATTTTTGTAAGGATTGGGAGCACCTGCATTTCTAGCATCAGAAGTTTTTTGAGTGTCTGACTTTTGTCTGCTTCAAATGGTTCACGCAGCTTTAGTCCAAGCTTGTAGGTAAAGTCTGCATCTTCTGCTGCATAGCGGTAAGCCTGTTCAAGCGGAACATCTGCAAAGGTCTGACCTTTTTGTACGATGTCTGAAAATTCAATTCCTTTTAGGCCGAGTATAGTTTCGCCAAGATGTTCAAGCGAGTAGCCGTTGCGGCCTGTTCGTTCAGGATTTATAAGCCAGGCAGTTACCATTGTGTCGTAATACTTACAGCCGTCAAAGATTTTTGTAAAGCCTGTGTTATAGAGCACCTTAAGGTCAAACTTGGCGTTGTGCATGATTACTGTAACAGTGCTGTCTGTAAAAATGCGTTCAAGCTGAGTGTAGGCCTGTTCTTTTGTGATGTATGATGTTTCGCTGAACAAGCCTTCTGATTCCTGCTGAAGCGGAATGTATACTGCTTTTCCGTCTTCATAACAAAGACTGAAGCCTAAAATGCTGCAGTTGAAGGTGTCGAGCGAAGTTGTTTCAGAATCGTAGGCGATTAGTTTTTTTGCGCTGGAAGATTTTAAGAACGTTGTGATGTATTTTTCTAACTCGGAGATGTCTGTGATAGCTTTGTAGGCAGAGGTGTCGTTTTGTACCAGTTCAATTTGTGGGCCTTCGACAGGCTGTCGTTCGCTTCGCGAACTTACCAAGTTTCCTTCGGAAACTTGCGGGACCGCACTAACGTCATTGCGAGCGGAGCGTGGCAATCCATTATCTGTACCAATCCCTAGTTCGGCATAACTTTTTGCAACTGCTGGAGCCCCATAAGCAAACAGTTTATCTGCGGCGGCCTTGTAATTAAAGGTAAGAGGGGCGCCATTCAAAGCTGCATCAATTTCGGGGCAGGGAACTTCGTTGCAAAGGCGGATAAGTTTCTGGCTGAAGTAGGCATTCTCTTTTCCGTCGACGAGCTTCTGGTGAAGGGCACCTTTTATTTCTTCTATATGAGCGTAGATTCCGTCTAGGTCTTTGTAATCAGCAAGAAGCTTTGCGGCAGTTTTAACACCAACTCCATGAACGCCGGGAACGTTATCTGCTGTATCTCCGTAAAGACTAAGAAGGTCGAGCAGCTGGGAAGGAGTAACGCCCCATTCGGCAGAAACTCCATCTGCATCTGTAAGCTTCCATGTTTGTGCACCAGATTCAGGCTTAAGTATGAGCGTATTGTCATTGACTAACTGCATAAGGTCCTTGTCGCCAGAAAGAATCTTGCAGGTTGCACCCTGTTCACCGCATTTTTTTGCAACGGTGGCAATTATGTCATCTGCTTCGTAACCGTCGCACTGAAGGGTTGGAATGCCAAGAGTTTCAAGAGTATCGCAAATCCAGGGAATCTGTGCATGAAGATCTTCCGGAGTTTTGTTTCGGGTAGCCTTATATTCAGGATACATTTCATGACGGAAGGTCTTTGTCTTTGAATCCATTGCCGCAAATATATAATCAGGCTTATAATGCTGTAAAATCCAGTGCAGGTTCCTGAAAAATCCAAAAAGTGCACTGACATTTTCACCTTTAGGATTAGTAAGCGGCCGGCTTATGAAAGCAAAGTAGCATCGGAAGATAAGTCCGTAACTGTCAAGAATATATACTGTTTTTTTATTTTCGCTCATATTTGTATTTTAACATGTATACGGGAAAAGTCATAGGGGAAAAGATTATACAAAATAGAATAAATTATAAAAAATTGCGGATGCGGAGTGGAAACTGGCAGGCGGCTACTTCTGAGAATTTTTGGCGGATGCCATCGAGTAAATTCGAGGATTTGCGAAGCAAACCGCAGAATTTCAACGAGAAAAAAATTGCTCAGCCCGTAGCCGACTGACAGTTTCCACGGGAGCAGCCGTAATTTTTTATCTTATTGTTCCAGTTTTTTTATATATTTTGTATAAAAAATGAGATTTGCGATAAATGTTAAAATCCAACTGATAGGATACGTAATATAAATACAGTATATATTATGGAACCGAGGAATCTGGAACACTGTGAAAATCCAGATGATTCTGTACAAGCACGCGCCGCACAAGGAGGTAATGACTGGTGTGAGCGAATGCCCGATTCCTCGTATGCTGTTGGACATGCCGTCCATCATGCCGCACAGGTAGTAGGTTGTCATGATTACCCAGAAGCGGCGGACTCCTGCCTGGACAACTTCGGGACTGTCAGAGAAAAAGCCTACAAGCTGGTTTCGGAACAAAAGGAAGAGTGCGCCTAAGACTGCTCCTATTACAATTATGCAGCCCTGTGAAATCCATACTGCTTTTTTAATTCTTTCTATGCGGCCGGCTCCCATGTTTTGTGAACAGAAGGTGAGTGTGCCTTGAGAAAATCCGTTCATGGCTATGTAAACAAAGCCTTCGAGGTTTACTGCGGCGGCGTTTCCTGCAATTGTAATTGCACCAAAAGAATTAACTGACGACTGAATTATGACGTTTGAAAAAGAGAACATAATTCCCTGAAAGCCTGCCGGTAATCCAATCTTTACAATTTTTGCAAGGATGTGTGTATTTATAGAAAGTTTTCGTAAATCAAGCTTAAAATCATCAGTTTCGCGGAGTAAAATAACAAGTACTGCCCCTGCTGCAAAGCACTGTGAAATTACTGTAGCCCAGCCAACACCTGCAACATCCATCTTAAAAAAGATTACAAAAATGAGGTTTAAAATAAGGTTCATTACACCGGCGCCAAACAGAATGTAAAGCGGGCGTTTAGTATCTCCTTTGGCACGAAGAAGGGCGCTTCCAAAATTGTAAATCATTGTGGCTGTAATTCCGCCAAAGTAGATTTTTAAGTAAAGTGTTGCAAGTGTTAAAACTTCGTAAGGAGCCTGCATCAAAATTAAAATATACTTTGAGCCTATAACGCCTACAACTGTAAGCACAACTCCGCAGGCAAGTGAAACAAGAATGGAAGTATGAACAGTATCCTGAAGGTCTTTTGAACGACGGGCTCCGTAATAATTTGCGGCTATAACATTTGTTCCTATTGAAAGGCCCATAAAAAGATTTACCAGAAGATTAATGAGTGAGCCTGTAGAACCAACTGCTGCAAGAGAATTGTTTCCGGCAAACCGACCTACTACAACTACATCTGCCGCATTAAAAAGCAGCTGAAGCATGCTGGACAAAATAAGAGGAATTGAAAATTGAAGCAGCTTTGAAAATATAGAACCTTCTGTCAGGTCAAGCTGATTTGTTCTGGTCATTTGCCAGTATTATAATAAATTGCATATTTATTATAAATACCCATTGTTTTTTGGAGCGACGTATACATCTGGAGCCTGTCGTCTGTTACAGGACGCGCAAGTGCAATAATCTGTTCCAACGGGGATTCTGCAATTTTTTGTTCTATTATAGATATTTCGCTATGAAGGTTAGGGCCGTTGATTATGCATTGTTCTACAGCCTGATTTATTAAAGAGGTGAGTTTGGTCAGTTCTGAAAGGAAAGAGGAAATGGCTGTGTAGGTGGCTTTTTGTAGTGGCTCTTCGACAATTTCAGGAACTACAGTTTCTGCCTCGCCAACTACTTCAGTTGCAACCTCAACTCCCGGAATCTTCATACTTGCAGAACTTAATGTATAAGTTTTTACATCTTTGTATTCTGCAATTTTACTTTCGAACCACCAGGCAAACATTTTCATGCGGGCATCGGTAAGAACTTTGTTGCCGTTATAATCTACACCATATTCAGGATTAGCGCTGAACCTTGAGCGGCTGTTTATTCCCTGAACAGGAGAAACTCTGCTTGTATTTAAATGACCTGTCTGTTCTGCGCTGCTTCCTTTTATATGTGTCTGTCCCATAGGGTAAGATAAATCAAGACCTGCAAAGTAAATGTTACGGGCGCCTAAAAGATGGCATAAGCTCCAGGCACTGCTTGCAACAGAACCGCCTGCACCTAAGTCTCCAAAAGAACCAAGCTGCTGTTCAAAAAATCCGCTTACAGGAAACATTTCTGAGCATAAAACAATCTGGCGGCATTTAAAATTAAACACTGCAGGATAAACACTGAGCGGACAAACAAGCACGCTCGAAGGAGAAGCAAGGCCGGCAATGTGTCTGTATGCATAATACTGTGGGTCTGTTATTACAATAAAATGTGGTTCAACTCCAATTTTAAGAAGTGCATGCAAGGCTGTTTCTACGCAAACAATCACGGCATGCTTTTTAAGTTCTGCCATTTTTGGAAGCAGCTGTTCAAGTGAAGGACCTGCGGCAACTACTACAAAGTTTTCCGGAGCATTTTCAAAATCTTTAGAAAGTTCACGTACAGTACTGCATTTGGCAATGTTTTCAATATTTTTAATTGAATTCCTTATCCAAAGCTTTTCAAACTTTTTGTAAGTTGCGGCATTAATATCATTCTTGTTGCGGTTTCGTTCAATAAGGGCAATTACAGAATCAAAATAAGGACGTGCATGCTGAATAAAAGCGGGAATTGCATAAACATACGATGCGTTCAAGCCTGTATTTCCTATATTTATCTGGTTTCCTTCTAAAAGAGGCATAAGAGAATCGACAGGGCAGCCAAGTGCAATAACAAGCTGCTCCACTGCAAAAACATCACTCCAATCAATGTAAAAAAGGGCACCAAAAAAATGAATAGGATCAGGTTCAATAAGGACAAGCTTCTTTACGGGGCACTCACGCACGCTTTTTGTTATGAGTCTTGCAAGTGAACAAAACTGCCAGCCAAGACCCGCTCCCATAAAAATAACTGTTTCCTTCTGCTTTGCCGCAAGTTGTTCTGCCGCTGTCTGGCCTTCGCGTTCGGGATTATAGGAAGAGTGCAGGAGCATATTATCAATTTGTGCAGTCATACTTCCATTTTTTGCAGGCATGACTGTCCAGAAAGAAAAAATGCTTTTATCGTCTCCATTTGAATTGATATCTTCTATAATAGAATGGTATAAATCGGCTAATGCAGGGAATCTTGACTTGAATAACTGTATATTTTTATTCCAGATAGAGTTCAATTATTGTATTCTCCGTAAGCGGGGTACCAGGTTCAGGATTCTGACTTGTTACCCAGCCACTTCCGTTAATGTTGAGTTTTCCCTTTGACTGCTCCATAAGAGGCAGCAAATCTTTTTTAGAATATCCTGTGAAGTCCGGAGTGAGTGAGCCTATGGTAATATCTTTTGTATTTGGAATTGTAATAACACCGTTATGCTCTACAGAAGAAGCTTTACCTCTGCTCATACCCATGTAGTCAATTATTGTATCTGCAGCTTCTGCAATTACAGGAGCAACAATTCGTCCACCGTAAGTTTCGCCCTTTGCTTTTTCTACAACAATGTAAAGAACAATTTCAGGGTCATCTACAGGAAAAATTGCAAGACAGCTTGAAAGAAAGTCTGTATCACTATAGCCGCCGTTTACTTTATCTGCCATCTGGGCTGTACCGGTTTTTACACCAATAGGAACATCGCCGATATTTGCGCGGGAACCTGTACCTGTTGTAGCAGTTGTTTCCATACAGCTCAAAACATATTCTGCAGTAGTTTCTTTAAATACGCGGTTTTTATATTCAGGTTCATGTTCGTAAAGAACAGTTCCATCCTTGTCTGTAATTTTATGGATAACAGAAAGCTTTACCGGAACACCACCGTTTGCAATTGCTGTAGCAGCCTGTACCATCTGAAGTGCCGAAACGCTTATTTCCTGACCAATTGCAATTGTAGGCTTTGAACGAGCAGACCAGCTTTTACTGTCTCTGTCCTTTACAATACCTGTTGTTTCTCCGGTAAGTTCAATACCTGTTCTCTGTCCAAAACCAAGCTGGCGGATTCTTGCAATAAATGTGTCTTCGCTAACCTTATCACTAATCTGTCCAAGAACATCGTTGCAGGAATATTTTAAGGCTTCACGAGGAGTAAGCCATCCGTGATTTTCAAGACATTTAATTCTTATTGTTTCACCACCAGGAATCTTGTGTTCATAAACTCCATCGCACAAGAAGCTGTCGTTAGGATTAATTGTTCCTTCATCAAAAACAATACCAAGTGTAAAGATTTTGAATACAGAACCAGGTTCATAGGCATCGGCAGCAGGCTTATTGGTACGTTCTGCTATAGTAGAGCTTCCATATTCATTAAGGTTAGCTGCCGGAAGACTTATATAAGTAAGAAGTTCACCTGTGCGGGAATCTGCTGCTAAAAGCATCATACTTTCGGCCTGTGTATTTTCCATTGTTTTATAGGCAATCTGTTCAAGTTTATATTGAAGATTTGCATCTATACTAAGGTAAATATTTTTACCCTGTTCCGGTGTTTCAAGACTTTTATCAATTTCGGGGTAGAGTATGTTCTGCTGTGAAAATTCAATTCCTGCAAGACCGTTTCCTTCATCGCCCATGTATCCAATAAGCTGAGAAGCAAGAGCACCATTAGGATAAACTCGTCCCGGAAGCTTTTCGTAACTTACATAATTATAGCCGCATTCCTTTGTGCGCTGACTTATTTCTTCATATTCTGTTTGCGAAGCTTTTTTCTTCAATATAACATATTCGCGTTTCTTATCTACACGGGCAAAAAGCTCTTCTTCTGAAACACCAAGTACCCCAGCCATGTTTTTGCTGAAGGCTTCGGGATTTTTAATATCTTTTGTACTTACACCAACACGGTAAAAGTTAGTCTGAACTGCAAGCGGAAAGCCTGAACGGTCTACAATAGAACCTCGCTCAATAACAGGAACATTTTGAGGCTTTGGAGACGACGGCTGCAGTGCAAGCTTTAAGTATGCTACTAAAACAGAAATTACAAGTATGCCGCAGAAAGAGAAAAAAACTATAACCCGTTTAGTTTTAAAAAATGAATTCAATTTGTTCCCGCCCAAATCTAAAATAAATACATTTAAACTATACTCTTATTTTGGCCGATAGACAAGTATGGAAATAATCAGTTTTGTACAACAACCCAAAAAAAAGCGGACAATAACGTTTCCAGTCCGTCCTAAAAGCTATAATTCTGTTTCTTTTGCATATACATACCCATCCGAAAAGCATATTTTTAAGGCCGGAAAGGTTCATAATGATTTAACTGTAAAAGGCTGCTTTGCTGCATTGGGGCAGGGTGTCTCTGATTTTGGCAGTCTTATTGCACGTAATATAAAGGCAATTGTGATTTCTATATTCGCAGTACTTGGAATTGCGGGGCTTGGAATTACAGCATTTTTTGTAACAGATTATACCTTAAGTCACACAAAAATCATAACTTTAAATGCCGAAGATTCCTTCGATATTGATACTCTTGACTCTCTGATGAAAAACTTTGCCCTTGAACTTACAAGTGATGTTGATGAAAACGGACTGATTACAGACAGTACAGGCACTGCAATTTCTGCAAGTCTGCTTTCTCAACCGGTAGAGTATCAGACTTATAAGGTAAAAAGCGGTGACACAATAAGCGGAATTGCTAAAAAGTTTGGACTTACAAATATTTCTACTCTGATTTCTGTTAATGATATTGGAAATGTCCGCCAGCTTGGAGCAGGGCAGAAACTTAAGATTCCTTCAATTGACGGTATTATTTATACAGTAAAAGCAGGCGACTCACTTCAAAAAATCGCCAGTTCAAATAATATCAGGCTTGAAAGTATTCTTGATGTAAACGAACTTACAACAGAAACACTTACAGTAGGCCAGCAGCTCTTTTTACCTGGAGTTGGTCTTGACCAGAAGACACTTCAATCAAGAATGGGTGAACTTTTCATTCTGCCTATTTCTGCAAGCTTCCGCTGGTCTTCTCCTTATGGCTGGCGTGCAGATCCGTTTACAGGAGTTCAG
This sequence comes from Treponema sp., assembly GCA_017651065.1. Taxonomy (GTDB): domain Bacteria; phylum Spirochaetota; class Spirochaetia; order Treponematales; family Treponemataceae; genus Treponema_D. Next base: position 55,625 of record JAGCDP010000043.1, read on the forward strand.
TCGTTCCACACTGGTATAGATATGGCTTGTCCTGAAGGAACTCCTATTCTTGCCGCAATGAGCGGAAAAGTTGCTGATGTTGGATATAACCGTACATACGGAAACTATATCATCATAAATCATGGAAACGGTTACCAGACCTTGTATGCACATATGTCAAAAACAATTGCAACAAAAGGTCAATATGTAACTCAGGGAACAAAAATTGGACTTGTAGGTTCTACCGGATATTCTACAGGTCCGCACCTGCATTTTATGGTTTATAAAAACGGAAATAGAATAGATCCAATGACAGTACTTAAAAAATAGGAAAAAAAGATGTATAATATTAGTGTTTGCAAGGGATGTGGACGAACCCTTAATAAAGATTACTTGTTTTGTCCATGGTGCGGTATTTCAAGAGTTTCAGATGCTGATGACAAAGAATCGCTTGAAATGATGCTTAATCATTATGAAGAAGACAGAAAAGATGTCAGACGAAAGCAGCTCTACGAAATGGAGCGCGAGCTTGAAGATCTTGAGCAGGAGCTTTCGGTTCTGGTATTAAGTGCGGAGATGCATAAATGAAAAAATATCTGATTGCTGCGGCATTTGTTTTAGGAATTACGCTTCCACTTTGCGCAAAAATTTCTTTCGGCACATTTGATTTGAACAAAAATGATGAAGTTCTTTTTTCGTTGAGCCAGAATATGCCTGGAACAAACAGCTACAGCTCACTGTTCTATTCAAAGCTTGTAAATGGTGCAAGCAAGAATTTACCGGAGCTTTTGACCTGCTATCCTGAGCAGCTTGAGCTTCTGGATGAAGGAACAGTACTTCAGATTCGTAACCGCTACGGAACAGGCCGTTACAACACAAAAACAGATTCTTTTGACTGGTTCGAAAAGAACGACGGCATTCCTGTAAATTCGCTTCCTGTTTCGCCATATTCAATCAGTTCAGACGGAAAATGGCTTGTTAAAATAGAAAAATATTCACTTTCTACAGGCTCTCTTGTAATTCAAAATGTTCAGTCAGGTAAAACTGCTGTTTTATGCGAAAGCGTACGCCAGAGCTATAAGAGCCTTCCTGTAAAATGGTCTCCGGACGGAACAATTCTTATTTATGAAAAAGAAGGTGCACTTTATTTCTGTAATCCGGATGCTGTACTCCGCAAGGTCGAAATGGATGAAAAATACCGCAAAATCGGCCGTGGAACAATCAATTCAGTAAACTGGTCAAGCGAAAAGTCGCTTATTTATATAGATGATTATTTAGTTTATCAGATTAATTCAAAGGAACTTTATACACTCGGACTTTATTCTGGAATTATTGGTCAGGGTAAGGCAATTGGTAGACTTCCTTCACAGTTTAATTCTGCCAGTGACAGATTCAGCGTAAACAGCAGTGCAAAATCATTCGTAATTGTTCAGAACAACCGCCTTTTTACATATCTTAAATTGCAGAATCAGAATCATTCGTGTGATTATATGGATGTTATTTATTCACGCCCATACACAGATTCAACTGCAAGCCTTATAGATTTCTTTGTTTTCTGGGATTCAAATGATCAGCCTGTTTTGTGGCTCGAAAAACTTCCTTATGACGGCAGCAAGGAAAAGGGTGCTGTTTATAAACTTGGAACAAAAACAACTCAGGTACTCGAAATTGAAGATTCCGGTAAGCCTTTTATTTCTCCGGACGGAACAAAGGTTGCCTTTTATGCAGGTGCTGCAATTTACGTTTATGATATTAACAACTGGCAGCGCGTTGCAGATTTAGTAGGCGAAAAAATTGCTTCTGCAATCTGGGTAAACCGCAATGTAATTTATGTTGGTGGTGAAAAAACAATCCGCAAGTGGAATCTTCTTTCTAATACAAATGAAGTTATAATGCTTTCTTCTGCAGTTGCAGGTTATTGGGAAGGCAATGAAGATACAATTGTTGCAGATACAGGCTTGGGTTCTTACTATAAATATAATGCAGAAAAGAAAACCTGGAAAAAGACTTCTGTTGCAACAGCCCAACCAAAAAGTCAGAACGGCCGCTACAGAATTTTTGCAGGAACAACTTCGAACAGTCTTTATGAAAACGCTTTGTATGTACGAACCTTGAGCAAAAAAGCAGTTACTAAAGCTTTGTACGAAGAAAGTGTAACAAAGGTTGCCGCTCCTAAAAAAGTTGCCCTGATTTTTGATGCCTACGACAATGCAGACGGTTTAAGTGAAATCCTTTCTGTTTTGCGAAAATATAATGTGCCTGGAACCTTCTTTATTAATGGAGAATTTATTCGCCGCTATCCATCTGAAACTAAACAGATTGTTTTGAACGGTTATCAGACTGCTTCTATGTTCTTCAGTCAGACAGACCTTGTAAATAACCCGTTTGTAGTTGATGAAGAATTTATCCGCCGTGGTCTTGCACGTAACGAAGATGAATTCTACAACTGCACAGGAACAGAGCTTTCATTGTACTGGCATGGCCCGTATTATTCAGTAAATAATGATATTATCAAATATGCAAAAACTGCAGGCTATGAAACAATTGTTTCTTACAGCCGTTTGAATGATTCTGAATTGCTCGACAAAGATACAAAACCTGAACAGATTATTCAGGATTACTGCAATACACTTTCAAAGATTGGTGGGGGAGTAGTGCCTGTAAGCGTAGGTTTTGCACAGGGCAGCCGCACCGAACCACTGTATAATTATCTTGATTTATTGATTTGTGCACTGCTTGATTCCGGCTTTGAATTTGTAAATATTCAAGATTTGTAACACGTCATTGCGAGCGAAGCGTGGCAATCCAGGAATTAAAATGCATTCATAAATATGGATTGCCACGTCGTTCACTTCGTTCACTCCTCGCAATGACAATTGCACTATATATTTTCAAATCCTCAATAATACATTATAATAACTCTGTCATTGCCGTGCTTGACACTGCAATCTATTTTTATAACGAGGAAACTTATGTCTCTAGACAAAATGAGAAACATCGGTATCATGGCTCATATTGATGCCGGAAAGACTACTACAACTGAACGAATCTTATATTATACAGGAAAAATCCATAAAATTGGTGAAATAGACGACGGCCAGGCAACAATGGACTGGATGCAGCAGGAGCAGGAGCGTGGAATTACAATCTGTTCTGCCGCAACTACTACTTACTGGCGTGATCATCAGATAAATATTATTGATACTCCGGGACACGTAGACTTTACAGCAGAGGTTGAGCGTTCTTTGCGCGTACTCGATGGTGCTGTTGCAGTTATCTGTGCAGTTGATGGTGTTCAGCCACAGACAGAAACTGTTTGGAAGCAGGCAGATGAGTTTAGTGTTCCTCGTCTTTGTTTTATGAATAAGATGGACCGAATTGGTGCAGACTTTTTTGGTTCCATGGACGATGTTGCCCAGAAGTTTGGTGTAGAAACTTTAGCTTTGCAGATCCCAATCGGTGAAGGCCCAGATTTTGAAGGTGTAATTGATCTTCTTAAAATGAAGGAGCTCCGTTGGTCTGCCGAAGACGAAGGTGAAACAATTACCGAAAGTGATATTGACGCAAGCCGCTTAGACCAGGCAAATGAATGGCGCGAAAAGCTTGTAGAAACTGTTGCCGGTGCAGATGACGCACTTATGGAACTCTATCTTGACGGTAAGGAAATCAGCGTAGAACAGCTTAAGGCTGCAATCCGCAAAGGTACTATTGCCCGCAGTTATGTTCCATTTGTTATGGGTAGTGCCCGTCATAATCAGGGTGTTCAGCCGCTTATTGATGCAGTTGTTGATTACCTTCCTTGTCCGACTGATGTGCCTCCTGCAAAAGGTCTTAAGATTAAAAAAGATCAGCAGGAAGATATTGAAATTCCATGCGACCCTTCAAAAATGCCATGCGGACTTGTATTCAAGATTCAGTATGACCGCGAAATGGGACCACTCTGCTATGTACGTATGTACTCTGGAAAAATCCCTACTGGTACACAAATCTACAATATTAATAAGAAAAAACGCGAGCGTGTAAACAGAATCCTTCGTATGCACGCAAATAAATCAGATTCAATCGACAGTTTGAGCGCCGGTGACATTGCAGTTTTCATTGGCCTTAAGTTTGCTCAGACTGGTGATACCATTGGTACAGAAGCCTTCAACGTTTTGCTCGAACAGCCTGTATTCCCTCAGCCTGTTATTTCTGTTGCTCTTGAACCAGAAAGCATGAGCGAAAAGGATAAGATGACAGAAACACTTAAGATTCTTAGTCAGGAAGACCCGACCTTTACATCACACGAAGATGCAGAAACTGGTCAGCTTATTATCAGCGGAATGGGAGAGCTTCACCTTGATGTTCTTGTTACCCGTATGCGCGATGACTTTGGCGTAAAATGTAATGTTGGTGCTCCTCAGGTTACTTATCGTGAATCTGTTAGTGGAAGCGGTGAAGCAACAGAAGAATACAGCCGCGTACTTGGTGGTAAAGAAAATACTGCAGGTCTTACAATTTCTGTTGAACGGCTTGAAAAGGGTGAAGGTAATTCTGTTGATATTACTTGCCGTTATGCCGAAATCCCAGAGGAAATTATTGAAGCAATTCGTGACGGCTTTAAGAACGCACTCGATTCAGGAATCAACTACGGTTATCCATGTACAGAAGTTGGCGTAAAGGTAACAAATATTGTTTACAATGAATTGACATCTACACCTTTTGCATTTGAAGCATGTGCCGCTCAGGTTTTTGATAAAGCTTGTAATGCAGCAGGCCCGGAAATCCTTGAGCCTGTTATGAATGTTGATATTTCTTGTCCAAAGGAATTTGTTGGACCTGCTTCGAGCCAGCTCAGTCAGCGTGGTGGAAGCATTATGGGCCAGGATTCAAAACCAACCGGCGATGTAATTCACGCCCAGGCTCCAATGGCAAATATGTTTGGATTTACAACAAATCTTCGCTCGGCAACACAGGGAAGAGCAAGCTTCAGTATGGAGTTCAGTCATTTCCAGGTTAAAGTCGGCGGATTAAATAGTTATTAAACAGCACGTCATTGCCGCGCTGCGCTCGCAATGACGAAGGAGTTTTTATGGGACTTATTAAAGCAATCGTTGGCGCAACAGGCGGAGTACTCGCAGACCAGTGGAAGGAATACTTTTATTGCGACGCACTTCCTGCAAACGTTATCTGCAAGCGCGGTCAGAAAAAGACAAGCGGTCGTTCAAGCAATACAAAGGGTGACGAAAACATCATCACTCAGGGTTCTGTAATTGCAGTTGCAGACGGGCAGTGTATGCTCATTGTAGATCAGGGCAAGGTTGTAGATGTCTGTGCAGAACCAGGCGAATACAAATATGATTCTTCTACAGAACCTTCTGTTTTTGCAGGCGGCTTTGGAAACGGTCTTATTGAATCCTTCAAAAATATAGGTAAGCGATTTACCTTTGGCGGCGAGGCTCCTAGAACTCAGCGCGTTTATTATATAAACACAAAGGAAATCATGGGAAACAAATACGGAACTCCTCAGACAGTTCCATTCCGCGTTGTAGATCCTCGTGCCGGAATTGATATTGATGTTTCTGTTTCCTGCTTTGGTGAATACAGCTACAAGGTTGTTGACCCTGTAGTATTTTATACAAATGTCTGCGGTAACGTAGAAGATGAATTCGTTCGCGAAAATCTTGAAGGTCAGCTTCGTTCAGAACTTTTGACAGCACTTCAGCCGGCTTTTGCTAGAATCAGTGAAATGGGAATCCGTTATTCTTCTGTACCTGCTCACACAAACGAGCTTGCAGATGCTTTGCGTACAGAACTCAGCCAGAAATGGACAGAACGCCGCGGTATTCAGATTGGAATTGTCGGTGTTTCTTCTATCAAGGCAACCGAAGAAGATGAAAAGATGCTCAAGGGTCTTCAGCGCGATGCAGCATTTATGGATCCAACTCGTGCCGCTGCTCATTTAGTAGGTGCTCAGGCAGAAGCAATGAAAACTGCTGCAGGAAACACAAACGGTGCTGCAATGGCATTTATGGGAATGGGAATGGCACAGCAGGCTGGTGGAGCAAATGCTCAGGAACTCTTTAAACTTGGACAGCAGTGGACCTGCTCTTGCGGAACTGTAAACAAAGGAAAGTTCTGTTCAGAATGCGGTAAGCCAAGACCAGCAGGTGACTAATGCCTAATATAAATCAGAGTGCAGCAAATTATCAGTGTCCTGCCTGCGGAGGCCCGCTTCATTTTGTTGGTGAAACAGGAAAACTTCAGTGTGATTATTGTGGTTCTTCTTATGATATAGAACAGATTGACAGTAAATACGGAAGGGCTGGGGCAGGAGTTTCAGGTACCTTTACTCAGGAATATTCAAATCTTTTTGAATACAATTGTCCTTCGTGCGGTGCACAGCTTTTCTGTGACGAAACAACTGCTGCAACAAGTTGTCCTTACTGTGGAAACAATCAGGTAGTTCACAAAGCCTTCAGCGGCGGAAAAATGCCTCAAAAAATCATTCCGTTTAAGCTCGAAAAGCAGGCGGCAATTAATGCGCTCAAAAATCACTACAAAGGTAAAAAACTGCTCCCAAAAGTTTTCAGTGAGCAGAACCATATAGAAGAAATAAAGGGCGTTTATGTTCCGTTCTGGCTTTTCGACGGTCATGTTGATGTTCAGCTTGATATGAAGGGCACCCGCTCAACAGTAAATTACACTTCTAAAGAAAAAATAATCACAACAGGTCATTATAATATTACACGAGCCGGTACTGTCAGCTTTGAAAAAATCAGTGTAAATGCTTCTAAAAAAATGGACGATGCCCTTATGGATTCAATCGAACCGTTTGATTATGATGACCTCCGCGATTTTACAGCTTCATACCTGCCGGGATTTTTTGCCGAAGTTTACGATGTTTCTACAGAAGAATGCTACGACCGTGCCAAGCTGCGTGCAGAAAATACAGCAGTTGATGAAATAAGAAACAGTGTTAGCGGCTATGAAACAGTAAGTGTAGTAAACAAAAAAGTTCGCATAACAAATGATAAGGTAACATATTCCTTCATGCCGGTATGGGTTCTTTCAACAAAATGGCGCGACAAAAATTACATCTTTGCCATGAACGGCCAGACCGGCAAAATGGTAGGCGACCTACCTGTAGATAAGGGCAGGTTCTGTAAATATTTATTCGGCATCACAGCCATTGTCGCAGCGATTGTTACACCATTGGTGTATTTCTTTTTTTAACTGGATTGCCACGTCGCTGCGCTCCTCGCAATGACGTAGGCTTCGTTCGTCATTGCGAGCGAAGCGTGGCAATCCACAATATGGAGGCATTATGAATAAAAAATTTATTTTTTTTCTTTTACTGATACTAATTCCATTAAGAATCTGGAGTCTATCTTCCTTAGTAAAAGACGACTGCGGCCTCCTGTCCAATACCGAACTTTCTAATCTGCAGACCCGTGCAGAAAAGATTTCTTCAGATTATAACTGCGGGATATACATCGTCGTTGTAAAAAACATGGAAGATTTTGTTTTTGATTACGAAATCTACGACGACGCCTTTGGAATAGAAGCCTTTGCCCAATATTATTATTTTGAAAACCTTCACGGAATTGGCGAAACCGGCGACGGAATCTTTCTTGTTATGAGCATGAAGGAACGCGATTACGACATAATGGCCCACGGTGATTTTGGCAATTACGCCTTTACAGACTACGGAAAAGACAAGCTTGCTGATTCCTTCCTTGATTATTTTGCAGACGGGGAGTGGTATCGCGGTTTTACTGCATATTTAATCACAGTTCAGAAATATCTTAAAGCAGCAGCAAATGGTATCCCTGTAGACATAGGTACAAGAATAAAAGAACATGATCTGATTGCATCTCTTGCAGCAGGCCTTGTTTTCGGCTTCATCGTAGCATTAATTTCGTGTCTTGCAATGAAAAGTGGCATGAAATCAGTACATACAGCCAGAATTGCTTCAAATTTCATAGCTCATGATGGTATAAAAATCCCAATCCAAAAGGATATTTTCACCCACAACACAGTAGTCCGCCAGGTAATCCAGTCATCTTCCAGCTCTTCAGGCGGCGGAACCCACATAAATTCATCAGGCTCCTCTCACCACAGTGGAAAATTTTAGGAATTCTCCATTTTTTCATTTGACTATTCCTTTTTTATGGCGTAAAATTAAAGAATAATATAACCCTTAAGGAGGCCACACAAAAAATGGCTAAAGTAGAACTTAAAGGTATTGGTAAGGTTTACGACGGCGGTGTTCGTGCTGTAAGCAATGCTAATATCACTATTGAAGACAAGGAATTCTGCGTATTCGTAGGTCCTTCTGGATGCGGTAAGTCAACAACTCTCCGCATGATTGCAGGTTTGGAAGACATTACTGAAGGTAAGCTCTTCATCGATGGCGTTGAAATGAATGACGTTCCACCAAAGGATCGTGATATCGCCATGGTATTCCAGAACTATGCTCTTTACCCACATATGACTGTATATGACAACATGGCATTCGGTCTTAAGATCCGCAAGATGGATAAAGCCGAAATTGACCGCCGTGTCCGTGAAGCAGCAAAACAGCTTGACCTTACAATCTACTTGGATCGTAAGCCAAAGGCTCTTTCGGGTGGACAGAGACAGCGTGTTGCAGTAGGACGCGCTATCGTTCGTGAACCAAAAGTATTCTTGTTCGACGAACCACTTTCTAACTTGGATGCTAAGCTCCGTGTAACAATGCGTTCTGAACTTGCAGCACTCCACAACAGACTTCAGGCAACAATGATCTACGTAACACACGACCAGATCGAAGCTATGACTTTGGGTACAAAGATCGTAGTTATGAAGGACGGTATCATCCAGCAGATCGGTGCTCCACTTTACCTCTACAACTATCCAATCAACAAGTTCGTAGCAGGCTTCATCGGAACACCTCCAATGAACTTCCTTACAGTTAAGGTTTTGGAAAAGAACGGAAACATCGTTTGTGATGAAGGTTCATTCGAAATCAACCCAACAGCTGAACAGGCTAAGAAACTTAAGGACTGGGTAGGAAAGGAAATCACATTCGGTATCCGTCCAGAAGACCTTACATATGTTGAAAAGCCAGCTGCTAAAGACGATATGCAGATGAAGATTACTAACAAGGAACCACTTGGTGCCGAAACACATCTTTATCTTATTTCTAACAAGGGACAGAGCATCATCGCTAAGACAACAGCAACTGCTGAATTCCGCCTTGGTGATACAGTAAACGTTGTTCCTAACATGGAAAAAGCTAAGTTCTTCGAAATTAATCCAGAAGCTGCAGAAGAAATGAACATCTGTGATGTAATCGAAAAGAAGTGGTAAAAAACACCGCAATATGTCATTATCGGGCTTGACCCGATAATCTCGAATTAAAAGGCATTGTTCTATGAACAGTGCCTTTTTTTATTTAACTGGATCATGTAGAAAATCATCACGAGCGGGCCCCAGCGACGGCAAAAAATACGGCCTCCCCCCAGTCTTTCGCTCGATATGATGCCTTTTTATAATTCAAAAATTCTGTTACAATAACTTTTGATGAACAAAAACGCTTTAGTTATTTACAAGACTCAACCCGCAATAATCAAAGAATTGGACGGTGATAAATACATAATCACATATGGTAAACAAGAACAGAAGGTTCGAGAGAAGGATGTTATTCTTCTTAGTGAAGGGCCGGTTACTTCTATTGAAAAGGTGCTTACGGGTCTGGATGACAGTGCGCTTTTAGGACAATTTAATTCATCACTTTTAGAAACATATGAACTTTTAATTTCAGAACCGGAAACTGCCACAGCGCCATTGAGTTTTAATGAAATTGTAGACTATGCTGCTTCTGACCTTGCTCCGGACAATATATGGGCTTTTTATCAGACAATATGTAATATGCCGCAATTCTGCCAGGACGCGGAAGCACTCAAAAACGGAACTCTCTCATTTACACTCCGCACACAAGAGCAGATTGATGAAATTAATCAGAAAAAATACGAAAAAGAACATGAAGCAGAACTTCGCCAGGCTTTCATTGAACGGCTCAAGAATCGTAAACTTGACCTTCCTGCAGATTCAAAATTTATAGGCGAAGTTGAAGCGTTTGCACTTTGCCAGACAGATAAATCAAAAGTTCTGGAAATGGCAGGCCTTCCTCAAAATATAGAAAAAGCTCATCGGCTCTTGATAGAAACCGGTATCTGGAGTGAAATAAAAAATCCTCATCCGACCCGGCTTGGATTCAGTTTTGATTCTGCCCGTGAACAGCTTGGTCCTATGCCCGACGAAGAACGTGAAGAAGCTCCGTGTGTCTGTTATGCAATCGACTCTCCAAATGCAGCAGACCCTGATGATGCTGTTGGCTTTGACGGACAGAAGCTTTGGGTTTGTATTGCAGACCCGGCCGCAAGTGTTGCTCCGGATTCGGCAATTGATATAGCAGCGCGTAATCGTGGAACTACTCTTTATATTCCCGAAGGTGCAAGCCGAATGCTTTGTGAAAGCAGTCTTGAAGATTATGCTCTTGGACTTAAAGAACAATCAAATGCACTTGCTTTTGTAATTACTCTTGATGATGACTGTCAGATATCAGACTGTGAAGTAAAAAAAGTTCGCGTTCATGTAAAAATGATTTCTTACGAACAGGCAGAACAGCAGAAAGAAAGCCCGGAACTTAAACCTCTTTTTGAAATTGCACGCCGTAACCTTGCACGCCGCAACGCCAATAACGCAGTAACAATCCAGATGCCGGAAGTAGATATAAAGGTAGACCGCGAAACAAAAATTGTAACTGTTGCTCCCGAAGTAAAATATGAATCAAACGATATGATTCAGGAAATGATGCTTTTAGCAGGTGAGGGCGCCGCAAAGTTTGCATTTAAAAATAAAATACCATTCCCGTTTGTAAGTCAGGAGGCTCCGGAATTTCCTGCAAAAGTTCCTGATGGATGGGCAGGCCAGTTTGCCCGTGTAAAATGTATGCGTAAGCGTTCTGTTGGAATAACCCCGGCTCCTCATGCAGGCCTTGGCCTAAGCTTTTACAGTCAGGTAACTTCACCTTTACGCCGTTACGGAGACCTGGTTGCCCACCAGCAGCTGCGTGCCTTTATAGACGGCCGACGCCTGCTTGACAAAGACGAAATGCTGGAACGCATAGCCGCAGGAGATGCCGCCAGCCAGGATGCCCGCAAAGCAAGCCGCCTTAGTGAGACTCACTGGAAGCTTGTCTACCTTATGCAAAATCCTGAACAGACCTACCAGGCCTTCTGCATAGACAAGCGTGGCTCGGACGCACTTTTCCTCATTCCTTCTCTTGATATGCAGACAACATTGAAAGGTTGCAGCAATATAAATTTGAACGACGAAGTTACCCTAAAAGCCGGCAAAATAGATATTACAACTCAGAATGTAGATTTCATCAGACAATAATAGTTCTTGTATGTAGCTCCTAAAAACACTATAATACTTTTCAAACATAAAAAGGAACATAATATGATAGTAATGAAATTCGGTGGTTCCAGCGTTGCTAACGCTGAACGTATTAAGCATGTTGCATCAATAATCAAGGCATATCAGTATCGCAGACCGGTGGTTGTTCTTTCTGCCATGGGAGATACTACAGACCATCTTTTGGAGGCCGCAGACAAGGCTGTAGAAGGCACTGTAGATGTTGCCGGTGTTGCAAAACTTCATGAAGATACTGCTGCAGAGCTTGGAATTAATATAGATACAATAGAAGCCCTGCTTGAAGAGCTTAAACAGCTGCTCACAGGTATTTCGATGCTTAAAGAAGTGAGCAAACGTTCCCGTGACTATCTTGTTTCTTTTGGTGAGCGCATGTCTGTTCGTATGATGGCTGCTTACTTAAATAGTCAGGGTATTCCTGCAAAGTTCCACGATGCCTGGAATGTTGGTTTTGTAAGCGACAGCAATTTTATGTCTGCCGAGCTTCTTGAAGAAACCTGGACAAATATTCCTCAGTATTTAAACGGCTACAAAAACGGTGCCTATGATGATATTCCAATTGTAACTGGCTTTATTGCAAAAGACGCAAAGGGTAACATTACAACTTTAGGCCGCGGTGGTTCAGATCTTACTGCAACTATGATTGGAGCCGCAATGCAGGCAGAAGAAGTTCAGACCTGGAAGGATGTTGACGGTATTCTTACTGCAGACCCTCGTGTAGTTACAGACGCAAAGCCTGTTCCTGAAGTTACTTACGAAGAAGCACAGGAGCTTGCAATGTTTGGTGCTCAGGTACTTCATCCTCGTTCAATGCTTCCTGTACGCAAGACCGGAACTCCTGTTCGTGTAAAGAATTCCTACAACATTCAGAGCCTTGGTTCAATTATTGTAGAAAATCATACTGGCAAAGTTCCTCCAGTCTGCGCAATTACTAGCGTAAAGCACATTACTCTTATTGATATTGTTTCATCACGCATGCTTGGGGCTGCCGGCTTCCTTGCACATATTTTCAATAACTTCTTAAAATGGAATATAAGCATTGACGTTATTGCTACTTCTGAAGTTTCTGTTTCGCTTACAGTTAATTCAAAAGACAAACTCGACGGTCTTGTTGAAGATCTTGAAAAAGCAGGTGAAGTTACAGTCCGCGAAGGTAAAGCAATCGTTACAATTATCTGTGACGCCGCTCATTCAAGCGATATTCTTGCAAGCGGTTTTGAAGCCCTTGCCGATGAAGGCATAAACGTACAGATGATTAGCCAGGGTGCCAGCAAAGTAAACATAAGTATTATTGTTAATGAAGATGAGGCTGATGAAACTGTCCGTGTTCTTCATCAGGCATATTTCAGTTAATTAAATTATGTCATTGTCGGGCTTGACCCGACAATCTGTTTGGAGGAAATATGAAGATTGCATTAGTAGGATACGGCAAGATGGGCCACATGATTGAGCAGTGTGCAAAGCGTGCCGGTCATGAAGTTGTTGTTACTATAGATGTTGCTGCAGAAGATGCACAGGTAAAGGTAGCTCAGGGAGACGGAGAAGCTGTTGCCCGCGCTGTAAAATCAAGTGGTGCAGAAGGTGTTATTGAATTTACACACCCTGTTGCAGTTATGAATAATATAAAAGCTTTGCTTCCACTTGGACTTCCTCTTGTTGTAGGAACTACCGGCTGGAATGACAAGCATGATGAAATCCGTGAGTTTGCAAAAAAGGTTGGCGGAACAATTATGACTGCCGGAAACTTTTCAATCGGAGTAAACATGTTTTATAAAATCGTAGAAGAAGCTGCAAAAATCATGTCTGAATACGATGACTACGATGTTGCAACCTGGGAAATGCACCATAATCAGAAGGCCGACAGCCCAAGTGGTACAGCTTTGGAAATTGCCCGCCGTGTTCAGCTTGCTTACAAGAACAAAAATGAAATTGTAACAGATGCCTTTCACGAGCGCCCGGCAGTCAATCAGCTTCATGTAAGTTCAACACGCTGCGGAAACGTTCCCGGAACTCACAAGGTTTTCTTTGATGGAACTGCAGATACTATTGAATTGACTCATACAGCCCGAAGCCGCGAAGGTTTTGCTGTAGGCACTGTAAAGAGTCTTGAAAAATTAGATTCAGCCCTAAAGACTGGCAAGCTTGCAAAAGGCAATCTGTACTTGTGGGATGACTTATATTAAACCTGCATAAGTATTGCGCCTGTTCCCATAAGTGCCTGTGCCGTTACAAAAAGAATTGTTACAATGATTCTTTCAAGCTTGGCGCTTATGGCAAAAGGTCTTGTGCGCTGGAAAATTTCAAATATTACATGACATATTGTAAATAAAGAGCCAAGGAAAATCAAAATTCCAAAGGCTCTTTTTTCATATATAAGACTTACAAGCGAAGTAGTGCAGACAATTGAAGCAAAGAAATATTGAATGATTGCTGCTGCGTATTTTTGTATAGACTGCTTTTTAATAAACACACTTATTACCACAAACCCTGCAATAAAAACAATTCCTGCAAGAATATAAAGAATATTTGAGACCCTGAAGATTCTGTAAACAGAAGAGATGAGATATAACCAGAAGGCTTCTGTAAGCAGGAAAAGAAAATGTTCGCTGAACTTAAAAAACTTGTTTTTCTTTATTGTAGAAAGCATGCACAAGGTTGCAGTTGTAAAAGCCATTGCTGCAAAGAAAATAATATGATGTGAATCTGGAAGATAATTTGTCAAAATGGAAATAATGATTCCACCGGTAAATGGCACAAAAAGTGAACGGGCTGTTTTTTCTAAAGGAATTATTCTTTGTACAAGTCCAACAATATAAAGTACAAGGGTTACCACAAGGAGCCCTGTAAAAATCCATGCATAAACATTCATAAATATAATATTAAACTTTTTTATAAAAAAATCAATATTGTACTTGACAATATATTATATACGGTATAATATTATATATAGACAGGAGGTGCGATGAACTTTACAGCAGGTTCTGCGCTGCTGGACGCCGTGGTTCTTTCGGTTGTTAGTCTTGAAGGAACGTATGGTTATAAAATCACGCAGGATGTCCGGCAGGTTATGGACGTTTCCGAAAGTACGCTTTATCCGGTTCTAAGACGCCTGCAAAAAGACGGATTTTTGGAAACTTATGATATGGAATTCCAGGGAAGAAACAGACGTTATTACAAAATTACTTCCAATGGAATGATTTTACTTGATAAATACCGTTCCGAATGGTTATCTTATAAGAGTAACGTAGATAAGATACTTATGGGACAGTCAAATTAGAGAGGTTATTATATGACAAGAGAAGAATACATGACTGAGCTTAAAAACAACATTCAGTCATTAACAGTTGATGAACAGAATGAAGCACTTCAGTATTATTCAGATTATTTTGATGATGCCGGTGATGACGCCAAGGTTATGGAAGAGCTTGGAAGTCCTGAAGAAGTTGCAAAGGTAATCCGTGAACGCTTTTCTAATACTCTTGTAAAAGATTCAAAAGAAAAAGCAGACGATGACAAGAATGACAGTTCATCTGGATCTAACGGCCGCTACGAAGCTCTTTATTATGAATTTAAAACTTCAGACATTAAGAGTGTAGAATTTGGTTTTGGTGCTGCCGAAGTAGTAATGATTCCAGGTAAAAAGTTCAGTGTTGAAACACGCGGAATTGCAAAAGAAAACCTTATGTGCCGCATTGCCGGAGAAAAAACTCTTGTAGTAAAAAATCTTAATAAGCTTTCGGGCTTTAATTTCTTTAATCACAATGATCGTCCTGGCAGAATTGTTCCAAGAATCCTTATTTCTATTCCGGAAGGGGCAAAGCTTGATCATTTTAAGGCTTCAATTGGAGCAGGTAACTTTGTAACAAAAGATATTTCTGTTTCTTTTGAAAAAGGCCACATCGATGTAGGTGCCGGAAACTTTATTCTTAAAAAGATTGAAGGAAATAACCTTAATATGCGCTGCGGAATGGGTAACCTGAATATTGAAGGTTCAATCAAAGGTATAAGCAACATTGACTGCGGTATGGGAGCAATCAAGCTTTCTTTAACAGGAAATGCAGGTGATTATTCTTACGATGCAAAGGTTGGACTTGGAGACTTTAAGTTCAATGATGAAAAACGCAGTGGTGTATGCCAGGTTTATGCTTCTGACCGCAAAACAAATCATTTTTCTGTAAACTGCGGTATGGGAAGCGTAAATATTTCAATGAAATAAGAATATGTGGTCCCTGAGCCTGTCGAAGGGTCACCAAATAAGGAGTAATAAGATGAAAAAGCTTAAGAAATCAAATAATAAGATTATATGTGGTGTTTGTGGCGGTATTGCTGATTATTTTAATATTGATGCAACTATTGTTCGTATTCTGTTAGTTATTCTTTCATGTTTATGGGGTTCTGGAATTATTATTTACATTGCAGCTGCCCTTGTAATGCCTCCTGCAGACATGGAAGATTTGAATAACGATAATATTGATAACCTTAAAAGTGCCAATGTAAACGGTGAAGAAGGAGCAAAAGCTTCAAAATCATCATCAAAGGCTACAGAAAAATCAGGCGAAGACGTTCCACACTCTGACGCTGAATTTGATTCATATTTCAAAAAATAAATATACCGTCATTGCGAGCACAGCGTGGTACGTTCCTCGCAATGACGTAATTAAAAATTAACTTAAATTTACTTAAAAAATATCAATTATTTAATAGATTAATTCCCTAAATTTTCAAAATTTTTTATATTTTTCTCCTATCAAATTTATTAATTCCGTGTTATTATAAAGTATTATGGCAAAACTAAAAATCAATAAAACCTTACGGAATACAATAATTGCCGTTGCTGCAATTACTTTGTTTTTCGTATGTACAAGGCTTATTCCTGAAAAGAACCTTAGCGAAAAGTACGATGGTTATGATTTATCGACATCACAGGGAGCTGTTTCGGCAGGAAAAACATATTCCGAATATCAGGCCGAGCATAAGAATGCCAGAAACCCTCAAATAACAATTCCGGTAAATATTTTTCAGTATGATGTTGATCAGTCTACTGGTGCCAGCGTAGTTTCAAATTATCAGGGAAAAGATGTTGTTATTACAGATGACCGTTCTTACGTTGTCTGGACTGTAGATGTTCCCGAAGCAGGCTTCTACAATCTTTCTATGGAATATATCTGCATACCTTCACGAAATGTAGATATTGAGCGTATCCTTTATATTAATGGTGAAATGCCTTTTAGAGGCGCAGATACACTCGCATTTTCCAGACTTTGGAAAGACGGCGGCGAAATTAAATTCGATAACCGTGGTAATATGATTCGCCCTATGCAGGCAGAAACTTTTGCCTACCAGCAGGTATGTTTTAAAAGCAATTTAGGCTACGAAGTTGATCCGTATCGTTTTTATTTTGAAAAGGGTATAAACACAATTGCCTTAAAAGCTATAAGTGAGCCTGTTGCCATTAGTGAACTTAATCTTACTCCGCTTAAAACTTACGATACTTATGAACAGTATGTTGCAAAGCAGAAGTCAAAACCAGAAAACAATAGTGTAAAAAAAGTAGCTGTAAAAGTGCAGGGTGAAAATGCTTCTGTGCGTTCAGATCCATCTCTTTTTGCACGTTACGACCGTTCTTCTGCAGTTACAGAGCCATACAGTACAAAAAAGACAGTATTAAACTATGTGGGTGGTGATTCATGGAAATCTTCGGGCCAGTGGATTGAATGGAATATTGATATTCCTGAAGACGGCTGGTATACAATTTCTATAAAAGGCCGTCAGTTCTTCCAGCGTGGTTATGTTGCATTCCGTTCTGTTTATATAGACGGTGAAATTCCTATAGATACCCTTAAGGCTGTAGGATTCAACTATAACAAGGACTGGGAGTTTAAAACACTTTCAGATAAAGACAATGTTCCTTATAAGTTCTATCTTACAAAAGGAACACATACTGTACGTCTTGAAGCAACTCTTGGTGATATTGGTCCTATCATCAATGAAATAGAAGACAGTATTTACAGATTAAACCTTATTTACAGAACTATTCTTGTACTTACAGGTACAACTCCAGATGCAGACCGTGATTATGAGCTTAAAAAAGTATTCCCAGATGAAATTCAGGCAATGCTCGATGAAAGCCGCCGTCTGTACAGAATAGTTGATGATTTTATTGCGGTTACGGGGCAGAAATCAAATCAGATTGCTCCTGCCGAAAACCTTGCCATACAGCTTGAAAAATTCTACAAGCATCCGGATAGAGTTACAAAGAACTTCCAGAACTTTAAGGACAATACAATGTCTTTAGCTTCATCAATGCTTTCGCTTACAGAAACAAAGCTTGATATTGACTATATTTTAGTTCAGGGTGCAGATGATAAAATTAAAAAAGATGAAACAAACTTCTTGAAGGATGCACGCCACGAAATTACAGCATTCTTTAATTCGTTCATGTACGACTCTTCTGCACTTGGAAGCGTTTACAGTAAAGACGAAGACCATGTAATTGAAGTTTGGATTGTTACAGGCCGTGACCAGAGTCAGGTTCTTAAGAACATGATTGATGATACCTTTACACCGGAAACAGGAATTAAAGTAAATGTTAAACTTATTAACCCAGATGCTCTTCTTCCTGCAGTAGTTGCTGGAAAAGGTCCAGATGTAGTTATTTCTACATATACTTCGCAGCCTGTAGATTATGCGCTTCGTAATGCAAGCGTAAACCTTATGCAGTTTGAAGGTTGTGAAGAAGTTCTTAGCTGGTTCAAGGAAAGTGCTTACGAGCCATATAAATATAATGGCGGACTTTACGCACTTCCGGAACAGGAAACCTTTAACCTTCTGTTCTATCGTAAAGATATTCTTGCACAGTTCGAAATTGACCCTCCTGAAACATGGGAAGATTTTATTGCCATGCTTCCAACCTTACAGTCAAATAACCTTACTGTTGGTGTAGCTTATCCTGATGTAAACAATCTTGATATGGCTGTTCTGTACTCAATGATGTATCAGAACGGAGGAACACTTTATAACAAGACAGGCGATAAAGCACTTGTAGATTCAGAAGCTGGTATTCACGCTTTCAAGACTTATACAAGCTTCTACAACAACTACGGTACTCCAATAATCTTTGACTTTATGAGCCGTTTCCGTACCGGTGAAATGCCTGTTGGTATTGCAAACTATACTACCTACAACACAATCGTTGTCGGTGCTCCGGAAATCAGAAACCTTTGGGATTTTACTTACATTCCTGGAACAATTAATGAAAAGGGTGAACTAGACCGTTCTAATGCAGCCGGCGGTGTTTGTACTATGATGATTAATAATCACGACGAAAGTGCTCAGCTTGATGCATGGGAATTCATGAAGTGGTGGGTTTCTGCAGATATTCAGGTTCGCTATGGCCGCGAAATGGAAGCCCTGCTTGGTGCTTCTGCCCGTTATGCAACAGCAAATCTTGAAGCACTTAAACAGCTTTCATGGAATGCAGATCAGATTGAGATTCTTGAAAAATCCCTTGATGAAACTGTAGGTATTCCTGAAGTTCCAGGCAGTTACTTTACACCACGCCATATTGTAAATGCTGCCCGAAAGGTTGTTAATGAAAAAGAGGATCCTCGCGAAACTCTTATTGATTATACAAGAAAAATCAACGACGAGCTTACAAGAAAACGTCAGGAATTTGGACTTCCTGTAGCACAGGATTAGCAGGAGATATTTATGAGTGATAAATTAAACAAATATATTGCAAGAAAAAAGCTCATGGCTACAGATCTTGTACAAAGCGCTAAAAAGCATAAATTCTGTTATCTGTTTATGCTGCCTTATGCTGTTTTGTTCATAACTTTTTATGTACTTCCAATGCTCACTTCAATTTATTTTAGTTTTACTAATTATAATATTCTTGAAAAGCCTGATTTTATTGGAATTAAAAATTATATAAACCTGTTCCTTGAAGACGAGGTATTTACAATTGCCGTAAGAAATACCTTTGTAATTGCCATAATCATTGGACCGGTTGGTTATATAATGGCCTTTATTTTTGCATGGCTTATTAACGAGCTTCCAAACTGGATCCGCACCCTTGTTGTATTCTTCTTCTATGTTCCTTCTATTTCGGGGCAGGCAGTTACTGTATTCAAGTTCTTCTTTGCCGACGATGCAAACGGATGGATTAATGCAAAGCTCATTCACTGGAATATTGTTCAGCAGCCTATTTTGTTCCTTACAAATCCGCGCAATGTTCTTAAGGTTATTATTCCTGTTATCTTGTGGACATCGCTTGGTACAGGCTTCCTTTCGTTTGTTGCCGGTCTTAAAGGTATAGATAAATCTCAGTACGAAGCAGGTTATATAGATGGTATTCAAAACCGCTGGCAGGAACTCTGGTTCATTACACTTCCGAATATGAAGCCAATGCTTTTGTTCGGAGCAGTTATGTCAATTACAGCTGCCTTCAGTGTTTGTTCTGTTCCAATGCTTCTTGCAGGATATCCTTCTGTAGATTACTGTGCGCGAACAATTGTAACACACCTGTTCGACTATGGTTTTACACGATTTGAATTTGGTTATGCTTCGGCAATTGCAACCGTTTTGTTCCTTACAATGATTTTGTGTAATAAGTTTATTCAGAACTTGCTCAGCAGAGTAGGACACTAATAGGGGAGGCTGATAATGAAATCTAAAAACATGTATAAAGACATGACAATTCATCATTACAAGCACCGCAGAAAGCCTAACCGTTCTCTTGGTGGAGATATTGGTGTATATATCTTCCTTGGTTTGTGTTCTATTATGATGATTGTTCCGCTTGTATTTGCTATTTCTAACTCCCTCAAGCCGCTTGATGAAGTTTTAAAAAAGCCGCCTAACTTCTTTGCAGTTCATCCAACCTTCGACAACTTTTCTGATCTTTTTGTAACATTAAGTCAGGGCTGGGTTCCGCTTACACGATATATCTGGAATACTCTTTTTGTAACAGTAGTTGGAACTGTAGGACACGTTATTCTTGCCTCTATGGCTGCGTATGTTCTTGCAAAATACCGCTTCCCTGGTGGACAGTTGTTCTTCCGCATTGCAGTAGTTGCTTTGATGTTTACAGGTTATGTAACAGGTATTCCTAACTATTTGATTATGTGTAAGCTTGGTATGGTCGACACTTACTGGTCAATTGTTCTGCCTGCTATAGGAGGTTCGTTAGGACTGTTCCTTATGAAGCAGTTTATTGACGGATTCCCAATGTCGCTCATTGAAGCTGCAAAAATAGACGGTGCACACGAGTTTACAATTTTCTGGAAGCTCGTAATGCCTAATGTAAGACCTGCATGGCTTACAATTTCTATTTTCTCTATTCAGGGCTTGTGGAATAACCCGCAGACTCAGACAATCTATACAGAAAATAAAAAGATGCTCAGTTATGCGCTTACTCAGCTTGGTCAGAACGTTATTGCCCGTATGGGACAGCAGAACGCTGTTATAGTATTTACAATGCTCGTACCAATTGTATTCTTTATCTTCTCTCAGAGTCAGATTATGGAAACAATGGCTACTTCGGGACTTAAGGACTAGTGCTATGAATATGAAAAGACTTTTAATTACAGTAATAAGCCTGCTTGCTCTTAGTACAGGACTTTTTGCCAAGGGAGAAACCTATTCCTATGACTATTGGGATGATATAGAAAAGTCACCTGATGCATACCGCGTTTCTCACATGGTTTATGCACCAGACCTTGGATTGGAAAAACCTCTTAAGAATCCTTCTTCATTGTTTGCAATTGATAATTATCTTTATGTTGTTGATACAGACAATAGCAGAATTATCAAGCTTGAATATACTTCTAAAAAGACTTTGGAGCTTGTTGAGATAATTGATCATGTAAATCCGTCTCCGCTTCTAGAAGATAATTATTTTAAGAATCCAAAGGATATTTTCGTTTCTGGTTATGACGGTACCATTTATATTGCAGATACAGACAACGGCCGTGTTATTAAAACCGACAAAGATTTGAATGTATTGATGGTATTAAAAGAACCAGACGACCCTACCTATGATCCTTCAAAATCTTACTTTCCTACAAAAGTTGTAGCAGACGATAAAGGTCGTGTTTATATTCTTTCAAAAAATGTAAACAAGGGTTTCTTAAAATATGAATATGACGGAACCTTTGCCGGTTATTACGGGGCATCAAAGGTTATTATCAGTGCCGCTCAGCGTTTCTGGAAGAAATTTTCTACCGAAGCTCAAAAGGCACGAATGCAGCTTTTTGTTCCAACCGAATATTCAAACTGCTACATAGACAACGAAGGCTTTATATATGCAGTTACTCATTCCTTTGAAGAATGGGATCTGCTTTCAGGTAAAGCTTCTCCAATCCGCCGTTTGAACGCACTTGGTAACGATATTCTTATTACTCTTGGTTATGAATATCCTATTGGCGACCTTCAGTGGGGAAATGCCGGTGGTGTAAAGGGACCTTCATGGATGACAGATATAACTGTTTTAGATGATGAAGTTTATATTGCCCTTGATGAAACACGCGGACGCATTTTTGCTTATAACAATCAGGGTTATCTGCTTTTTGCATTTGGCGGAAGAGGAAACATAGACGGTTTCTTCCGTAAGCCTGAATCTATTGAGCACATAGGAAAAGACCTTTTTGTTCTTGATTCTTTGAACTGTTCTATTACAGTATTTACTCCTACAACCTACGGAAACTTAATATATCAGGCAACAGAACAGTTTGCAGTGGGTGAATATGACGATTCTGCAGATACCTGGGCAAAGGTGCTTGAGTATAACGGAAACTATGACCTTGCATATATTGGTCTTGGAAAATCTTATCTGCGCCAGAAAAAATACAAGGAAGCAATGGAGTATTTTAAACTTAAGCGCGACCGTCGTGATTATTCAAAGGCCTTTAAGTATTACCGCAAGGAATGGATAGAAAAGAATTTTGCCTGGCTGTCAGTGGTTATTATTGTCCTGATTTTATTACCATTGATTATCAGATGGATAAAAAGAATTAAATGGGAGATTAGTACACTATGAGTAATTTTGTAACAAGACGTTTAAAGAAACTGACGCTCAAAGAAACTTATGTTCGCTTTTTCTCTACTCTCAAGTATGCATTATATGTAATGTTCCATCCGGCAGACGGATACTGGGATTTAATTCATGCAAAACGCGGCTCTTATGCAGCAGCTAACTTTATTGTAATCCTTACGCTTTTTACACAAATCTGGCGTTTAAGGTTTACAAGCTTTGTTGTAATGAATGTATATTGGGAAGCTGTAAATATTTTCAAGGAATTTGCAACTATACTTCTTCCGCTTGCAGTTTTCTGTATCTGTAACTGGGCGTTGACAACCCTGTTCGACGGAAAAGGTCACCTTGGCGATGTTTATATGGGTACAGGCTATGCACTTGCTCCGTATCCGCTTATTCAGATTCCTATTATTATCATAAGTAATTTTGTAACACGCGATGAAGTTGCATTCTACACAATCTTTAATACAATCTCAATTTTGTGGTGTGCAATGCTTCTGTTTATGGCAATGATGATGATTCATCAGTACAGCTTTGGTAAGACACTGCTTTTTACAGTATTTACCATTTTTGGCATGCTGATATTTATTTTTATCATACTCCTGTTCTTTAGTATGATTTCTCAAGGTGTTTCGTTCTTTGTTGCACTTGGCCGAGAAATAATCTTCAGGTTGAATTGATGGAGGAGGGGTAAAGATGGAAAAAGAAAAGAAAACTAAAAAATCAAAATATCCTGACTGGTATATTGGACCTCCAAAACCAATGCGCCCTAAATTTGAATTCAAAAAACCGGGCCCTAAGTTCTGGATATGGACAGGAATTACAGTTGCTTTCCTTGGCTTTTGTACTTATATAGTTATAAGACTTGTAAATGTAGGAAAAGCCGTTCAGCCACCGTTTGATTATTATGAGTATAATGCAGACAAACAGCCTCAAAGCTATGTTATGGAAAATGATGCTATTAAATTTGAGCTTGATCCTGCAACAACACAGTTTACTGTTACTCAAAAATCAACCGGTAAGGTATGGTATTCTAATCCGCCTGCAGCAAAGAGCGACCCGATTGCCCTTGCTAAAGAAAAGAACAATATGATGTCTACCTTCCTCATAAAGTATTCAACAGAAACAGGAACAGACGATACCTTTGATTTGTATTCAAACAGTGTACAGCGCAAATTCTATAATGTTTCAAAAAAAGGAAACGAGATCCGCGTTGATTATACTGTTGGACAGATGGACCGTGAGTATGTATTCCCTTATGTTCTTTATCAGTCAGAAATAGACAAATGGCAGGAAGGCCTTTCAAAAAGCGAAAAGAATGCAATGCTCCGTGCCTACCACAAATACAACATGAGCAGCTTTAAGGGCGACGAACTTGATGCAATGCTTGCAAAGTATCCTAAAATGGAAGACGAAAACCTTTATCTTGTATTTGAAAATATTCAGACACACTTAAAGGAACAGATGGAACAATTGTTCGCCAAGCAGGGCTTTACTTACGAAGATTACCTTGAAAACCGCGAACTTTATAAAGAAGAAAATATAAAAGAAGTTCCGGCCTTTAACATAAGTGTAATTTACAAGCTTGATTCAAAAGGCTTTACAATTGAAATTCCGTTTGATGAAATTTCTTACCGACTTAAATATCCTATTGTTCAGGTTTCTGCACTTCCTTATTTTGGAGCAGGCGGTCCTGACGACACAGGCTATATGCTCGTTCCTGAAGGCGGCGGAAGTATAATCAACTTCAACAACGGTAAAACAAAACAGAACGGATATTATGCTGACTGTTACGGCTGGGATTATGCAACAGACCGTACTGCCGTAATGACAGAAACAAGAGCTTCATTCCCTGTTTTTGGTATTTCGAGCGATGATTCAAGCTTTATTTCTATCATAAAAAGTGGTGCAGAATATGCTGGTGTAACTGCCGAAATTGCAGGAAAACTTGGAAGCTATAATTATGCGCGCTTTGATTACAAAATGCTTCACCGCGAAGCTTTTGAAGTTACAACAAGAACTACAAATTCTCAGTACAGCTACGAAAATAATCTGCCTTTGAGCGAAACTATAGTACAATCCTTTGTATTCTTAGATTCGCCTTCTTATGTAGATATGGCAAAAGAATACCGTAACTATCTTTTTGCAGGAGCAGCAAAAACTAAAAACAGCAGCATTCCTCTTGCAATTGAGCTTATTGGTTCTATAGAGAAAAAACAGCAGGTATTTGGAATTCCAAAAACAAGACCTTATGCTCTGACAACCTATAAGGAAGCCGCCGGAATTATAAATCAGATAGAAGAAATGGACATTAAAAATGTAAGTTATAAGCTTTCGGGCTTTATAAACGACAGTGTCCGCTATACTATGCTTAACAAGGTCCGATTTATTTCGCAACTTGGTGGAAAAGCTAAGTTTAAGAAAATGTTAAAAGCTCTGGAAGATACTTCGGCTAAGTTTTATCTTGACGGAGCCGTACAGACAGAATACAGAACAGGGTTTTTCCAGGGCTTCTTTAATTACCGCGATTCTGCACGTTTTGTAAGTGACGAGCTTTGTAAGCTTTATGAATATTCAGACTTGTGGTACGGAAAAGACGACAGCCGCGACTATTATTATCTTCTGGAAGATAAACTTAGGGTTAAGAATAATAAAGTATTTGTAAAAGCTGCAGACAAGCTTGGTCTGGACGGTATTTCTTACAGAGATAACGGAAAGCTTCTTTCTTCTGACTTTAATGACAGGCATCTTACAACAAGAGCCAGTGCTAAAGACACACAGATTAACGGAATGCAGGAAGCAAAAGATAAAGAGCTTGGCATAATGATAAATGCCGGTAACGATTATGCACTTAAATATGTAGATTTTGTAACAAATATGGAGCTGCAGGGAAAAAGCTATGCAATTATAGATAAGATTGTACCTTTCTATCAGATTGCGCTGCATGGTTATGTAAACTATGCAGGTTCTCCTGTAAACCTTGGTTACGAAAAAGATCAGATTATTCTTGAATCTGCAGAAACAGCAGCCGGACTTTATTATACCTTTATGCAGGCTTCACCTATGAAGCTTCAGGAAACTTTCTATTCAGAATACTATTCAAGCTGTTTTGATTCATGGAAGGGACAGTTCGAAACTTCTTACGAAAGATACAATAAAGAGCTTTCTCCTGTTGCAGACAGTCTTATTACAGACCATGAATACATGACAAGTCAGGTTACAAAAACTACATTCGAAAACGGTTATGTAGTTTATGTAAACTTTGGTTATGAGCCTTATATAACGCCTTCGGGAACAATAATTCCTGAACGGGATTACAAGCTTTTGAAGGTGGAGAATTAGTATGAAAAAGAAACGAATTGGTTTAATGGGAAAAAGAGCCATTTATGGTTATCTTTTTATCCTGCCGTTTATAATCGGCTTTATATTCTTTATGGTAAAACCTCTGTACCAGTCATTTATGATGTCTATGTCGGAAGTTACAGTTTCAACGGAAGGTTTTAATCTTTCGCTGAATAAGTTTGCCAACTATAAAAGAGCTTTTCTTATAGATGCAGAATTTAAGCAGATGCTTATAACTGGAATATGGAGCATGGTTGTACGCTCAATTGCAACTGTAGTATTCAGTTTCTTTGTTGCACTTCTTCTAAATCAGAATTTTAAAGGAAGAACTCTTGCCCGTTCAATCTTCTTCCTTGCCGTTATTCTTTCTTCAGGTGTACTTGTAGGACTTGAAAATAATAACGCCCTTATGGCTCAGTTAAAAGATATGATAGAAGAGCAGGGTAATGCAAACTCAATTACCGGAGTTCTGGAAGATATTCTTGTTAATTCTTCAACAGGCTTCAGCGGCATAAGCAACAAAACCTTCAGGACTGTATTCGATATTATCGATTCCATTTACGATGTTGCAATGGCCTCTGGTATTCAGATTATTATTTTCCTTTCGGGTCTTCAGAATATTTCTCCAAGTATGTACGAAGCTGCCCAGATGGAAGGTTGTACTTCATGGGAAAGCATGTGTAAAATTACAATTCCTATGGTAAGTCCTCTGCTTCCTGTATGCTGGGTTTATACAATCGTAGACTTCTTTATGAAAACCGATAACGAGATAATGTCAAAGATAAGTCAGACTATGTATTCTCTTGAATTCGGCTTTAGCTCTGCAATGGCCTGGTCTTATTTTGTTGTCTGTATGGTTTTAATAGGTATTTCTTCTGCTATTATTTCTAAGGTGGTATACAATTATGACTAAGAAAAATAAAACATCAAATCAATCAGGATTCTGGGCGCGTAACGAAGCTTCTGACGGAATACTGCTCAAGGAAACAACTAAAAAGTATGCCATTTCTATTTTCAGGGCAATACTTCTTTTTGGCATGTGCTTTATGATTATTCAGCCTATTCTGAATAAAATTTCTGTAAGCTTAATGTCAGAAGCAGATTTGTATGATTCAACAATTATTCTTGTGCCTAAGCATTTTACACTTGCCAACTGGAAGCTTGTAAACTACCTTATGAATTACAAGGTGACCTTGTTTAATACAATCTGGGTTTCGCTGCTTGTTTCTCTTATAGAAGTAGCAATGTGCAGTATTGTAGGTTATGGATTTTCACGCTTTAATTTTCCGCTTAAACGCTTCTGGTTTTTCTGTGTAATTCTTGTAATTGTTATTCCGCCACAGACAATTTCTACTTCGCTGTTCCTTCATTTCCGTTATTTTAATCTGTTTGGAAAAACAGTAAACCTTCGCGGTAATATGCTGCCTTATATTATGATGTGCTTTACATGCCAGGGCTTAAAGAACGGACTTTACATTTATATGATAAGACAGTTCTTTATGGGCTTTCCGTTTGAGCTTGAAGAAGCAGCTTATGTAGACGGCTGTGGTCCATTAAAGACTTTTGTACGCATTATGATTCCTGGTGCAAAGCCAATCATTACTTCGTGCTTTTTGTTCTCATTTGTATGGCAGTGGACAGACGGTTTTTATACAAGTCTCTTCCTTGGAAAAATCCAGCTTTTGTCTATCAACCTTTCGAATGTTGTAGAAAAGCTTGGTGCTTACCTTACAAAATTGTACGGAGGTTCAACGCTTGTATCTGTAGGCTATTCAAATGCAATTCTTTCTACTGCAACTCTGCTTGCAATTTTCCCTGTAATCATTCTTTATATATTCTGTCAGAGAATGTTTGTAGAAAGCCTTGCAAGTACCGGCGTTAAGATGTAATTTACGGTCCCTGAGCCTGTCGAAGGGAAATTATTTTACAAAGGCAATAACTAGTGGTATACTAGTGATATATAAATAAAGGAGTTTTTTTATGAAAAAAATCGCAATCGTCGCATTATCAGCTGTGCTTGTACTTGCACTTGCTGGTTGTGACAAAAAAGGTGGTTCATCAGATGCTGCAAAAAAAGCTGCTGCAAATGGTGATTATTCAAAGCTCAAGGTTGAAAAGGATCCAGTTACAAAGAAGGCTTATGACTTTGGCGGAATGGAAGTAAAGGTTCTTAACTGGTGGTACACCGAAGCTCCTGCTGCAAGTAAGGCACAGGAAGATCAGGAAGCTTATCGTAAATATCTTGAAGAAACATACAACTTCAAGTGTAACGAAGCTAACTGGCAGGTAGGCTGGGCTGACTGGCCGGCAGAAGTTGCTAACTACTGTCTTACTGGTGGTGATGAAGCTTATGTATTCATTGTTGATTATCGTTCTGCATTCGCAGGCTACAGCAATGGTCTTTGGGCAGATGTTTCACAGGCTGGAATTGACTGGACAAAGGATAAATGGAACAAGGCTCCATGTAGCGTTCTTCCAGGCTATACATTCAATGTAGGAAATCCAGAACCACGTCACTGTATATTCTTTAACAAGCGTATACTTCAGGAAAACGGTTTTGATCCTGACGAACCATATAACCTTCAGGCTAAGGGTGAATGGACATGGGAAGCATTTGAAAAGATGTGTGAAGCTTTGACAAAAGATACAGATAACGATGGTATTATCGATCAGTATGCTTTGTCTGGATATGGCCAGGAATTCTCTGTTCCTGCAATCTTCTCTAACGGTTCATCACCAACAACAAAAGATGCAAACGGAAGAATTGTTCTTGATGAAAGCGACAAGACTTTGGAAGCATGGGAATGGACACGCGAAATATTCGTTAAATACAACAAACCAGCTGAAGAAGGTGCTGAATGGAATTACTTCATGGCAGATTTCAAGAACGGACAGACAGCATTCTATAACAACCAGGAATACGATGGTCAGGGCAACGGTTTGCTCGCAGATATGAAGGATGACTGGGGTATGGTATGTTTCCCACTCGGACCAAACGGAGACGGAAAATACTTTACTTTGAACAACGACAATATGCTCGTTATTCCTGCTATTTACGGACAGGAAAAGGCTAACAAGATTATGAAGATTTATGACCTTTGGTCAGATACAGTACCAGGTTATGAAGATAATGATTCTTGGAAGGAATACTACTATTCTTCATTCCGCGATACACGCGCAGTTGATGAAACAATGCAGCACATGATGGATAACTCAATCGCATACGATTCATGGCTCATTCCTAATTTCGACTATCGTCCAATCGCATGGTCTGTATGTGCAGGTGCAGATGTAGCTGCTACATTTGATGCTCAGAGACCTGTTCTTCAGGCTGCTATCGATGACCTTTACAAATAATCTGTAAAGAGTTCATAGTTTTATAAAAGGCAGATGTCTATAAGGCGTCTGCCTTTTTTTAATGACAGGTTTATGTCATTGTCGGGCTTGACCCGACAATCTATCAATTGAAAAAGTCCATATTATGATTTATAATAATCATATGTCAACACACGGAACAATCACAAATGACAATCATGCAGCTTTATGGCACGGACGCTTTAAGGAAGGCCCTGATGCAGCTGCGGTAGAATTCGAAACTTCAATAAATGACGATATGCGCATGGCTTTTGCAGACATTCAGGGAAGCATCGCTCATGCAAAAATGCTTTCAAAACAAAAGCTTATTTCAAAAACAGAAGAAACAAAAATCATTCAGGGACTTAATTCAATTAAAAAGGATCTTGTTGACGGTAAAGACAGCAAGGGTAAGCCTTTTACAGTAGACATGTCTGCCGAAGATATCCATTCATTTATAGAAGCAACTTTAACAGACAGAATAGGCGAGCCTGGAAAAAAGATTCACACAGGACGCAGCCGTAACGATCAGATTGCGCTTGATGAACGCCTATTCCTTAAGGAACAGATTGTTCAGCTTAAAAAAGAACTTGTGGGCTTAGTTAAAGTTCTTGTTTCAATTGCCCAGAAAAATAAAGAAACAATTATGCCTGGCTTTACTCATATGCAGCATGCACAGCCTGTAACACTTGCACATCATGTTTGTGCCTGGGCCTGGATGTTCTGCCGCGACATTGACCGTCTTACAGATGCCTTTAAGCGTGTAGATTTATCGCCTATAGGGGCTGGAGCTCTTGCAACAAGCGGACTTCCTCTTGACCGTGAATATGAAGCAAAGCTGCTTGGTTTTTCAGGCGTTACTCCAAATTCACTTGATACAGTAAGCGACCGCGACTATTATCTTGAAGTCGCTTCTGATCTTTCTATGCTGCAGATGCATCTTTCACGCGCATGTGAAGAAATAGTGCTGTGGTCTACAGTTGAATTTGGTTTTGTTGACCTTAGTGAAAAGTGGAGTACAGGAAGCTCTATAATGCCGCAGAAAAAGAATCCTGATTTTGCAGAGCTTATCCGCGGAAAAACTGGACGCGTTTACGGTGACATGGTAGCGCTCTTTACTATGATGAAGGGGCTTCCTCTTTCTTATGACCGCGACATGCAGGAAGATAAATCAAGTTTCTTCAGTGCTTATGATACAGTAATTGGCAGTGTACGCATTTTTACTCAGATGGTTAAAACTGCCCGCTGGAATAAAAAGGCAATGGCACAGGCCTGCGACGGTGGTTATCTTAATGCAACAGATGTAGCAGATTATCTTGTTCGTAAGGGACTTCCTTTCCGCACAGCTCATGGAGTTTCTGCAGGGTTAGTTCGTCTTGCAATTGAAAAGAACTGCCGTCTTGAAGAGCTTGATTTTGCGGAATACAAAAAGGCTTCACCGCTTTTCCAGAAAGATATTTTTGAACTTATCACACCTCAAAAGTGTGTAGAAATAAGAAAAACTACAGGCGGCCCGTCTTCGCTGGCTGTAGAAAAACAGATTGAACAACTAAACGCTTTTATAAAAAAGTAAAAGCATAGGGATGGTTTTGTAATGAAAAAAACAGCTTTTGTTCTTGTAATTTTAATTTTGCTTCTTGGTTCTTCTGCATGTAATAAAACTAAAACAATTGAAACTGCTCATTTAGATGCAGTTGAGGCACTTAAAGCTCGTGGAACCCTTATTATG
The DNA here is from genome assembly GCA_017651065.1 of Treponema sp. Taxonomy (GTDB): domain Bacteria; phylum Spirochaetota; class Spirochaetia; order Treponematales; family Treponemataceae; genus Treponema_D. The sequence continues at coordinate 86,527 of JAGCDP010000043.1, forward strand.
GGTTATGATGTTCAGTTTCCACCATTGGCATATGCAGATGATGAAGGCGAATTAGTCGGCTATGATGTTGAACTTGCCGAAGAAGTATCAAAACGTCTTGGCGTTACATTAAAAGCAATCCCGATTGACTGGGACGACAAAGATAACGAACTTGAAAACGGAACAATTGACTGTGTATGGAGCGGTTATACAATTACTGAACCACGAAAAAAAGCCCATTCATTAACATTCCCATACCTTGCAAATGAACAGGTTCTTATTGTACGAAAGGATGGAGCTGTAAAAAGCTTTAGTGATTTACAGGGAAGGGTAATTGGTTTAAGAAGTGCTTCATCTTCTTCAGATGCAATCAATGAAAACCCATCGTTCAAGAATAATCTTGGCGATATTATTGAATACAAAGACAATAAATCCTGCCTTGATGATTTGAAGGTTGGTGCTATAGACGCAATGGTAATGGACAGCTGTTTTGCTTATTTTTTAGCAACCCAGACAGGCGAGCCTTTTGATGTAGTTAAAACACCTCTTTCAAGTGAAGAATATTGTGTCTGCTTCAGAAAAAATGACCCTGAACTCCGCGATGCCGTAGAAGAAATTCTTATGGAAATGGTAAAAGACGGAACTGTAGCCCGGATTTCAACCAAGTGGTTCGGCAAGGACGTTTCTTTGATTGGTAAATAGCCCAGCAACACGCCAACCACACTTGAATAAAACTTCAAAATCCTATATTATATACTCTCAATATGCACAATAGGTATTATTGTGCCCGGAATGTAAAATCTGGTGCCTCAAAAGGGTGCCATGGAGGAATAAATGGTCAAAATCAGACTTAAGAGATTCGGTGCTCAGAAACGCCCATGCTACCGTGTAGTTGTTCAAGACTCACAGAAGCCTCGTGACGGTGTTTGTATCGAAGAAATTGGAACTTATCAGCCAATTGCAAAAGAAGAAGATCAGGTTTCAATTGATTTGGATCGCGCTAAGTACTGGATCGGTGTTGGAGCTCAGCCAACAGACATCGTCAAGAAATTGATGAACATTCAGTCTGCTAAACAGGCAAAGTAATTTACAGAGAGGCTAAAAAATGGAAAAAGACCTGATTGAATTTATTGCAAAATCATTGGTCGACGATCCGTCAGCTGTATCTGTAAATGAAACTGAAGGCGAAAAGGGCATGGTGCTCCAGCTTAAGGTTGCGGACAATGACATTGGTAAGGTAATCGGCAAATATGGTCGTATTGCCAAGGCAATGAGAACTGTCCTGAGCGCTTCGGCAGTAAAAGACGGCAAGCGTTACAGTCTTGATATTCTTGATAACTAGCTTACGGGAATATTGCTGATGGAAAAAGCACGTTTGGTTGTTGGTTTCATTCGAGGTTCTCACGGATTTTCGGGTGAAAGTAAAGTAGAGAGTGCTTCTGGTGAGTACGAGCATCTGCTTAAACTTGAAGAAGTTACTTTACGACATGGCGAATCGTCTAAGGAAACAAAGGTTGAATCGGTTTCTTTAGGACATGCGGTTGCTTATGTTAAGTTTGCAGGAATTGATTCAGATGTTGAACTTAAAAAGTTCAATGGCTGGGAAATCTTGGCAGACAGAAAATACTGCAAGCCTTTGAAAAAAGACGAGTGGTACATTGAGGATTTACGAGATTGTTCCCTTGTTTATGAAGGGAAGGACGATCCGGCAACGTCGGTTGCGCCTAAAGTGGTAGGAACAATCACAGACGTATTGGAAGGCGGCGGTGGTAACTTGTTAGAAGTGTCAATCGCCGAGAGTTGTGACCGAAAGGTTCTTGTACCGTTCAATAAAGAATTTATTGGAAAGGTAGATGTTAAGAACAAAACGGTGCAATTGATGCACCTCTGGATTCTGGAGTAATTCCATGAAATTTACTGTGCTGACCTTATTTCCAGATATCGTTAAGGCTTTTTTTGAAAACTCAATCATGGCCAAAGCGGTAGAAAAGGAAATTATTGCATA
>JAGCDP010000044.1 GCA_017651065.1 Treponema sp.
GGAACTTACGCTTCCACTTGGCAGACAGGCCTTCACGTAAAGACACCTCTGATTGACAAAATGGCCAACCATGTTTCGCTTAAGGAAAAGGTTCTGGACTTTCCGCCGCAGCCGGTTATTACAAAAGACAACGTTACAATGAAAATTGACACCGTTGTCTACATGCAGATTACAGACCCAAAGCTCTACACTTACGGTGTAGAAAACCCCTTGCTTGCCATTGAAAACCTTACCGCAACAACACTCCGCAACATTATAGGCGAGCTTGACCTTGATGCAACGCTTACAAGCCGCGACGTTATCAACACAAAGATGCGCTCTATCCTTGACGAAGCAACAGACCCCTGGGGAATCAAGGTGAACCGCGTTGAAGTAAAGAACATTGTGCCGCCGGAAGCCATCCGTGAAGCAATGGAAAAGCAGATGCGTGCTGAACGTGAACGCCGCGAAAAGATTCTTATTGCAGAAGGACAGAAACAGTCAGAAATCCTTGTTGCAGAAGGAAAGAAGCAGTCAATGATTCTTCAGGCCGAAGCAGAAAAGGAATCCACAATCCTTAGAGCCCAGGCAGAAAAAGAAGCCCAGGTTCAGCGTGCACAGGGTGAAGCCCAGGCTATCCGCGAAGTTCAGCAGGCAACGGCAGAAGGTCTTAAGATGATTAAGGAAGCCAACATCGATGCCAACGTAATAAAGCTCCGCAGCCTTGAAACAATGGAAAAGGCCAGCAACGGTCAGGCAACAAAGATTATCGTTCCGGCAGACTTCCAGAACTTGGCAGGTGTCGTAAGCGCAATTTCTGCTATTGCAAAGAAATAAAAAAATGAATGATCAGCTTGAATGAATGGCAATGTTTTACAAAACCAAACATTCGAGCTAATCAACGGTTGGTTAATCACTTCAATACTGATTGACACATTAATCAACGAACCTCCACGTGAATAAAAAAACCGGCAATCTTATCGCTAAGACCGCCGGTTCTTTTGTTTTAGAAAACTCTCTTTACCAATGCCTATTTCTTATTTCTCTGCTTAGAGACAATATCAAAGATAACAGCCAAAAGCAAAACAAGACCCTTTACAGCCTGCTGCCAGTTCATGTCTATACCCAAAATGGACATACCGTTGTTCAAAACGCCCATGAATATAGCACCGATTACAGCACCGCCAATTGTACCTGTTCCACCGTATGCAGAAGCACCACCGATAAAGCAGGAACCGATAGCATCCATTTCGTAGCTTTGTCCAGCCGTAGGAGCTGCTGAATTAAAGCGTGCGATACAAACCAAAGCAGCAACAGCTGAAAGGAATCCCATGTTTGTATATGCAAACATCATAACGTTGTCTGTGTTAACACCAGAAAGCTTTGCAGCCTTTGCGTTACCACCGATTGCATACAGATAGCGGCCAGGAACCGTGTTCTGTGTGTAGTAGCTGTAGAAGATAACAACCGCAGCAATCAAAACCAAAACAGTAGGAATACCGTGGTGATGTCCCAACTGCCAGCAAACAAGAAGAACAACTACCGGAATAAGAATAAGGCGAAGGATGAAAGAAAACTTGTCTGTTACTTCGTATCCCTTCTTTACCTTTGTTGCACGGCTCTTGATAGAGTAAGCAATCATTACCACACAAATTACTGCGGCAATAATCATAGTTGTTATAAGGCGGATGCGCTTAAGCTGGTCTGTTGCAGGGCCAACCAAACTTTCTGCCTGTGAAGCATTCAACAGATCCGGCATAAATACTTCCGGAACGTAGCTTGCAAAGAGGTTAAGGTACTTCTGTGGGAATGGTGAAATTGTAAGACCGTCAAGAACGATAAGGGCAACACCGTGCCACAAAAGCATACCGGAAAGTGTTACGATAAAAGGCGGAATGTGGACGTAAGCAATAAAGGCTCCGTGCCATGCACCAATCAAAAGACCAACAAGCAGACAAATGATGATTGCCGGCACTATTGGCATCTTGGCATCAACAATCAGCTTACCGCCAATTGCACCAACAAGACAAACTACAGAACCAACAGACAAATCGATGTTACCACCGGTCAAGATACACAGCAACATACCAGCCGCAAGAATCAAAACGTATGAGTTCTGCAGGATGATGTTGGTAATGTTTGAAGGGGTAAACATTGTTGCGCTTCCCTTCAAAACAATCTGAAGCACCTGGAACATAATCATAACCACAACAAGAATAAGAAGCATTGTGTGGTCTTTTAAAAGCTTTTTGGTAAAATTCAATGGGCTTCCCGCTTTGGTATTTTCAGCCATAATTTTCTCCTCTATTATTATTTACCGGACTCAATAATCCGTGTCATGATTTTTTCCTGGGTGGCTTCAGACCCCTTCATCTCACCGACGAACTTTCCTTCGTTCATGATGTAGATGCGGTCGCACATACCCAAGATTTCTGGCATTTCAGAAGAAATCATCAGAACAGACTTGCCCTCAGAAACCATCTTGTTGATAATGCAGTAGATTTCGTACTTTGCGCCTACGTCAATACCGCGTGTCGGTTCGTCAAGGATAAGAATGTCCGGTTCAGCAAAAAGCCATTTGCCTATAAGAACCTTCTGCTGGTTTCCGCCGGAAAGGTTTCCAACGTCTTCCTGAACAGAAGCGCACTTTGTATGCATATCTTTTGCCATTTCAACCGAATACTTGTTTTCAAGGTCAATGTCGATTGAGTGGTACTTGTTTACAATCTTCTGAAGGTTTGCGCTTACGGTATTCTTTGCAATAGACTCGCTAAGAATCAATCCGTTACCCTTGCGGTCTTCTGTAACGTATGCAAGGCCGTGCTTGATTGCCGACTTAACATCTGGGAAGCTAACTTCCTTGCCGTTAAGGAAAATCTGGCCGCGGATATTGGCACCGTAGCTGTGACCAAAGATACTCATTGCAAGTTCGGTACGACCTGCGCCCATAAGGCCGGATATACCAACAACTTCACCCTTGCGGATGTTAAAGTTAACGTGGTCGCATACCTTAATTCCGTCAAAAATCGGATGGTCAACGCACCAGTCTTTTACTTCAAAGCAAACTTCGCCAATGTGAGGTTCACGCTTGGGGAAGCGGTCCGTAAGATCACGGCCTACCATTGCCGCAATAATTTTATTTTCATCTACCCCGTCTCTTTCCTTGTCAAAAGAAGTTACAACTGTACCGTCACGGATAACAGTAATAGTGTCTGCAACATAAGCAACTTCATTCAATTTGTGGGAAATCAGGATAGAGGTTATTCCTTTTTCTTTCTTAAGCTTAAGGAGCAAGTCCAAAAGCTTCTTTGCTTCCGTGTCATTCAAGGAAGCCGTAGGTTCATCAAGAATAAGCAGGCGTACATCTTTGGCAAGAGCCTTTGCAATTTCTACCAGCTGCTGCTTACCTACGCCAATGTCTTTTATAAGAGTGTGTGGATTTTCATGGAGACCTACTACAGCCAATTGTTCCGAACACCTTTGGAAGGTTTCATCCCAGTTAATCTTTGCCTTTGAACCGCATTCATTTCCAAGGAACATGTTTTCAGCAATGGAAAGAAGTGGAACCAGAGCCAATTCCTGGTGAATGATTACGATACCTTTTTTTTCACTGTCTTTTATAGTTTGGAATTTACAAACATCACCGTTATAGACTATATCTCCTTCATAAGTTCCGTATGGATATATTCCGGAAAGAACGTTCATCAAGGTAGATTTTCCAGCTCCGTTTTCTCCACAAAGCGCATGGATTTCTCCGTCCGCAACCTGAAGGTTAACGTTGCTAAGAGCCTTTACAGGTCCGAACGTTTTGGTGATTTGTTTCATTTCCAACAACATTTTTGCCAATTGGAAGCCTCCGTAAAAAATAAAGTCCCTAAAAAAACCGCCCACTTATTCGGCAGGCGGTTTTAACTTTCAGTCTTTTGTTAAAGACTATTCAATGTCTGATGCTTTGTAGTAGCCAGAGTCAATGAGCAATGACTTGTAGTTGCTCTTGTCACCGTATACTGGTTCGCAAAGGAATGAAGGAATGATTCCTGTTCCGTTGTCATAAGTCTTTGTATCGTTGATTGGAGGTTCTGAACCCTTAGCGATAGCATCAACCATCTTTACAACCTGGCTAGCAAGTGTACGTGTATCCTTGAATACAGACATTGCCTGTGTTCCAGCGATCATGTTCTTTACAGATGGCTTGTCGCAGTCCTGACCAGTTACGAGTGGGAAGTTTGCTGCTGTGTAGCCAGCTGCTACAAGAGCGTTTGTGATACCCTGTGCAACAGAGTCGTTTGAAGAATAAACAGCGTCAAGCTTCTTTCCTGCAGGACCGTATCCCTGAGCAGCGATAAGGTTTTCCATACGCTTCTGGACAGCTTCTGTAGACCAGTTCAAAGTTGCACACTGTGCTTCTGAAGTCTGTCCAGATGGGCAAACGAGAACGCCAGAGTCAAAGTATGGCTTAAGAACGTCAACTGCACCACCGAAGAAGAAGTGGATGTTGTTGTCATCAGGTGAACCTGTGAACAATTCGATGTAAGCTGGATCGTCTGCTGTGCGTTCCTTGAGCTTGAGGTTGTCTACGAGGTATGTACCCTGGATTGTACCAACTTTGTAGTTGTCGAATGTTGCATAGTATGTAACAGCGTCGCTGTTCATGATAAGGCGGTCATAAGCGATAACTTTTACGCCCTGCTTCTTTGCTGTGTCAAGAACACCCTTGAGTGCGCTACCATCGATAGCAGCAATAACGAGGATTGAGTCGCCCTGTGTGAGCATGTTTTCAATCTGGCTTGTCTGCTGAGCGATGTCGTTGTTAGCATACTGAAGGTCTACGAAGTAACCGGCAGCTTCCAGTTCCTTCTTCATGTTGTCGCCGTCCTGGTTCCAGCGCTGAAGTGATTTTGTTGGCATAGAAACACCAACTTTTACCTGCTTTGTCTTATTGCAAGATACGAATGAGAGTGCACTTGCAACCATTGCCAAAGATAAGAATAAA
>JAGCDP010000045.1 GCA_017651065.1 Treponema sp.
ATATTTGACTGCAAGTTTTTTGTAACCGACAACTCCTGCCTTATATTCTGCCAAAACTTTTACACGCAAGTCAATCGGATGTTGAATTGTAAATCCCATTTTTAACCTCCAAAAGTGTCTAACTTTTGGGGGTCAGTTCACCTCTCCCTGTGGTCTTTTCCGCTACCCACCCAACGGGCAAGGCCTTTTTTATAAGGCCCGTAACGCCCAGGGCCTCTTATTTATAATTGTTTTTTAGAGTTTACGGGCGATTCTGCAAAATTGCTCAAAATACCCGTAGCTTAAATATAAAGTTTTAATAAGATTACGGGCAATTTAGCAAAACAAGCGAAATTACCCGTAATTTTCCAGGAGAAAGTGCTTTTTTTCTGATTTATATTAGCAGATTTACGGGTATTCAGGAAAAAATCCGTAGAATACCCGTAACCTTTCTCAAAAATTAATCTTTGTTTACGGGTGTTTTTCAAAAATTATCCAAAAGACCCGTAAGCTGTAAATGAAAGACCTTCATTGTTACGGGTATTTATAAGAAGTTATTAATTATACACGTAATCATTGACTCTATGCAAAAAACAATAATTTATACCGATAATTTAAATATGGAAAGCTCCAAAATTCCCCAGGCCTTTAAAGACTTCATTTCTCTCAACTGCGATCGTGCCCGTTTTATACAGGACTACTTAAAAGCCGGAGGCCTGGATTCCACAATAATCTCCCTGCAAGGTAAAAATCACATTTATGTAAAGTTCCCGGCGCAACAGTATAATCCCATGTTCCGCATAAAAACAGTAATTGCCCACTACGACCGCATAGGTATTGGCGCCAACGACAACTCTGCCGCAGTATTTTGTTTAATGGAATGGGCCCTTCGACAAGCTCAGGGACCCCAATATGCCTACGTGGTCCCTGAGCCTGTCGAAGGGCCGCACATGGTTGACCAGCACAACATCCGCCTTATCTTTACAGATGGCGAAGAACTAGGTGAGCAGGGCGGGGTACACCAGCAGGGCGCCTTCCCATTGGCCCAGACCTTCCGCAAGCTTGGAATTACAAACGACGACATCTATGTTTTTGACTGCATGGGTCGCGGTGATGTTCCAATCCTTGCCCAGGCAAAAATTCCGCCCAATGTTCCTACAAAATTCCTTACAGCTTATTCAGAGCTTGAAGAGCGTACAAAAAAAATCCTTCAGTCAGTTTCAAAGGGCAAATGGTTTACACTTCCTGTAAATTATTCCGACAACGCCAGCTTTATAGCCAACGGCCTTCCTGCGGTAGCAATTACAATGCTGCCTTCAGAAGAAGTTCAGCAGGTCCTGAATGCCCAAACCCCGCCAAGCTGGCAGTACCTGCACACGCAGCATGACAACCTTGCTTCGCTTACGCCGGTCTCCTTTGAGATTTTTTATAAAATCCTCAATGAGTTGGCCGCACAAAAAACAGTTTTATAAATTTTCCCCTAGTCAAATTATAAATTCTCGTTTATAATAAATTCATAATAAAAAAGTTTCGATAAAAAGTGGGTGGGAAAAATGAATAAACGCTTTTACAATCCGGCAAAAGACGGAATAAAAATCAATACCATTAATATAACTATGCTCATTTTATGTTGCATTTTGTGTGCCGGAGTATTTCTTTCTGCATTCCGCATACGGTCAAAATACAATGCAATCATAGAAAACATGAGTAAGTATGCACGCTGTACTCAGGCAGTAAACGACTTCCGTGACACATCAGACTTTTTAACAAATCAGGTGCGTCTTTTCCTTGTTCAGCAGGATGTAGCCTATGCCGAAAAATATTTCCATGAATACTATGTAGTACAAAACCGCGAAAAATCAGTTGAACTTATAAATCAGTTTTATAACGATGACGTTATTCAGGCAAATATGGATTACGCCTTTACAGAATCACAGAATCTTGCCCAGATAGAAATTTATGCAATGGCGCTTATTTACCATGCCCTTAATATTCCTGAAAAAATGTTCCCTGCCGAACTTAAAGATGTAAAAATCAATTCAGGCCACCTTGCACTTTCAGACGAAGAAAAACTCTTAACTGCCGAAAGCTTTATTTTTGGAATGGACTACCAGGAATCAAAAGACAAAATCAACCGCTATACAACAAAAGTTTTAGACTGCATTCTTGGAAATCATCTTGCAAATGAAAACCTTGAAAAAACTCGTTTCTACCGCTTTATCATAATTCAGCTTTGTACAATCATTGCGCTCTTTTTAGCATCTGTAGGACTTTTTGTTTTAATCCGTGTGCTCGTTCTTCGCCCAATCGATTATGATATTAAAAGCATCCGCGGCGAAAAGAAAATGCATGTACTTGGTTCATACGAAATGCGCCTTATTGCAAAAACCTACAATGCCCTTCGTGAAAAAGACGAAATTAAAGCTTCTATCCTTAAGCATAAGGCAGAGCATGATCCGCTTACAGGACTCATCAATCGCGAAGCCTTTTCAAAAATCAAAGAGGTCCTTAGCGATACAGCAGAACCTGTTGCTTACCTCATAATCGATATTGACCTGTTCAAGGCTGTAAACGACAAATACGGTCACCTTGTTGGCGACGAAGTACTTAAACGCATTGCAGCAATTCTTAGCGAACAGTTCCGTAATACAGACTATGTTGCCCGCATTGGTGGCGATGAGTTTGCCGTAATCATGACAAAATTCGGCGATACCCCTGAACTTATAATTCAGCGTAAAATTGAAACAATAAACAAACTGCTCCAGAATGTAGAAGCCAACAGTCCTAGTGTTTCTCTTAGCGTAGGCGTTGCAATTTCTACCATGGGCTATAATGAAATTCTTGAAGATCAGGCAGACCAGGCACTCTATCATGTAAAGCAGGGCGGCCGCTGTAACTGTTCATTTTTTTCTGTTGAACATTAAAAAATATCTGCTATAATAGAAGATATGATAACGAAGAGATCTCATTTAAATTTGTCAGCAAATTTATTTTTGCTCAGATGGAATACTGTTGGTATTTTATTTGCATTACTCATTTCTATTTTGTTCACTTCATGTTTTAGTGATTTAAAATCTTCAAGAACAACAACAGTATCTTTTAACATGAGCCGCGAAACTGTTCAGAAAATACTCGGCAATTCAGCAGCCGGCCGTAGTGCTGCCAGAGAAGGCGACGATCCTGCTGCGAGCGATGTCTACATAGACGTTACTTTGTTCGCAATAGATAAGCAGACAAGAACAGCTCCAATTTCTCCAAATGCCGGAATAAGCATGACCTTTGAAGAAATTCCTGTAGGAACAAGCGTTTATGCCAAGGCAAAAATTTACAGATATGCCGATGCCGAAAAAACTGTAAAAGATGTTATTTACAACGGCGAAAGTTCAAAAATTATTGTAAGGGAAGGTTTAAACGCACTTAATCTGCGCCTTGCTGGTGCCGTGCTTACAGTTACCTTTGATTCAAACGGTGGTTCTTCTGTTTCATCTCAAACTGCAGCAACCGGAACTTCAATTCAAAAACCTGCAGACCCTGTAAAACCGGTAAGTAAAACAAAATACAGCCGTTACGACAACTATGCTTTTGAAGGCTGGTATTCAGATCCTGAATTAACAAAGGGCTATAATTTTAATTCTGCCGTAACAGACGATACAACTCTTTATGCAAAATGGCTTAAGGATTTTGTCTTTGTAGAAGGCGGTGCCATGACCAATTACCTTGCTACAGACAGAAACATTACAATTTCAGACCTTTTTGTAAGCGACCACGAAGTTACTCAGGCAGAATATCAGGCTGTCACAAATACTAATCCAAGTCATTATAATTCTTATGGAGATGATCTTCCTGTAGAGAATATTTCCTGGTTTGACGCAATCAAATATTGTAATCTTTTAAGTATTAAAGAAGATCTTCCCCCTTGTTACAAGGTAAATAATTCAACAAATCCTTCTGATTGGGGCACTCTTACTCCAACAACCCAGGTTTCATGCAATTTAAGTGCAAGAGGTTATCGTCTTCCAACAGAAGCAGAATGGGAATACATTGCAACAAAAGCAGAAAGAACAAATGAGACTCTTGATAGACTTGCAATTTATTCAAAGGTACGCCCTCAAAAAATTAAAACCCCGCTTGCCGATGAACTTTACCTGAGCGATTTACTCGGAAACGTAGCAGAATGGTGTTTCGATGTTTTTTCAGATTCAATTACTGCAACAACAAATAAAACAGGTCCTGGAGCAACTGCTTCAGAAAATTACAGGGTAGTACGAGGCGGTGCCTACAACAGTTCAGCAGACGATTGTGCTAAAGATGTACGTGCAAGTTCAGACCCAACACTTTCCAGCGATTCAATCGGTTTCCGCGTAGTTCGTACAGCAATAGATGCATATACAGTTGTAACAAATACAGTAACCTTCCTTACAAACGGCGGTTCAGCAGTAGCCACCCAGTACATAACAGAAGGAGATACAGCTTTACGCCCTTCAAACCCTACAAAGACCGGTTACAACTTTGCCACATGGCTTTACGGCGGTTCTGAATTTGATTTTGACACTATAATTGCTCAGGATATTATTCTTGAAGCTAAGTGGAATCCAATAACTTATACAGTAAAATTTGACAAAGGTTTGGCTGTACCTACGCAAACAATGCCTTCACAAACATTTACATATGATGTTGCACAAGAATTAAGTCAAAATATTTTCACAGATAGTCAGGGATACAAGTTTGGAGGATGGGCACGCACTGCACCAACAGAAAAACCATTAACTGATGTAGACTCATACAGAGATTTCGTAGATAAACAATCAGTTTCTAATCTTACTACTGTAGATGGTGATGAAATAACCTTGTATGCAATCTGGATTGAAGGCGAACGTTCAACAATTACTTATAATCTTGACAGTTATGATACATCAACTCTTACTCCAAAAACTTATGTTCCTAATGAAACCATAACATTACCTGTTGCCGATGAGTCAAGCGGCCGTCTTATTAGAACAGGCTATACTTTCGGTGGCTGGTATACAACAGAAAATTGTGTAAGCGGAACTGACATTACAGGCTGGGGAGTTAACGGAAGAAGTGGCGACATGACTGTTTATGGTAAGTGGATTGCAGACCAATACACTATCCAGTATTTCAATATTGACGGTTGTACCTGGGCTTCCGGCTACACAAAACCAACAAGTTACACTATAGAAGATAGTGTAAGTCTGCCAACCGATACTCAAATTTCTAAACAGGGTTATAATTTCGAAGGCTGGTACGACAGTGATGACGAAAGTACCGCAAACAGGGTTTATGACTGGTATGCTGACGACCATAAGACAGGTACAGTAACCCTCTATGCAAAATGGAGCGCTGGCTCTGCAACCTATAAGGTAGAGCATTATTTCCAGAAGCTTAATGCAGATGGAACTGGAAGTACCGACTACGAAATTAACACTACATATACTAATAATGGTGTAGCTGGAACAACCGGACAAACAACAGACGCTGCTGCAAAGAAAGCAACTGTAGTAGGCTTTACATACGATCATGTTGAAAATGCCACAATTGCACCTGATAATTCTTCTGTAGCAAAGGTTTATTATAAGAGAAATACTATAAGTTATAATTTTACCAAGTCTTCAGGCGAAAGTTGGACTGATTCTACAATAACTAATAATTCTGTTGTAAAAACAGGTCTTTATGGTGCTACATTTACAGCTCCAGAAATTAAAAAAACTGGTTACACTTTTAACGGCTGGAAAATTTATGGATCTAATTCATTAATAACAACATTTGGTCCTGAAACAGATAAAACTATAATTGCTGACTGGACTGCAAACAATTATACAGTAACTATTTATCTTAATGGTGGAACGCTTTTTGGAAGTACCTCAAATCATGTAGAACAACTTAACATAGAAGAAGACAATACTCTTGATTTAACTGATACAGAATTTACCCCAACAAGTACCAATTATACATTTGCAGGATATTATACGGATGCAAGCTTTACTAATGCAGCTCCAGATATAATTACTCTAAATAATCCAGATCATATTCAAGACTGGGAGTTGTATGCAAAATGGACCTATACAATTACATTTAATACAAATGGTGGAAGTACAGTTGCTCCAATAGCAGATGTATTGTATACACAAGCCGCTTCTACTCCTGCCGCGCCAACAAAAGAAGGTTATGATTTTGGTGACTGGTATACAGATTCAGGTCTTACAACTTCATACAATTTTGCCAATTCTGCCTCTACAGGTAATGTAACCTTGTATGCTGAGTGGACTGTACATAATTACTCTATAACGTATCACTATGGCGGTGCTACAATGTCTGGAACAAATCCGTCTACTTATAGCATTACTTCTCCTGCCGATTTAAACTATAGCCCTTCTATGAACGGTAAAATATTTGTAGGCTGGTTCCTTGATGAAGACGCTACAGGTGCTAAAATTACAAGTGTAAAAAAATCATCAATAGGTGAACTCAAAGATGTAGATTTGTATGCATACTTTACAAATTCAATTTTCGTAAGTGCAGAAGGTCTCAGTACAAACGATGGATTATGCCCTGCAACTCCAGTAGATTCCGTATCCACAGCTGTAAGCAAGATTGTAACCTTGAACAAGGGAAGTAGCTTTGACTGGAACATTGCCATTGTAGGAACAGTTACCGGAACACAGGTAATTAACAATTCTTCTCTTACAACTTCTGTAGCAAAATCTGTAACCCTTACTGGACATGGAACAGGTGCAACGCTGGATGGAGGAAGCCTTACAACTGGTGATAACAGAACAACACTCACTATAGACACAACATACCCAATTACAATTACAAATCTTATAATTACAGGTGGTAGAGGTACAAACATAAGTGGAAGTACTTATGGTGGCGGACTTTATGTAAAGAGTGGTACTGTTAGTCTTGGAGATGGTGTACAGATTACAGGTAATGGTTGTAATAACGGTGGTGGTGTTTATATTGCTAGATATTCGACACTTTATATGTATGGTTCAGCAATTGTAGGAGATACGCTTAAAACTCCTCAACAAATTACAGCTCCTCCTAGTACTTCAAATTGGGCAATGGGTAATTATGCAAATCCATCTACTACTGACGGTGGTGGTGGTGGTATAAGAAATGACGGAAAACTTTATTTGGGTTATACTAGATACGTTGATGATACCGATTTTGATGATAAACAATTAACTGGAGGTATTTATGGAAACTGGTCTTATCGAGGAGGTGGAATCTATAATTATGCTTCAGGTGAATATGATATAGGAGAGATTAGAATTCTTACAGGAAATATCTCAAAGAATTCAGCATATGATGGTAATAATGGTCGCTCTTATATTTGTGGTGGTGGAATTTGTAATATTGGACGAATTCTTTTTGATGGAGGTACAATAAGCAATAATTATGCTAAGAGTGGAGGAGGTGCTGTTTCCCTTATAAAACAGACAGACGATACAAGTAAAATGGGAGAATTCTACATGTCTGGTGGAAATATAACAGAAAATGAAAGTTCTGCCAGTGGAGGTGGTGCTTTTTATTTGAATTCTGGTATTTTAGGAATTACTGGTGGTAGCATTTACAATAATATTGCTAATGCTGGCGGTTCTGGTGGAATTGATATGTATGAAGTTTCTGAATTTACTTTGGAAGGGGGAGAAATATATGGTAATCAGAAAAGAGTTCCAGGAAGTCCTCCAAGTACAGAACCATGGTATGCAATATGGGTTTGGTCTGGCACATTTAAGATAAGTGGAGATGTAAGTATTCCTTATACAGATGAAAATATGAATTTTGTAAAAATGAATACCCCAATAATTGTTGATGGAAATATTACTAATGATATTTATGTATCAAGGTATTCTGAACCAACTACAACAACACAAATTCTTGAAAATCCAGATTGGAGCACAACGCTTGTTGGTAGTAATTATTCTAAATTCCATTTGATTGAGGGTGATATAACATGGTCTAATGGATCATGGACAATCGGTTCAAATGGTAAAGCTCAGTCAAATTAATGGTAAATATTAATTAATACCCCCAAATCCCTGCCCAAACATTTCGTTCAGGCAGGGATTTTTTTAATGAAAAATCCCAACTTTTATGCTATAATACCCTCATGAACACAAAAAAATCTTTTATTAACCTGAAAAAAATATCATTTATAATTCTTCTCCTTGCCATCTTCCTCGCTTCCTGTAAAAGTGCAGGGCAGGGGGGAACTCAAAAAACTCCGCAGCAGGCCTATGAGCTTTACAAATATCAGGATTGCTTTCTCTGGAGAATAGACGGGGTTGCAGATGATGGAACTCCTTCTAGAGTATACCTTCTTGGAACTTACCATGCAGGCGATGACAGAGGAATTGAATTTCCAAAGTGTGTTGTAGATGCGCTTGAAGAATCTGACCGTTTTGTTGGTGAGCTTTCGACTCCTGAATTTAATTCTTTGTCGCGGCTTTCTCAATCTAAAATGCTTCAATCTTTACTTACAGATCTTTCGCATACTCTTATTGATGAGCTTTCTCAGGAAGAAATAATGCTCCTGACTCAGTACGTAGACAGTCAGTATCTGGCTCAGCTTGTTTGTTTTGAACCTTGGGTTTTGAATATTTCTCTTCAATCTGTTTTACAAGATGCTGCAGGTCTTGATACAAATAAGGCTTATGACCTTATGGTAATGGACTATATTGAAAAATATAAGGACAACCGTGGCTATGAAGGTCTTGATGAAAATGCACAATTCCAGATTGATCTTATTGCCTGGGGCGACTGGGACATTCAGATGGCAATGCTTCGCGATACTATTGAATACCTTAAAGATATTAACCAGGCTGCAAATGAAATGAAAGAACTTTATGAGCTTTTCCTTTTGGGCGACGAACCTGCCTTTACAGAACTGTATTACAGTGATTTTGATAAAGACATGGCTAAATCTCCTTTCTACAAAGATTATTACAAGCAGCTTTTGAATGACAGAAATGAAAAATGGGCAGTTAAGATTGCAGACTATTTAAAAGAGCCTGGAACCACTTTTGTTTTTGCGGGTTGTGCCCACTTTACAGGTCCAGACTCTGTTTTTGCCTATATGCGCAGTAACGGAGATTTACTTTACTAACAGCTCTTATTAAAAGTGTGCTGTATATCCAATATCTGCAGTAAAGGCATCGTACCAGCGTGCATTTACAAACTTCATGAACTTAATTGAAAACTGTGTGTGAAGCTCACCATTCAGGAAGTTTGTAGACATGTATGGTGTCATTGTTATGTTGTAATCGCCTTTAATAAGTTCAAGCGGCTTTGCAAGATCCAGAAATGTTTTGTCTGTAAATGACAGAGAAAAGTTTGTTCCAAGTGTAAAGCGGTTTGCACCAAGCGAAAATGAATCACCGTAAATGTTCAGGTTTACACCAAGAGTGTCATCAACAAATATAAGCTGATCAACTGTATCCTGCGGCAAGCTGAAGAACGAAAGGTTTACGTGTGCATTTTCGAGCAAAAGGCGAGGTTCAATCAAAAGATAAATATCATCTGGTGAAAGTGTAATTGCGTTACGTTTTGTTACCGGAATATTAAACAAGCCTGCCTGAATAAAAAGACCTTGTGTATAATTGTTTCCAATAAGCATTGTTGTTCCTGCATGGAGCAGAACCTTATCAATTACTGCAATTGCTTCCTGTCCCTTGTTGTTATCGGAAATTGGAAGACCAACACCGCCTGCAAAATCAAAGGTAAAGTAGCGGTAAACACAGGCAAAGCGGAAGTCTGTATTGAATACATAATGAAGGTCATCTTCGTGATTAATATATGCATAACCTCCAAGAGTAATTGGTGCAGACATAAGGCGTTTTACATCGGCAATACCAATTCCAAAGTGAGGGTAGAGTACAGAGCCTGCAATGCCAAGCCAGCTTTCTGTAATTTTTGAAGCAATTGGCTGAATACCAAAATATCGCTGAAGGAAAACATCTGAACCAATCGGGTCATATATTCCCATGAAAACACTGAAGTAGTTTGCATCTGAATCTGAGTTAGATTTAAATGTTAATGAAAGCTCGTCAATTTTAAAAGCGGCCATTGTTTCGTGGAATAATTCGGAGCTTATAAAATCAGCAGTATCAAGTGAAAATTCAAGACGGCCCCACATGTTCTGCGAAAAGTTGAACTGGCCCTGGAAAAAGGCCTGCAGTGTAAGGTCAGGATCATATTCCTGTGTCTGAGCTTCATTTGTTGCGTAATTTATTTTTCCACCTGAATATCCGCTGAAGGCTGCTTGTGCAAAAAGGCCTGCTGTAAGAAAAATGACTGCTGCTGTTAGAATTGCTTTTTTCATAAGTGACTCCTAAACTCTAAACTGATCTATCTGATTGCTTATCTGATCAATAGAAGATTTCATTTGTGGCGCAATCTGGTTCAATTCGTTTCCAGACTGGTTGATTTTATCGGCACCGCTGATAATCTTCTGCATGCTATCTTTCATTGCGTCAGTTGCATTCTGAAGATTCTTTATTTCATCAAGAATAGACTTGTTTCCTTCTGCCATTTCGTGACTGGCTGCCCTAACTTCTGAAGTAGTGTCGTTCATAATGTGAAGGGCTTCACCAATCTGCTGTGAGCCGGAATTCTGTTCTTCCATGGCGTATCGAATCTGGCGTACAATTTCGTCTGTTTCTTTAATAAGCTCTGCAACCTTGTTAAGGGCTTCGTTCGATTCATTTGAGGCTGCAACAACTTCGGCAACAGAAGTGGCAATCTGTGTAAGCTGTTCATTGATTTTATTTGATTCTCTTGCAGAATTGTCAGAAAGCTTTTTAATTTCGTCTGCTACTACGCTAAAGCCTTTTCCTGCTTCACCGGCGTGTGCAGATTCAATTGCGGCGTTCATTGCCAGAAGGTTAGTTTGACTTGCGATTTTTGCAATAACAAGGTTTGCACCCTGAAGTGTTTCAGACTGACTTTCAATTTCCTTGATTTTATTTGTTACAAGCTGCTGCTTTTCTACACCATTGTTTGTATGTGCCAAAAGTGTATCAAAAGCTTCGGCCATTTGTTCAACCGATTTATTTACAGAAGAAATGTTACCAATCATCTGTTCAACGGCAGTAGAAGCCTGTGCAACTCCGTTAGACTGAGTTTCAATCATGTTTTCGAGCGACTGTATATTAGAAGAAATTTCTGTAACTGCAGTTGCTGTAAGTGAAACGCTTTCGCCCTGAGTAACAATTTCTTTCTTCATATCTTCTATATTATTGTAAACTTCAGAAATAGAATTTGCTGTGTCTACAATGTTCATGCTCATTGTTGTACCAACAGAAGTCAAATCTTCTTTTGAAGCTTTAATGTCGCGTACAATTCCCTGAAGCTTATCTTCAAACTGATTAAAGCCGTTTACTACATCACCAATTTCATCTTTTGAATTATGTTCAATTCGTTTTGTAAGGTCGGCATTACCTGTAGCAATTTCGTTAATGGCATTCTTTACAGTCTTAAGTGGTTTCATTGCAACAGCAATAACGGCTGTAAGAATTGTAACGGCAACAATTGTAAGTATAATAGTAAAGATAATAATTCTATTGCGTAATGCATTCAAATCCGACTGGAAATCGCTGTAAGGAACTTCGTTCATTGCAACCCAGTTTGTATCCGGAACCCGTTCAAAAGCAAGAATGTAGCTTTCGCCTTTGTTCTTATATTCAAAAACGCCGCTTGTTTCTGTTTTTATTGCTGCAAGCTTTTTAATGTAATCTTCATTTTCTGACAGCTCTGCATTTGCAAAAATACTTTCTGTTGTAAATTCTTCAAGAACTGCATCCGGCGAAAGAAGTTTTTCGCTTGCAATAATAATTCCGCTTGAGTGGAGCTCTGAATATGCTTCGTTTTCTCCGCCCGGGCCGTCATTAAGAGTTACAAGAAAGGCCGGTCTGTTGTTGCCTGCCTTGTGTCCGGTAGAAAGATGACTTATTTGAAGTCCGTCAATTACACAGAAAATTACATTGATAATATTGTTGTTGTCATCAAAAACAGGTACGGAATAGAAAACTGCAGGAGAACTTGTTACTTTATTTATATAAGGGTCTGTCTGGAATCGCTGACCGGTCTTAAAAGGTTCCTGAAAGTAATGTCTTTCACTAAAAGGAATCATTCGGGCACCGTTATTAATCCAGGCAAAACCATCCTTGTCAAGAATACAAACGTCAATATAGTCATCATCAAGAATCATTGCACCATAAATAGTGTGGGTTTTATCAAGAAGAGAAATATCCGGGTTACGAATTTCTGGAAGGGCAGCAAGAGTTTCGAGCATTTTATATTCTTTTTCATCCGAAGCCCTGATTGATTCTGCCGTTGCGTGTACAGATTCAACAATAGCCTTTGTCATTTCTTTTTCAAGACTGGCCTTGGCGCTTTTAATGGAAGTAAATCCAATGCTTACAGATGATATAATTATAATAATAAACGAAATCAAACTGATTTTTATGCTTAAACTTTTCATCTAGTTCTCCTTAAAACTCTCTCTATTATTATATACCCTTTTAAACAAAATATCACATATTATTATCGGCATAAAAAGACAAAAAAAACACCTTTGCAAGGCTATTTTACGGTTGATTTTTTTCTGCATTTTTCGTTCATTTTATCTTGAAAACTTGTATTTTCGGTATATAATAGAGTGTATGAGTGATTATCTTGATCCTAACAATGAGGAACTCTTAAAGGACTTCTTTGCAGAGGCAGAACAACAGGTTGAGCAGCTCGAAAGCAATATCCTTGTCATTGAGAATGATCCTTCTAATCATGAGGCAATTGATGAAATCTTCCGTGCAGCCCATACTTTAAAGGGTGGTTCTGCAACTGTCGAAATGATGGAGTTGTCTCATTTTACACATTCAGTAGAAGATGTTCTTGATGAAATCCGTTCAGATAGAGTTTCAGTCGATGAGGATGTTGTAGATTTACTTCTTACCTCAATCGATGTCATTAAAGCAATGCTTGAAGCAAGACAGAATGGTACCGTCTATGAAGAAAATATAGATGGAATTATAGAAAAGCTAAAGGCTTACATTCCGGAAAAGGGTTCTAAGCCTGTTCCTAAAAAGGCACCTGCAAAAGCAGCACCGGCTCCTGTTAAGGCATCTCCGGCTCCGGCTGCTCCTGCTGGTTCAGACGGCATTCCTCTTCCTGCACTTTCAGAAGACGAATATGAAGAATTAAAGTCTGCCTGCGAAGGAAGCCAGTCCCTTTGGTGCGTTGCAGTTAAGTTTGATGAAAATAATCCTATGAATACTGTTGGCGGTATTCAGGTTTTTGCAGCGCTTAAGGCTGTTGGTAATGTTCTTAAAACAGTTCCAGATTTTGACGCTCTTTACGAAGATCAGTTTTATGAAACTGTTTTCTATTATCTTGCTTCTTCAGAAAAAGCAGAGGCTATTGAAGACGCATCTTTCTTGAGTGATGTTACTCTTGTTACAGATGCACATCTTCTTTCTGATGATAATTATTCTTCTGGTACAGCTCCAGCTCCTGCCGCAGCTGCTCCTGAACCATCTGCTGCTCCTGCTGAACAGGCTAAACCTCTTGCAGGTCAGGCTAAGGCAGACGAAATTAATGAACAGATTGCAGAAAAGAAAGCAGAAGCAAAACCAGAAAAGAAAGATGCTCCTGCCGCTACTGGTGCAGGTCATGCACAGCAGGGTTCAATCCTTCGTGTAGATTCACGCCGAATCGACAATCTTTTGAACCTTGTTTCAGAAGCAGTTATTATAAAGGCTTCATTCAACCAGCTGGCAAGTCAGACTCAGAACGAGCTTGTTAAATTCCAGTCTGTTGAATCTCAGTTCAGAGAAAAATTCCGTATGCTCCTTGATGAACTTCCGGCTTACATGGAAGAGCTTCAAAAGGGTGTACCTCTTAATGAAATTAAAAAGCGTCTTACCGAACAGTACGGCGACATGGGTAGCATGTTCGACCAGTACGAAACAGAATCTAAGGGCATAACAGGACGCTTCCGTTCATATACACAGCAGCTTGGTACAATTGCAGGCGAGCTTCAGGAAGGCGTAATGAAAATCCGAATGGTTCCAATCAATCAGATTTTCAGCCGATTCCCTCGTGTAGTACGCGACCTTCAGAAAGATTTGAACAAAAAGATTAATCTTGAAATTGAAGGTGAAGACACAGAACTTGATAAGTCAGTTGTTGAAGATCTTCTTGATCCAATCATGCACTGTGTACGAAACTCTGTAGACCATGGTATTGAAACTCCAGAGGTGCGCAAGGCTGCAGGAAAACCGGAAACCGGTACTGTACTTCTTAAAGCTTCTAACGAAGGAAACCTTATCGTTATTGAAATTAAAGATGATGGTGCCGGAATTGATGTTGATAAGGTTCGCCGCAAGGCTGTTGAAAATGGTCTTATCCATCCGGATAAGGTTATTACAGACCAGGAAGCCTACCAGCTTATTATGCAGCCGGGCTTCTCTACTGCCGACAAAATTTCTAACATTTCCGGACGCGGGGTTGGACTTGATGTTGTTAAGACAATGATCAACAACATTAAGGGAAGCATTTCAATCAACTCTGTAAAAGGGCAGGGAACTTCATTTATCATTAAGATTCCTCTTACACTTGCCATTATTCAGGGTCTGCTTGTTCGCGTTGGTACTGAAATCTACTCTATTCCTATTGCTAACGTTATTGAAAGTCAGTGTATTAATATTAATGAAATAAGCCATATCGATAACTACGAAATTATGAATGTCCGCAACGAAGTAATAAGCGTTCTTCGTCTTTCGCGACTGTTCAACATTCCGGAAAATCAGACTGGCGATGAGTGCTACATTGTAATTGTTGGTACTCAGGAAAAGAAGATTGGTGTTATGGTAGACACATTAATTGGCGAAGAGGACGTTGTAATCAAGCCTTTGCGCGACAAGTTTACCAATTCTCCGGGTATTGCCGGTGCATCAATCCTTGGTGATGGTTCGGTTTCTTTGATTATAGATGTAAGTCAGCTTCTTGATTTGGGTGTAAAGCAGGAATTACTGGCCCAGGCAAATGCCAGGATCAACGGGTAAGGGGGCACTAGTATGGAAGAAAAGAATGTAGTTCAAACTGCCGAACAGCTCAACGAAGCACTTCAGGAAAAGAAAGAAGCCGCAAGCTATGTTGATTTTAAGATGGTAACTTTCTCGCTTGCCGATAAGGATTACGCTATAGATATTATGTATGTTAAGGAAATTGCTAAGGCCGGACGCTTTACTTATGTTCCTAACACACTTCCATTTGTACTTGGTGTATATAACCTTCGTGGCGAGATTATTCCAATCCTCGATTTGCGATTGTTCTTCAATATCGAAGTTCAAAAGCGCGATGAAAAGAAGCTTGAAAATCTTCTTATTCTTACACTTGATGATCAGACCTTTGGTCTTGTTGTAGA
>JAGCDP010000046.1 GCA_017651065.1 Treponema sp.
ACTACCCTTCCCCGAAACGATACACAGATTACAACCACTGCCGGCAACATCATTTTATATCAGGGAAATCAGATTACAATGTACTACGACACTAACAGCTGGAACTTTACCCGCCTTGGAAAAGTGGTTTCGACAAGCTCAACCACCAGTATTACACAGGCTGAGCTTAAGAAAATTCTTGGCAAAGGCGATGTGACAGCGGTTTTTGAGATATTGGAATAATAAGTGGTAAAGCTAAAAAATTGCTGCATCGCAATTTTTTTTAACGCTTTGCTATAGAACACCGCCCGCTCTGACCGGCGGGCTAACACAGGAGAAACAAAATGAAAAAATTAATTCTTACACTTTTAATTGGAGGCTTTATGATGACAGGAGCATTTGCTAACCCTTCGACAGGCTCAGGGACCGTGGCTTTTGTTTACTTCAGCGCGACAGGAACAACAGAACGCATGGCAAAAAATGCCGCTAAAGAAATGGGAGCTGATATTTTTGAAATCCAGCCCGTTCACAAATATACCGCCGCTGACTTAGACTGGCACGACAAAAAATCACTTTCTTCGATTGAATGCAATGATCCGAAAAGCCGTCCTGCAATAGCAAATAAAATAGACATCTCGGGCTACGACACTATTATTGTTTGCTATCCAATCTGGTGGGCTTATGCCCCAAAAATTGTTTACACCTTTGTAGAAAGCCAGAACTGGTCGGGCAAAAAAATGATTACTCTTTGTACCAGCGGCGGCAGCGGTCTTGGTCGCAGCGGCACAGATTTGTCTAAGTTTGCAAAAGGCGCAGACTTTAAGGGCGGAAAAGATTTTACCCGCGGAAGCGGTGCAGACATTAAGAAGTATATTGAAGGTTTGTTGAAATAGGAGCAGAATAATGACAAGAACCCAGCGCTTAAGAATGACTATTGATATAACCATGACCATTCTTTCCATCATACTCATGGGAGGAAACTACCTTTTCCCGGCAGACCTTGTGCATGAAATCTTGGGCGTGGGTCTTTTTGTCCTCTGGGTTGTCCACATTATTTTGAACCGTCGCTGGTACGGGGCAATCTTTCGCGGAAAATATAACCCATACCGCGTAATGCAGACTGTCATCAACTGCTGTATTTTAATTTGCACAATCTTTTTGATGATAAGCGGCATCATCCTTTCAAATCACGTCTTCACATTTTTGAACATTCAGAGTGGGCTTGGCTTTGCCCGCATTGCGCATCTGCTTGCCAGTCATTGGTATTATCTTTTTATGTCGGTGCATATCGGGCTGCATGTAGGACGGCTTTTTCAGAATGTTACGGCAAAAATCATTCCGCGCATTCTTCTTGCCCTCGCCTGCATTTACGGCCTCTACGCCTTCATCGCCCGCGGGGTCTGGAAATATCTTATCCTCCAGCAGCAGTTTTTCTTTTTTGATTTTGAACGCGGCTACGTCCTCTTTGCTTTGGACTACATTTCTATTATCATATTATTTGCTACAATTTCACATTTAATAGCATCAAGATTAAAAAAGAATCGATAGATCAGGAGGACCAAATGTCAATAACAGTAAATCTTCGTTACACAGGAAAAAAAGGTGCAGCACAGGCTTTTGCCCGCGAAATGATTTCCAGCGGAACTGTTGAAAAAATCCGCGCTGAAAAAGGAAACCTCCGCTATGAATACTACCTGCCTTTTGGCGAAGCGACCGACAACGAAAATGACACCATTCTCTTAATCGACTCCTGGGAAAATCAGCAAGCAATTGATCTGCATCACGCAGTATTTGCCATTGCTAAAAAATCACTCTACTTTTTCGCGCGGAATCAACAGAATCATTACAATTAAAACCACAGGGAAAATAGTTCCTGCAAGGAGACCTGCTTTAAGGTTGTCACCAAAGATTTGAGAAATGTTGCCGACAAGGGCGGGACCGGCAGCGCCACCTAAATCTCCAGACATGGCCAGCATGGCAAAAAGGGCGGTTCCACCTTTGGGGATTCTTGGGGAGCAGATGCTGATTGTTCCCGGCCACATGATTGCTACCGAGCAGCCACAGAGAATACAGCCCAGAAGTCCGAGCATTGGATTTGCAGAAAGAGAAGCAAGCAGATAACTTACAACGCACAAGGCTCCTGAAAAAATCATAAAGCGCATAAGGTTCATTTTGTGACCGAACTTTCCGAAGATAGCGCGGACTGTTCCCATGGCAACTGCAAAAAGGCACGGGCCTGCAAGGTCTCCAATATTTTTGGAAAGTCCCAGCGCAGACTCTGCAAATGCCGAAGCCCACTGTGCCATTGAAAGCTCCGAAGCGCCGGCGCAAATCATAAGGATTATTGCAACCCAGAAAAGCGGAAGCTTGAACAGCGCAACAATGCCCATACCCTTTTCGCCGCCATTAGGCTGTTCAATCGGGCAGGTTGCAAAATTGTAAATGTTGTAAAGCGGGATTACAGCCCAGATGCAGGCAAGGATTTTCCAGTTGTCAATTCCAACGAACTTGAAGAAAAGTGTAGAAATAACAATTACGCCAACAGAGCCCCAGCAGTAAAACGAATGCAAAAGGCTCATGACTGCTTCCTTGTGGTCAAACGGGCATGCCTCTACAATCGGGCTTCCAAGCACTTCTACAAGGCCGCTTCCAATTGCGTAAACTACAACACTTATGATGATTCCAACAAACGGGTCCGGAAAAAGCTCCGGCAAAAATGCAAGAAGAACAAGGCCTGCAGCAGAACACAGGCATGAAGTTACGATGCATTTTCTGTAGCCGATTTTATCTACGGCCCGAACACAAATTATATCTACGACAAGCTGAGTCATAAAAAACACAGCAGGAATAAGCGCGATTTTTCCAAGAGAGACACCATAGTTTTTGTTGAACATCAAAAACAAAAGCGGAGTAAAGTTTGCCGTAATTGCCTGAGTTATAAAACCAAGATAGCAGGCAAGCAAGGTTCTTTTATATTTCTTTGGGCTCTGATCCATGAGGGCTCCTGATGATTTTAAGATAACACTTTATCAAAGAACCATTTATAATCTGTTTCTTTCATCTGAACATATCCTGCGCGGTTGTCGGCTCCAACCTTTGCGAGAATTTCTTCTTTGATTTTATTATATTCATTTACAAGTTCCGGTGATGAGCGAAGCTTGTCGCGGAATTTAAGATGCCGCAAAAGTTCGGCATTATCCTTAACACAAACATATAAATGATGATCGATATTGATTGCAACGTTTTCATTATCAAAAGCTTCACGACCAGAAATGCCACGATCTCCTTCATGAACGTAACAGATTTTTTCAAGTTCTTCTTTTAATCGCAGAAATTGAGCTGCATCTTCCACAACAATATCGATATCAATAATAGGCTTTGCGTTCATTCCCGGAATTGATGTGCTTCCGACATGTTCAATGGAAATATATTCCGTCGTATTTTTTTCTAGAAATTCCTTGAGGACACTAAACTGCTCTACCCACTTTGGATTATATTTTTCTACTACCATTTTTATTCCTTGATAATTTTAAGATATCATAATTTAGATTGCAAATAAAGACAGTGTTTTTTATAATATTTTTGAAGGAAGCGAAAAATGCGAAACCGATTAATCATATTAGAGGGGCTCCCTGGAACAGGAAAATCGACAAATTCTCAGAAGCTTTATGAACAGCTTTTACTCAATGGGAAAAAAGTCCGCTGGCTCCATGAGGTTTCGCAGCCGCATCCGGTTTTGTTTTTCACAGAAAGCTGTATGAGCAAAGAAGAGTATCAGAACTTCAAAATCAAATATTCCGAAGTCGCAAAGCTTTTGGATGAAGTGGCAGAGGTTCGGAAAACTACAGTCGGAATTGATCAGGAGGCTATAAGCAGAAGGTGTAAGGAATCCCAGAAGCAGGCATGGTATGAGGAGCTTTTGAAATATGATGCCTTCACTACTTCACTTGATAGATATGAAATTCAGGCTCTGGAAAAATGGGAAGCTTTTGCAAGCAAAGCCGGGCAGGATAAGGATACGATTTATATCTTAGACAGCAGTTTATTTCAGTATCAGATTTTTACATATTTACTCAAAGCCGCACCTTACGAAAGACTCAAGACGTTCGTCCAGAAAATCGCGGAGTGCATAAAACCGCTTAATCCTTTGCTCATTTATTTGTACCGTGAACATACCGAAGATTCTATTGCATACATGAAGCAGCAGCGCGGAGAACAGGACCTGGTTTCAACATGGCAGCGTGATCAGGGTGAACCGTATTATCAGAACAAACAAAAAGATGTCACCGCCTTTTATGATTTTTTAAATGATTATGCAACCTACGCCCAGGATTTATTTGAAAACCTGAACTTTGACAAACAAAAAATCGAGATTTCTCAAAACAATTGGAAAGCCTACGAAGATGAAATGCTTGGACTCCTAAAAATCAATCGCGTAGAAACACCGGCATATAAGGCAATGGATGGAACTTTCGTAAACGCAGAGTTAGGTATCTCTTTTACGATTCAGGATAATTTGTTGAAAGACCCAGAGGGTGTCCAAAGACCACTTACAGCAAAATCACAGAATGAATTCTTTGTTGAAGGAATTCCTACAATCCTGCAATTCTTTGAAGAGAATTCAATAAGGCTTCTTGGCCAGCAGATTATTCCGCAGTGGACGGAGACCGGAACGGTTTATACTAAAAACTGAAGATAATCAATATTCAGATATAATTCTTTGGATTTTCTCGGCTGTTTTTTGCACAAAAGCTTCTGCCTGTTCTGGACTAAGATATTTATATTCGCGCTCAAGTTCTCCTCTTTCATCGTTGCGGTAAAACCAGCAGATATATTGTCTTCTGTTTTCAAAGGCGTCTTTTGCAAAAATCGGCATAAACTCATTATCAAAATTTACTGCATTCTCATAAATTGAAAAACCGCGAAAATCCGGATGTTGTTTTAAGTACAGAAAATCAATATCGTACCAGTCTTTCTTTGCGGTCCACACAAGCTTATATTCGTCTTCGGCAGCTTCTTTCGGATATGCCTGAATTAAAGGCTGATAAACAAACTGAGACCATTCAATATCAGATAATAGATGAACATAATATCCTAGAAAAAATGAAAACTGCTTTTTGTTATAAGTCTTAATGAGTTCGTTATTAAAATACTGGGAACAAAATTCGTCTATATTGATGGAGGCATTGTATTTGCCATCATTGAAATGTGAAACAGTTTTTGGAGGCGTGAACTTTGTCCAATCATCATTTGGAACTCCGCTGTCCGGTGCAATATTTCCCATTACAAATGCGGTTTCATCAATATTCTCTAACTGATCAAGCAGCTTATCTGCGATTCTTAAATGTACCATCCAGGAAGCCATTTTTTAAATTCCTTATATTTTTCTACTACCATTTCACTTCCTTACATAGCCAAAACAGAAGGTCATGGCGGCGGCATATACCATATTCAGCTCATCGCGGTTTCGGAACATCTCATTCAGTTTGATTTCTTTTTCCAGATAATCAGTTGCTTCTTCCCTCGAAAACCCTTGTTCGATGAACCAGTTTATTTTTCCTGATTTTTGTTCATCGGTAAGTTCTGCGCCAAAACCATCTGATTGTAATGAGGTGTAAATAGAATCCTGATCTTCATTTTTTTCATCTGCGAGAATAATCCGAACGCTGTCACTGATGCGGGCCTGAATATTTTTGATATTGTTCCGTACCATAATGACAGGCATTTTCATTCCGATATTACCATCGGTTTTTGTTTTTTCATGAACGCGCTCAAACAGGGTTTGAAGGAAACCAAGGTCGGTAATTTTGCTCTTTTTTATTCCGTCGATATATAGCAAGGCATTTACCGCATTCCAGTTTGATTCGCATGTAATAATCATACCGTCATTTTTTGTGATGCGTTTCATTTCTGCCAGCACAACATCGGGTTCTGGGATGTGCATCAGAACGCTGTTACAGATGGCGATGTCAAAAGTGTCGTCATTTTCCGGGACATCGTTTGCCGAAGAAAGGATAAACTTATAATTGAAAGGAACATTCTTAAAAATCTCTCGACCTTTTTTAATCAGTTCTTCGGAAATATCGACGCCAGTATACGTACTTCCCTCCGGCAGCAACGGCATCAGCACAAGCCCAAGATATCCGTAGCCGCAGCCAAAATCTACTACATCAACTTTCTTCGTAATCTTCCAGACTTTTTCAACAAGAAACTGAAGGTAATCGACATTCAGATAGAGAGAGCGTGTTAGTTTTAAATAATCAAACTTATCATCCCATGTATTCATTTTTGACATAAAAATCCTGCATAATCAAATTTATACAAAGTCACTTCATTGCCAAACATGTTTACCGGCTGGGCATATTCCTGAGCTTTTCCATCCAGAATGGATTGAGCGCCTTGAATCAGTTTTGGAATCAAATCCTTTTTTACAGGGAAGGTTCCGTGCATCGGGTAAATGTCGTCGAACAGGTCCTCGTATTTAGAAAGATGCTTGAGGCTTTCAATGTATTGAGTTAGATTCCGTCCAGGACCGAACATAAAAATATTGCTGTTTTGAACGCTGTCGCCGCTTATGAAAACTCGGTTGTTTTTGTCGATGATTCCAACGCTTCCTGGTGTATGGCCCGGGATGTCGACAATCAAAAGCTCTCTGCCGCCAAGGTCAATAACATCTCCTTCGCGAATCGGAAGAATCTTTCCCTGTGCATTATGGGCATGAAGATTTTCTTCTTCGTTCGGGCTCATATAAAATTCATCAAAGACGCCGTTGCCCGAAATATGATCAGGATCTGCATGAGTGTTTATCAAAATGAGAGGAAGGTTTGTAAGCTCCCGGGCAGTCTGTTTTGCATCAGGACAAGTCATGCCGGTATCAATTAAAGCCGCCTTCTCGCTACCACAAAGCAGATAAAATCTGACCATGCCATCTTCAATGCGCCAGGTGTTTTCGTTGATTTTAATAACTGCTTTCACAGTAAAATTCTCCTTTATTGTTCTGTTGTTTCTGTCATTATTCCCCCATCATAGCAGTAAGAAAGCAGGTATAACAGACATCAAGCTTCATTATGTGCAACCGTTATAAAAAAATACTCATGTAATAAGGAATTGTAATCTTGTTGTCTACAACGCCAACATTGTTTTCAGAAAGCTTGTAGCAGACCTCTACATCATACTGAGTATTTTTCAGAACAGTATTTGCAGATTTTGTGTTTCCGGTTGTGGCTTTAACTTCGATAAGTGATATATCATTCTTTACCTTTGAAACAAAGTCTATTTCGAGTCCTGAATCCTTGTGGAAGTAATACAGCTTTCTATCCTGCTTAGAAAAACAATCGGCAATGATGTTTTCAAAGATTGCGCCTTTATAAAATCCTAAATCTCCGGAAAGAATCTTTGCAGCACTGTCACGGTCAAGCATAGAAATAAAGAGGCCTGAATCCTGCATGTAAATCTTAAAGACATTATCAATTTTGTTTCCTTCAAGCGGATCAGATATATTTGTAAGATTGTAACACAGGTTTATGATTCCAAAGTCGCAGAGCCATTGAATTGCCGGAAGATAGTTCTCTGAACGTCCTTTTTTTTCAAGATTAGCGAAAACAAACTTCTTATTTTCTTTTGCAAGCTGAGCTGGAATAGATTCAAATACTCTGTTTATTCTACCGAGCAGGGCATGGTCAATTTCTTCATTTTCATTTTCGTCAAGATGCTTACCAAAATCATCTCTGTATTCTTCAATGATATCATGCTGTTCCTGCCAGACGATGTTCATATCATTTGTAGAAATAAATCTATCAACGATGTACGGAAGTCCACCAACACAGATATATTCCTTAAAGTATCTGAGCATTGCAGTATGTGTTGCTTCGCTTACTGGAGTTTTCTTTTCATAGCATTCACGAAGGTAATTGATTACATCTTCACCAATTCCTTTGGCCCACAGAAACTCCTCAAAGTCCATTGGTTTCATGTAAACAATACGCTCAAAGCCGGTTGGTACACCCTTACTTTTTTTCTTGTTATAGCCTTTAATTCCAAGAAGAGAACCAGTAGCAATTATGTCAAAGCGTCCGTCTTCACAGAATGGCTTAATACTTGAACGTGCATTTGCACATTCCTGAATCTCATCAAAAATAATTACTGTATTTCCTTCTTCAAAATGAGAGCCTGGAATAATTGCCGAAAGGTCTATGATAATTCTATTTACATTCAGGTCAGTATCAAAAATTTTTTTTGCGCTTTCATTTTCTTTGAAGTTTACATATACAATATTCTTATAGTTGGCTTTTGCAAATTCACAGACACTGTATGTTTTACCAATCTGGCGAAGTCCTTTTACAACAAGAGCTTTCTTTTTGCCACCAGTATTTTTCCAGGCTTCAAATTCTGACATGATTTTTCTTTTGAACATACCATCCTCCTGCTGCACTTTTTCAAGGGAGTTTTTGTCGTTTTACTACACTTTTTCAAGCGACTCTTTCTTAAAAGTGTACACTTTTTCAAGGGAGTTTTCAAGCAAAATGCACAGTCAGCGGTAATACAAAAAGCACATTTGTTTTTCCCTACTCAACCCGATTTTTATTCGTAACGAAAATATGCCCGATTCCAAAAATCACAGACCATATTACAAGAAGATAATGCTGCATTGTGATTCCGCTTAAGAGGAACAGACAGGTTGTAAGAGTACAAGGTATTCTGAAGAACAGGTTCAACAAAAAGTCTTGCAATATATGTATCTCTGCGATGCGTGCCAAATCTTTTTTCTCTGCTTTGCGAATCATATTATAATCCTCTCATTTAAATCTCATAAGCAAGCTTCCGCAAAGTATTTGCTGTCCTGATTGTAATCATTTCTCCAATTCCAGCTGCAGCTGTCTTTTTCCACCAGTTTGCCTTTGCATATTGTTTTCGGTCAAAAGACCAGAAGGCTGCATTTCCGCAGATTTCAACCTTTTCCAGTTCTGCAGTCGGTTCA